>CBDDTG010000069.1:0-347052 GCA_965233665.1 Bacterioplanes sp. | reverse complement strand
TTGGATGAATGGGCCGCCGATCAGGACCCCTACTTTCGCAAAATGTTTTATGAGCAACTGCTGCCCGAGTTAAAGCAACAAGGGCTAACGCTGATCGTGGTCAGTCACGACGACCGTTATTTCCACGTGGCGGATCGCGTGCTAGAACTCAGCCGTGGTGGTTTAGTGGCTTATTCGCCCGCGGCCTAGCACGCTGGCCCAAGCGTAAAAACTGAGGCACACTAAGCCCCAGCCCAGTGTGAATACACTGGGCTTTTTTTTGCCCAGGGCTTTTATTTATGTACGCTTTTGCCAATAGAACCGTGGCTGTTTTGGCCACCAGCCTGATGCTCGGCGCCTGCAGTGAATCAACACCACCAGAACAAGCGAAGAACACCGAGGGCTGCGGCCGCGTCACCATTGCCGATATGAACTGGGATTCAGCCAGCTTTCTGGCCAACCTGGACGCCACCATTTTGGAGTTGGGCTACGGCTGTGATGTGCGATTGGTGCCAGGCGATAGCCAGCCCACCACCGCCTCCATGGTGGCTAAAGCAGAGCCAGACATCGCACCAGAGATGTGGACCAACTCCAACCGCGAGCTGATTCAACAAGGCGTCGACGAAGGACGCTTGGCCTTTGCTGGCCGCTCACTCAGCGACGGCGGCCAAGAAGGTTTTTGGGTGCCCAAATACATGCTTGAGCAATACCCGGAGCTGGCCACCATTGACGGCATTCGCCAGCATGCCGAGTTATTCAGCCATCCGGAAGATCCCGAAGCATCGGCCTTTTATGGCTGCCCCGCCGGTTGGACCTGCCAGCTCACAACGGAGCGTTTGTTTAATGCACTCAACTTGTCTGAGCAAGGTTTTAAAGTTGTTAACCCGGGTTCAGGCACCGCCTTGGCGGGCTCGCTGGCGCGCGCTTATGAGCAACAAGCGCCTTGGTTTGGCTATTACTGGGCGCCAACTGCGCTGCTGGGTCAATATGAAATGGTGATGGTGGACTTTGGCAGCGGCATTAACGCCGAGCATTTTCGCCAATGCATTACCCAAAAAGAGTGTGCCGAACCTCAGGTGACCATGTATCCGGCTTCGGACGTTTACACCGTCACCACCACACGCTTCGCCAAGCAAGCGCCGGATGCCATGGCCTATTTAAATACCCGCAGCTTCAGCAATCAGCAAATGAATGAGTGGCTCGCCTGGATGAAAAGCCAGCAAGCCGATGGTGAATACACGGCGATTGAATTCTTGCAGCAACAGCCTGAGCTGTGGAAAGCCTGGGTTTCACCCGAAGCGGCGCGCAATATTGAAATGCAGCTGCATTGAGCTTAGGAATGCAGCAGCGCGTTAAACGCGCTGCACCCACTGTGCCCGCCAGGCTGGGGCTTCGTAGCTGTCCGGCCAATATTCTGTCTGCCGACGGATCAGCCCGTGCTCGACGGTGTGAAACGTCAACGCACGGTCCTCGCGCTGGCCATCGCTGACCACAACATCAGTAACCACTTGATTGCCTTCTTGCACAATGCGCTCAATGGTAAAACGCCACTGCCCCTCACTGGGGTAGGCGCTATTGAGTGCGGCAAAGTTTTCACGCCCGACAATCAACTCGTTGGATTGTGGCCAGTGACACTCAAAGTCTTCTGCGAACCAACGCGCTGCAGCATAAAAATCATTGCTTTCCATGGCGAGCCAATAAGCAATCACCACGTCTTTGGCCATCATGCCGACAACTCCTCCCACTCATCAAAAATACAAGGTACCCAATAGCGAGCGATGCGATCGCACAGAATTTCAGCATTGATAACAGCTTCCAGGCGGCCACCATTGCGCTCAATCACTTTGCGCGAGGCAAGGTTTTCGGCATCGGCGGTAATAAGCGCTTCCTCAATGCCCAGCTGACGCGCTACGGGCAAAACTTGCTGTAACATCCAAGCCGCGTAGCCTTGGCGACGGTACGAGGGCGCCACGTCGTAACCAATATGGCCGCCTTCCTTAGACAGCAAAGGCGTATTGATATGGTGACGTACACGAATTGCGCCAGCAATGGCGCCGCTGTCTGCTATGCACCAAAAATGGTCGCAAGGCACGTAACCGGGCTGCAGGTTCTTGCCAACGGCTTCATCGTTGA
Organism: Bacterioplanes sp.; assembly: GCA_965233665.1. Taxonomy (GTDB): domain Bacteria; phylum Pseudomonadota; class Gammaproteobacteria; order Pseudomonadales; family Oceanobacteraceae; genus Bacterioplanes. The sequence continues at coordinate 344,940 of CBDDTG010000069.1, read as the reverse complement.
GCTTTTTCACATAGGCAGGAAAGTCATCCACACCTTGTTGGTAATAAGCAGCATTTTTTCGATCTTGTCCGAAAAAATCCTGGTAAAAATCAGCGAACTCTTGTTCGTAAGCCAAATTCGGCTCGATTAGCTTCACGACGATTACTCCTTTATTTGCCGCAGATTGAATCATATCCCTGATATGGAAAAAGAGACCCACTTAATATTTGCTTACATCCACCATCGTATGTGAGTTAGTTATCAATTCATAGTCCGTATGGAAGTACTGTTCCTGAAACCATAACTGCCGCTTAATCTCAGCCTGTGTCGGACAGGAACCATCTAGGCTTGCTATTAGCTTATTTTCATCGTCGTCATGGCGTATCGCGACGCCAATAATCACGACGTTTGCTGTGGTTAAAGGTTGTTGACAGTCTAGAAGATAAACATCAATTTCACTGCCGTCTTCTGCCTGAGTGTTAGGCACATAGCCATAGTTTAATGGATAGCGGTACTGATGCTTTGGATGCAAAGAACCAATAGGTCTATCAATATTAATCGTCACTTTCTGGCCCAGGTACACTTGGTAATCAATCATGGTGTCCACTCACTAATGGCAGCCTGTATTGCTGCCCACAAAAATATTCGCCTTGTATACAGACCGGTTCTGCCAGCGGTTTGTTCCAAACAAAGCCGTGCTTTTCAAGGGCACCCCTGAATAATTCTTCACAGCTCTGTGCGAGTGCAGCAGGCTTTCAGAACAAGGCGGCGGTGGCAGGAAATGGCCAGCCCTTTTCAACATCGCCAACGACGTTATGGATGCCTGCTGTCCGCACCCTGCGGGGATCGCCAGGGAACTCCGGCTCTGTGTCGCCGCTTTTTGCTGTAGCTGGCTAGAGCGGCAAACCGGCTTCGTGACCTGGAAGCCCTCTGGCGACTCAGAGCGAGCACCGAATTATTCAGAGGTGCCCTCAATCATTTTTTGCTACTTGAATTAAGTGTTGCACACACTGTGTTGCTACACCTTTTCCAGTGGCAGACTTATCCACTCGATAGCCAACATCAGCCAACCCCTGACTTCGTCGCACATCGTGCATATTGGCACGGGCAAGCACAGTGTTATCTATCATGAACAGCCACGGATCAATTAACCCATTCGACCGGTCAGCCAACAGTGCAGCGATGTGCTCCTGCATTCCCGCCTCGCTATAAAGTTGATCAGGGCGCGGAGCTATCATGCGTTCAAAATATTCCCGGTTGCGCAACTCGAAGTGCAACAGAGGCATAAGGTGGTGAAACTGCAGCGGTGTAAAACTCATGCGTCAATATCAACTCAATGGGTAAACAAAGCCAATGCCTTCATAATGGCCTGCTTGAATTTGAATGGCGCGATAGCGAACCTCCTGCGGGGACAGGCGGTGGTAAAAATCATTGTTTTTCGCACCTTTAAAGGTCCACACAATCATCGCGGATTTACCTTGACCACCCAACCACTGAGTCGCTTGTAGAAACAACTGCTTCCCTAACCCCTGGCCTTGATACTGTGGGTGCACGTATAAACCAAACAGCTCACCTGTGTCGGAACTGCCGTGTTGACGAGTACACACATAGGCCACGATGCGATCATTCAACGTCATCACCCAGGTAGCCGTATCGGCGTTCTCGATATCTGCAATTGTGCGCTTTTCAAACCAATCCCGACGAAACAGAGCCATGTGCTCAGTCGTAATTAAGTCGACAAAGTCATTTTGCCAAGCTGCTTCCACCACCCTAGCAATGGCCGCTGCATTGCTAGCTTCTGCTTCGTACATCATTGCCTTGCACGTATCCATACTCGATCCATATCCCCTGCGCAAAGCTCGATAGCGCTTTGGTAACTTTTGATATCATTATTATCAGCATTCTGCATCAAGGTCGATAGTAACCGCGCTACCGCTTGCTTGGAGCGCCCTAAGTTGTAAATATCCATGGCATAAAATGGCAGCAGCTCCGCACGCTGAGTGTTTTCCTGTAGCCCTTGCTGAAATATTCATCAACTTTGCACAAATGATATTCAGAACATTAAAAACAGTATATGACATTGATACAACTGCCAGTAATTATATTGCTTTACTTGCAATAACTGCATAGAATCCGCGCCCCCAAAATACTACTGGATCGACAACAAATGATTAAGTCTCGCCTTTTGGCTGCTTTGGCACTGTCTCTGGGCTCTTCTGCTGCTATGGCAAATGCAGCAGAACCTGAGTTTTCTATTGGTGCAGGCATTGGCATTCCTTACGCAGTGATTGGTCTAAATGCCTCGGCCAAAGTTAATGACACTATCGACGTCGTAGGTGCAATCGGCACGGTCGGAGAGCTGGCTTGGTCAGCTGGTATTCAAGCTTACCCAATGCCAGACTCAGGATTTCGCACCTCTATTTTTTATGGAACTAACGGCGCGACTCGTGTAGAGCGCTGTGACTGGACTTGCGAAGACCCTGAGTGGGAAGGTTTTACTGGCCTTAGCGTGGGCTTGGGCTGGGGTGCTCGCGCAGGTGATAGCGGCTTAACCGGTGACGTTATCTTTCTACTGACTTCAGGCGTATTTGACGAAGTGGATCGACTAGAAGAGCAAGGCTACGAAGTTGACGGCAGCTATGGTCGAGTAAAGATTTCGGTAGGTTATCAGTTCTAGTATTAAAAAAGCCCGCAAATGCGGGCTTTTTTAATACGCTGCGATTAAATCGCCTGTGTTGCCTGCGCCAACCAGTGACGCTCTGGCTCGTCTAAAAACTCTGCCAGCGTATCGTACACCTGCTGGTGATAGCCATTGAGCCAACGAATTTCATCCGCTGTCATGAGCTCTTTATCGACCAGGCGTAAATCAAACGGTGCCATGGTCAGAACTTCAAACTCCAGCATCGGCTTTTCACCGCCCAAGCCTTCGGCTTCACACACCATAATCAGGTTTTCACAGCGAATACCATAAGCACCCGCTTTGTAATAGCCAGGCTCGTTGCTCAACACCATGCCAGGTCGCAAATCGACGGAATTAGCCGCTTTCGATATGCCCTGCGGGCCTTCGTGCACGCTTAAATAGGCGCCCACACCGTGGCCCGTGCCATGATCAAAATCAAAGCCGTGCTGCCACAAAAATTGACGGGCCAATACATCCAGCTGCGTACCTGTCGTGCCGCGCGGAAAGCGCGCATTTTGCAAAGCAATATGGCCTTTTAAAACGCGAGTAAATTGCTGCTTAACCTCGCCGTCTGGCTCACCAATGGCAATGGTGCGGGTAATGTCGGTGGTGCCGTCCAGGTATTGGCCGCCACTATCGACCAAATAAACGCCTTGCTTTGGCAGTTCTGCTGGCGTGCCATTATTGTGGTTGTAATGGCACATGGCGGCGTTACTGCCGGCGGCAGAAATGGTATCGAAGGATACTTCCTTGAAATTATCCTGCTGCGCGCGAAAGCTAAACAGTTTATCGGCCACATCGGCTTCGTTCAGAGATTCACCGGCATGCAAAGCATTGTCTAGCCAATGCAAAAACTTAACTTCAGCAACGCCGTCGCGAATATGCGCTTGGCGCATGCCGTTTTGTTCCGTTGGGTTTTTGCACGCTTTCGGCAGCAATACTGGATCTCGCCCAGCAATCAGCTCCGCTCCCGCTTGTTGCAATGTAAGCTGGGTCCAAGCATTGGCGGTGGCAGGGTCTGCCAAAACACGCTTGCCTTTTAATTGCGCAAATATAGCTGGCGCTTCGGATTCACTTAACACAGTAACGCCGTCACCGACGTGCTCAAAAAAACCATCGGGTAGTTTTTCAGCGTTGCTAAACCAGGTTACCTGTGCATTCTCGTCGATCAAGGCGTAGCCTAAAATAACCGGCATGCAGGGAATATCGCGGCCACGTACGTTGAGCAGCCAAGCGACAGAATCAGCAGCAAACAATAAGGCGGCATCGAGCTTGTCTTGTTGCAGTTGCTCAGCAATTTGCTGGCGCTTTTCTGCGCTGCTAATGCCGGTGTATTCCAGCGGCATTAATATGCCTTTATGAACTTCTTCGTCTGGGCGATCTTGCCATAGTTGATCAACTGGGTGCTGGTCTTGCGCCACCAGCTCAATGCCTGCTTTATCCAACGTGTCACGCAAACGGTTAAAGCTGTTCAGGCTAAACATACGGCTATCAATGCCCACCTTGGCACCCGCGGCCAACTGCTGGGTCAACCATTCGCTATGAGGCTCATCAATCAGGTGGCGGTATTCAAAGGCTTCAGCATCTACCTGTTGGCGCACTTGCACTGTGTAGCGGCCATCCACAAACATAGAGGCCTTATCTGCCAATACCACCGCAGCACCTGCGGAGCCGGTAAAGCCCGTTAGCCAATGCAAGCGCTGGTTGCGCGCGGGCACGTACTCACTCAGGTACTCATCAAAGGTGGCCACAACGTAGGCATCGAGGCCTTGCTCAGCCATGATCTCGCGGATCTGGCCCAGGCGTTCGAGGGTCTGAGACATGGTTATAGTCCTGTTAATCGATACCTCATCCATTCTACAGAGACTGCGGCCAAAAGGTAGCCAGGAAACAGTGTGTATTGGCCACGGTGGCAGCCAGCAAATACACTCTCGTTTCGCGCTTAAACTCGTATCAGAAGCGCAGCAGGTTGTGATGCACAGTTCATAGCATCGCCATGCGTGTCGCTTTACAGCGCTAATCAATAACTAAGGTTTTTTTGTGAAATACACCAGCATTATTTTCGACTTTGGTAATACCCTCGCTCAATCAGCGTCCCTGGCCTCTGCCCTGACTCGGGTACTGGAACATGAGCAGGCAATAGATATTGGCCATGCCATTGAAAAAAGAATTCTTGAGCTCTATCGGCCGGAGCAGCAGCAACAACAGAATTGGCTCGACATCTGGAAAGATTGCTTTGATGATGCTGGCGTAGACTTCAATGAGCAATTAGGGCGTGCACACCTGGAGGAATTCTGCCGCGCTAATGAGACCTTTGCCGATGTCGAACATCTGCTCCAGCAACTCAAGATACGCGGCTTAAGTTTGGGCTTGTTATCAAACGCGACTGGGCCTGGTGAGGTTTTTCAGAGCGACTTTGAGCACAGAGGTCTTGCCCAGTATTTTGATGCCGTGGTGTGGTCCTGTGATATCGGTTATCGCAAGCCGTACCATGCAGCCTTCGACATCGCACTGCAAAAGCTACAGGCTAATGCGGTCACGACCCTGATGGTCGGAGATTCAGAGATTGCCGATATACAAGGTGCACGCCAGCTGTGCATGGATACTGCCTTAGTTTGCAACACCTTCCACGCAGACAGCGAGGCAGATTACCAAGTGTCACCACAGCAGTTATATGACGATGTTTTAGCGATTATTGACCAACGCCTGTAAATACCACGCAAAAGCCTACTAGTTTAACTTAAGGGCTTTTCCAGCTCTTGCAGGCTGTAGTTCATTTCGTCCAGCTTCTCGTTTAGCAGTTGCTGGGCGTCAAACAAACCTTGGTTGTAAAAGTGGCCGCCGATCTCATTGGCAAAAAAATCGATTAGAAACTCGGCCTCAAAACCACCAATATCACTTTGCATTTCACGCTCAAAATAGCTTTTAACACGGGCTACCATGTCTTGCTTTTGTTGCGCCGATAGCTGTAGCTCTTTCACGACAACACCTCAGTTTGCAGTTTATTTTGATAGATCTCTGGTTTATAGATTTGCATCAGGGTTTCAGGCTTATCCACAGAACCAAAGCCAAACTGTTGATATAAACCATGGGCGTCTGAGGTGGCTAAGGTAAAACGACGCACATCAGCGACGCTCGGGTGGGCCATTACTTGCTGCATCAATAGCTTTGAAATACCCAGTCCGCGATAGTCTGGCCATACCACAACATCAACTAGGTTGGCAAAGGTTGCATGATCGGTAATAAGCCGACAAAAGGCTACTTGCTCGCCCTCAAAATAGCCTCCGATGCACACAGAGTGGGCAATGCTCTTGGCCACTGTCGCTTTCGAGATACCCTGCGCCCAACTGCTATGGTGCGTTAAAAAGAGATGGATTTTATCTACATTTAAACGCGATTGATCATCGCTAAATTCAACATCGACCATCATGTACTCCAACTCATTCTAGGGCACCTCTGAATAATTCGGTGCCCGCTCTGGATCGCCAGAGGATTTCAGATCACAAAGCCGGTTTGCCGCTCCCAAAAATCGGCGACACAGAGCTGGAATTCTCTGGCGTTCCCCGTAGGGCGCGGGCACCGAATTATTCAGAGGTGCCCTAGATGTCGCCATCATACCTCGATAATGCCGATACTGGATAGTTGGGCAAACAGAATTACTTCGACAGCGTAGCCAGTTTTTGAATATAACTATAAGGCTGGAAGCCCAACGATTCGCATAGACGAATAGAAGCGCTATTGTCACGATTGGTGCGATAGCGCACCACTCTATTTCGGGCTTTAGCCTCATCAACCAAATGAGCTAACAATGCTTGGCCAATACGCAGTTTTCGAAACTCAGGTTTGACCACAATCGATAAGGACTCAAAGGGTTCTTGACCACAATAGGACGCCAACATGCCAGCGATCTGCTCATCTACCATAACGGCATAAAAGTAGTCGGAGTCGATATCAAAATCGGCTTTGACAATGTCTTTAGGCTCACAGCTATCGATAAAGGCCTGTATCTCAGCTGTATTTGAAGCCAGGCTCAGCTCACGAATCACTAAGGAATGATCCACAGAGACCCTGTCGTTAAACAAATAATAATCCACATCATCAAAATAGATTTCGTATTTGTCTTTAGGTGCCTGATCAAGAAAGCTCTGCAATGATGTTAGCTTTCGCTCAAGGATTGTTTCACGAACACTATCACGACAGCTTACTAAGGTCTGCTGCGGGGAGTGATAGATAAACGCCAAATCATCCTCGTCGTCACAGCAGAACAAGTTATCTGCGAACAGATAGTCACCGTTCATTTGCTCAATGCCCATGCGCTGACGCCAAGCGGCATCAATGATTGATGGTGTTATTTTCATAGTTTCTTCCTTGGATTTGTGTGGTTCAGCTGCCACTGCTCATAAAATATAACGAGAGAGCAATAACTGAGGGTAAAAGCGAGTGTATTGAGAGCATGCCACCACAACTCAAATATCGCTTAGCTGTGGTTGTTCAACTGCAATAGATAGTTTTGAACCGCCCATTGATGCCCTTGATGCAGCAAGGCTTCGTCATCAGCCAAAGCTATTTTGACCACCTCATGCTCGCCATGGTTGTCGACTTGGACTAATTCACATTCATAAAAATGCATAGTGCAGGCGTAGCTAAGGCCTGTTGAAGTGGAGTCAAAATACTGCATACACTGCCCCAGCGCACGACGTGGTTGGATGCGATAGCCGCATTCTTCTATAAACTCTCTGATAAAGCCTAGCAGCCTGTTGAAAAAGTCTTTGCATGCTCAGCGAGCACCTGAAATGTGCAGCTGGTGTGTTTTGTCTCGACGGACAGGGTGGCTCCCTTTCCTAGAGGCAAAGCGCAGCAGATGTGCGTTTAAGGCCTCGCCCGACGGGGCATTCGGGCTGGCTCGGACTCTGTGTTCCCATTTCTCGATGGGTGGACACACACCTTCAAAATGGCGCCTTGATTCCGAACCAGCCCGAAAGCCTGAGCCGAAAAGACTTTTTCAACAGGCTGCCAGGAAAAGGTCTCTCCCGCTTCGACGCCACCGCCGGGAGCAGTAAAAAACCATGCTGCGGTCGAACACATACCAGCTTTCCCTGCTCAACCAGCACGCCGTAAACAGCGCTTCGATGAACATACTCTTTACCGAACTGGTAGCAAAATTCTTGCATATTGTTACTTGGTAGCGGGCAAGACGTGTTCATCGTGATCATTGACCAGAGTTAAACTGGGCAGCCATTCTAAGCAGCGACGAGCAACCTGTAAAACAATTTGGCCGCCCGTTGGCGGCCAGAAGCTTAAAGGAGATTTTTCTTAATAAAGGTGTCGGTATCACTAACGTTAGCGTAAGCAAAACCTAACACATGGGCCGTGCTTTCTTTTACCGAATTGGCGTTGGTAGCAGCACTGATATTCGGTGCAGCGCAGGCATCTATAATTAAGTGGCAGTGATAACCTTTGTCAGCCGCAGCGCGGGTCACAGCATCAACGCAGACATGGGCCATAGCGCCAGCAATGACTAATTCTTCTACGCCCTGATCAATCAGTATTCTCTCAAGGTTGGTGCCAACAAAACTGTTAACGCCCGACTTTACCACCACACATTCGTTCACCTCAGGTGCCAGCTGGCTATAAATGTCACTGCCTTGGGTGCCCTGAATAAAAAATCCTTTTTGATCATCGGCAAAAATATGCTGCACATGAATCACAGGACGGTTGTCATGGCGAAACGCTTGCAATAATTTAGCGGCATTATCCGCAGCGGCTTGAGTATTAGCCAGCTCCATGGCTCCACCGTCAAAATAATCGTTTTGCATATCGACGATCAGCAGCGCCATCTTGCTTTTGCTACTGCGCGCGGCAGACCATTGGCTTTTTACCGTGAAGTCGTCTTCTTGTAATTGCCACGGCTCACTAGGCGATGCCCGCACCCACAGTTCTTTGGTAATAAAACCCGTGGCAATATTCATACTCCAAGTCGCGGAAAGAATGGCCTGGTTGTCATCAATCACCTGGATGCGCACATCTCGATAAACCAGCTCAGCGGGCTTTAGCTGAGCAAACTCGTGCCAGAAAGCCGCGATCTCGTGCTTGCCATGAAAGCGACCTTTGGGGTTGACCGTCATTAGCGCATCATCCCGATAAGCCGCTAAACAGCCCTCTAGGTTGCCTTGATTAAACTGGGCGATCCAAGCCTGACTGGTCTGCATTACTTGTTGTTCGATGGTGCTCATACGCGTGCCTCCTGGGCCATTACTGTTTAAAGAGGCGCTATGATATTGTTTCGATTAGCTTAGATAATTATCTCGAGGGTGAAGTATATGTTCAGTATTTATGAACATAAGAAACTGCCGTATCAAATGCTGGTATTTTGCGAAGTCGTGCGCCAAGGCTCCTTCACCGCTGCAGCTGAGACGCTAGGGCATACCAAGTCGGGTATCAGCACGTATGTGTCACAACTGGAAGCAGACCTAGCGGTGCAGCTGCTGAACCGCAGCACCCGGCGGCTGAAGTTGACTGAGGCAGGCGAGCGTATTTATCAGCGCAGCCAACAACTAAGCACCTTGCTCAGTGATACCTTGGATGACCTCGATGCGCTACAAGGTGAGCCCCAAGGGCGCATTGCCATCACCGCACCGCATGCCTTTGAAGCCAGGTTAATCACCCCCGCCATCGAACATTTGTGCGACAGTTATCCAAAGCTGTTGCCCGATGTCATTTACAGCGATGAGCGTCTCGATATCCTCAGCCATCAACTGGATATGGCCATTACCGTGGGGACGCTGGCCGACAGTCGTTACCGTGCCATTGTGCTGGGGCAGCTCACCCCCATATTGGTGGCATCACCTGCTTATGTGCACACGGCCCCGAACCTTGATTCCAATGATCTGATGCAGCACAGCCTGATCCAACTGCCCTGGCAGCAGCAAGCTTTTGTGCAATGCCAAGGAGAGAGCATGGCGTACCAGAGTGAGCGCATGCTGAAAACCAACACCGTTAGCTCCGCCATGCATTACGCCCAAAGCGGGCTGGGCATTGCGCTGCTACCGGCGCGTTTTATTGCTTCTGAGCTGGAAACAGGCAGCCTTGTGCAGGTATTGCCACAGTATCTGGGAGAATCACGCACTGTATATGCGGTGCATCGCTATCAGCAAGCCTTGCCACTGGCGTTACAAGTGTTGGTGCAACAACTGCAGCAAGGCTTTGCCCAGTGAATAGATAAAAAACAGACAGGCAGCACACCTCCTGCTTAACGACATCAACTGGTACGCACCGCCTGGCCGGGGCGCAAGCGCTCTGCACCGCGAATGACCACTTCATCGCCCACTTGCAATGGGCCGCTAATGGCAATATTGCCTTGCTGCCCTTCACCTGGTTTTACCACCAAACGTTCAGCTTTGCCGTCGTTTAAACGATAGACATACACCGCATCCTGGCGCAGTACCAAGGCATCACGTGGAATCATTTTCACCGTCTGCGCTGGCCCTTGTGGCAAGGCCACACTCAGCCCTTGGCCAACGACAAACCCTTGTGGCAATGCGACCCGCACTTCTAGCATACGTGAGCGCTCGTCGCCCACCGGCACCACCGCACGTACCTGGCTGCTCAGCAGCTCACCGTCAGGTAAACGCACTTGCACCTGATCACCCGCCTGCACATGGGCTTGCACTTCGACCGGCGCACTAACGCTCAGCTCTAACTGTTCGAGACTAACGATGCGCACGACTGCATCGCCTGCATCGACGTATTCACCTGGCTGCTTTTCGCGCGCAGCAACAACGCCCGCAAACGGTGCACGAATAACCGCGCGTTCGATACGATACTCAGTTGTAGCCAGCGCTGCTTGAGCGAGTGCCACTTCTTGCTCCAGCACTTGCTGTTCCATTTGCAGCTCATCCAGGCGAAATCGCGCCTCACTTTGGCTAGCAGACAAGCGCTGCGTACGCTCCACTTGGCGACTAGTAAAGGCTAAACGCGCTTGCAAACGTTTGACTTCGGCTTCGTCGCGTTGACGCTGAAGTTGCCATTCGCGCTGCTTCATACTGGCCAGCTCATCGCCTTTTTGCACGCGACTGCCGACGTCTTTAACCGCCAGTAAAATACCGCTATTTTCAGCCGCAATGCGTGAGTCGGCACGGCTAATGACGTTACCGGGCGCCCAAATGGTCGGCGCTTGCTGCGCTTCCACCACGGTCGCGACGCTCACCAGAGTGGCGTCCTCTGCCTGACTGTGACCGCTATATGCAGCCACAGTCAGGCACAATATTGAAATAACACGGCGCATAACTGTGTGCTCCTCTTTTTTATTCATCATTGACCAGGCTTTCATTAGGCCGCCCTCGGCCATTGCTGATCGTCATCGTCAGCCTGAATTTTTGGCTGAGCTTTGCCCATACGCAGCAGGCAGGGCAATAAAATCAGGGTGAATACCGTGCTTACTACCATGCCACCGACGATCACCGCCGCCAGGCCGCGATAAATCACGCTGCCTTCGCCCGGAATCAGCAGCAATGGCAACATGCCAAAAATGCTGGTCAGTGTGCTCATAAAAATAGGACGCAAACGCAGCAGCAACGATTGCTCCACCGCGGCATGGCGATCCAAGCCTTCGCGCTCACCAATACGAGCCTGATGCACCAGCAAAATGGCATTGTTCACCACCAACCCCAGCAAAATCACAAAACCAATCATGGTCAGCAAGTCCAGAGGCTGGAAGCTAATTAAATTAAGAATTTGCAGCGCCAATACCCCACCAACGGTGGCCAAAGGAATGGCCAATACCACCAAGGCACTGTCTTTAGGTGAGCGGAACAAGGCACTCATCAGCAAAAATAAAATGCCCAGTGCAATTAAAAAGTTCTCCGATAAGGTTGCCAGTGCCTGCTTCAGGCTGTCGGCACTGCCACCATAAATAATGCGACCATCGGCTGGCATAATGGCCTGCAATTTCGGCTCAACGTGGGTTTGAAGCGCCGTCATTGCACGCTCCAGTGACATATTTTCTGGCGGTGAAACTTCCAGCGTAATGGTACGGCGGCCATCAATACGACGAATGCGATCCGGGCCAACAGTACGCTCTAATGTGGCGAGTTCGCTCAGTGGTACGATGCGGTTATCGCCCACCGCTAGGGGTAAATCTTCCAGCGTTTCCGGGCGCTGATCATCGGCCGCGCGCACGATAATATCGAGGCGATTATTGCCATCGAAATATTCGCCGACATACATGCCCTGCCCTAAGGTACGAGTGACGGTTGCTAGTTGCTGACGGCTCCAGCCGTTTTCGTGCAAACGTCTGTCATTAGGATATAAGCGCAATTCCGGCTCGGCTTGCTCCAAACTCGGCTCTGGCCGTGCTTGTGCTTCTGGCAAAGCCTCGTTTATCCAGCCCATGGCCTGACGGGCAACCTCACGCAAGGACTCGGTATCACGACTTTGCAGATGAATCGGAATGGAGCGATCACTGCCAAAACGACCAAACAAATTGCCTTGGGAGCTAAAAGCCATGGTATCGGGCAAATCGCGGGTGATTTCTTCGCGAATAATGCGTTCCATTTCTTTTACTTGGCTCTGGTCTTTAACTCGTACACCCATGGTGCCGCCGCCATTGCCCCACACCAAAATGTAATAGTTCTTCAGTGCCGGCTGGCGCTCACCATCCATATAGGGTTTTAACCGCGCTTCTAACTTGGTGACAATTTCACGTTCAATGGTGTCGAGATTGGTGGCCGGTGGAAAACGAAACCAGGTATCAACGGCATCACGTTTCACCGGTGGCAAATAATCCAACTCGGGAATTAAACTCACCGTCACAGCAACCGGCACGCTGACCAAGCCCACCAGTACCAGCCAGCGACGTTTGCGCGTGGCGGTAATTTTCATAATGCCAGCGGTGAGCTTTTCCCAGCTGCGTTGGTGATGGTCCTCAAGCTTGGTGGCGCTAAGCCAGCGCTTAGCCATCATGGGCACCACGGCCACGGCGACCAGTAACGACAACACCACGGCAATGGCAATGGTCAGCGCCAAATCGCTAAACAGCTGGCCTTCGACGTCCTTTAAAAAAACTACCGGCACAAAAATCGCAACTGTGGTGGCCGTGGAGGCTAGCAACGCCCCCCATACTTGCTGACTGCCAAGTAATGCCGCTTCTCGCGGTGGCATGCCGCGCTCGCGTAAGCGCACAATGTTTTCCAGCACGACGATGGCGGCATCCAGCACCATACCAACGGCAAACGCCAATCCCGCCAGAGAAATCACATTTAACGTACGACCCGCAAAATTGAGCACAATAAAAGTGCCCAGCAACGAAATTGGAATCGCCATGGCGACTACCAAAGTGGCGCGCATGCGGCGTAAAAACCACCACAAAATGCCCACCGCCAGCAGCACGCCCATCACTAAGTTGCTGGTTACCAAGTTAATGGCACGGTTAATAAAAACCGAGGCATCAAAGGATTGCTGCATGTCTAAGCCACGCTCGGCGATCGGGCCGGTACGCAGCTCTTCAACCGCTGCCTTGACCTGTTCTAACGTGCCTAAAACATTGGCGCCATTTTCGCGGTCAATACGAATACCGATGGCTGCGTTTCCGTTCTGGCGAGATAAATCACTGCGTTCGCGGGGTTTTACTGACACATTAGCCACGTCACCCAAACGTACCGGCTGACCGGCACGCCATTCAAGAATCATGTTTTCCCATTCATCGGGCTGATAGCGGCCAGCAAAACGTAGGTTATAGCGCCTACGTTCTACGTCTAACCGCCCGGCGGATACATCTTCAGATTCACTTACCTGAGCGGTAATTTGTGGAATCTGAATGCCCATTTGCGCGGCTTTTAATGGGTCAAACTCAATCACCAGCTCTTGCGTGCCGATATCGCTCCAACCACCAATGGATACTCTCGCCACGCCGTTAATCGACTCCAGCCTAGGCTTAATCACATCCTCGGCAAAGGGCACAAAGTCCTCTAACGGGATGTCGTTACCTGGCAATTTTTGCAGAAAGAAGAACGTCAGTGCCGGTGTGCCACTGCCACCGGCCATGGAAACCGTGGGTGGGCTGGCATCTCTGGGCAGAGCCGGTAAACGGTTCATGCGGCTGATCACATCCAACAGCGCTTTTTGCATGTCGGTTTCAATATCGAAGGTCAGTGATATTTCCGACCAGGTCATATTGGCATTGGCCTGCATCTCCTTGACGCCCGGTAGACCTTGCAGCACTTCTTCAATGGGCTTGACGATTTCGGCTTCCATTTCCGAAGGTGAAGCACCACGCCAACTGGCGTTAATAGAAATCTGTGGCTGATCGATATCTGGAAACAACTGCACAGGCAGCTTCATCAAGCTAAATAAGCCGAACAGCAACACCACGGCAACCACCACAGCGGCTGCAGCAGGGTTACGTAAGGCAGAGGCAGTTAGGCTCATAATCTTTCCTTGTTGGCACAAAAGGCTAAGTGTGATCGTGCAGCACGTCAGTGTGATGACAATGCGCCCAGTCTATGGATGGCAAGAATATCAAGCGCAAATACCGCTGAGCGCTCGATTCGTTAAGCGGTTCGCGGGGTGCGTTTAGTGGTGCCAGCGCTCCAATAAAGCGTGGCGATAGCGGCGACTGACACGCAGTTCAGTGCCGTCGGCAAGCTGCGCTAAGGCATCGCCACCGGTGATTTTTTGCAGGCAGCGTACGCGCCTGACGTTTACTAGGCGGGAGCGATGAATGCGAACAAACTCATCGCTCAGTTGTTGCTCCAGCTCTTTTAAGGTGGATCGAACAATATGCTGACTGGCACCGCAATGCAGGCACATGTAATCGCCCGCCGCTTCGATCCAGTCGATGTTGGCCATCGGTAGCTGCCAGCGGCCTTGGTCGGTGTGGCAGTCGAGCAGTGATTGTGGCTGTTGTTGTTGCTGCTGTTCCAGTTGACGCCATTGACGTTTTTGCCGAATGCGCTCCAACGCCTGCTGCAGCCGATCAGGCAACACGGGCTTTAGCAAATAGTCCGTAGCGCCCAAGTCGAACGCCTGAATCGCATGTTCGCGATGGGCCGTGACCAATACCACATCCACCTCATCAGGCAGCTGCTGCATCAATTGCATGCCACTCATGCGTGGCATATCGATATCCAACAGTAAGCAGTCCGGTTGCCATTCGGCTTGGTGCGTCAGCACTTCTTGTGCACTGGCACAGCTGGCCACCAGTTGCACGTTATCGATTGCCTGCAGCCGTAATGCCAGCCCGCGCCGAGCCAAGGGCTCATCATCGACAATCACACAGCGCAATATCATAGGCTAATGACCATATGGCCGGCGCACCATAGGCACACTCAGCGGCAGAGAAATACCAATGCTTAAGCCGGGTTGGTGATCTTGCAGCCAAATCTGCGCGTGGCCATGGTAGGTCACATCCAAGCGCTCCAGCACATTGCTCAGCCCCACACCTAAGCGTGAGCGAAAGGTCTCCAGCGGAATCGGGTGCTGCCCGACACCCTCCATGCCTTGGCCACGATCGCTCACCACCAGCTCTAGGTGATCTGCCATAACATCAGCACTGATGTGAATATCGCGTTTACCGTCCTGGTTCATGCCATGAATGACTGCATTTTCCACCAGAGGCTGCAGCAGCAAGCTGGGAATACTTTGCCGCTGGGCGGCGTCAGAAATTTGCCAACTGACGGCCAAATCATCGGCAAAGCGTTGCTGTTCAATATCCAAATACCACTGCAGGGCTTCCAACTCCGTTGCAAGGGAAACCGGCTGCTGGGCATTTTGCTCCAATGCGTAGCGCAGTAAGCGCGACAAGCCCGACAACATGCGATCGGCCTGATGGGTTTGCTGCTCCAACACCAAGGTAGTGATGGCGTTTAGGGTGTTAAACAGAAAGTGCGGATTGAGCTGGTACTGCAACATGCGTAGCTGCGCCAAGTGGGCTTGTGCCTGGGCCTGCAGCGAGCGGCGCTGCTCCTGCTGCCATAAACGGTAAAAGCTGATACCAAAATACAGCGCCGCCCAGCTCAACAAGATAAAAAATGAGTAGGCAAACCAACTGAAATAGTTCATCCACTCCAGCGTTTCTAGCTTGCCATGACGGGCGCTGTACACCAGCATCTTCACCGCCGACCAAATGCCCGCCGCCACAATCACACACAACACACTGGCTGGCCAGCGCCACCACCCCGGCCACTGCAACGAGCGCTTTAGCACGGGATGCATGGCCCAGCTCAGCAACAACCCCGTCACCAAAGAAAACAGCGGATACTGCCAGGGAATGCCACCGTCTTCTTTGTCCCACAAGAATTCACTCATGGACACAAAAAAGCCATAGCCCAACCAACCAATGGCTTGGCAAAGCCAAAACTGCACACGGCGAGACACCAGCCATTGCTTAACGGGTAACGTCAGACGTGCTTGCTGTGGCAGTACATGATCAGTCATGAGGGTTCTTCAATGCTTAATGGATAAAGGCAAAGCCTGATTAAAGGATAAACACATGCCCGCTCGAAGAAAACACCGACCACACTGCCATTTGTTTCAGCACTCAACCAAGGCTGCGACGCGGGTGTTGGTCACCCGAGTGAGCAAATGTGTTTAAAAAAACACCCTAGTCACAACTGACCGGGGACGGGCATGATTCAGCTCAGCCAGCGATACGTACTTTACAGCCACAGACAACGATAAGGATTTTTATGATCACCGCCATTGTCAAAGCAACCATCAAACCCGGCATGCAACAATCTTTAAAAAGCATCGCCGATCTTTTGCAATACGAATACGCGCCCCACGAACCGGGCTGTGATATGTACGAGTCCTATATTGATGACGATACCTTTATCACTCTAGAGCGCTGGCAAAACCAGGAAGCACTGGACCTGCACTTAAACACCGCGCACGTAAAAGAGTTAGTCCCCAAGTTACGTCAGTGTGTGGTTAATGACGAATTTGAGGTTACTTTTATTCACTCACAAACCATTGAGCAAATAACCCTGTAACATCTCACATCCATGTGATCTGGCTTCATGCCCACCTTTTATTCGCCAAGCAGAGGGTAGGCACAAAGATGGCGTGCAATCTAGCCAGTGCAACGTATGAGTCTATTGTCTCGCTGCGGTTAATTCAGCGCTATCATCTTCCATCTGACGGCGTAAAAACAGCTCCACGCCAATAAAGGCAAATGGTACCAAAGCCGCCAAAAATATTAACAACCAGGTTATCAGTGACCAACGCATTTTATGGGCCGCGTAAAACGACAGCGCCACGTACACCATAAACAAAACGCCGTGCCCCATGCCCAAGACATAGACAAAATCACGGCTGATCAGCCCTAGGGTGACGCACAGAATAACAAGGTAAGACAGCCCTTCTAGCAGGCTTGCAAGGCGAAATAGAACCACAACAGACTCCTGAAACAAAAACGGCGACAGCATACCTTAATGCCGTCGCCGCGAGCAGTCTTGCTCTGTAAAGTCAGCCTCTGCTGTCGTTAGTGAGCGCTACTTAAGCCGCGCTCGTTTGTGCCTGCTGCCGCAGTTGCTTGGCCGCTGCAACCATGCATTCCAGAGCTGGCATGACCTCTTGCCACTGGCGGGTTTTCAGGCCGCAGTCCGGGTTCACCCACAAGCGCTCAGCCGGAATGCGCTGTGCCGCTTTTTCCATCAACTGCACAATGTGCTGCTGGCTAGGGATATTGGGCGAGTGAATGTCGTAAACGCCCGGGCCAATGTCATTGGGGTATTGGAAATCATCAAAGGCATCGAGCAATTCCATGTCCGAGCGCGAGGTTTCAATGGTGATGACGTCAGCATCCATGGCGGCAATGGCCTCAATAATGTCGTTAAATTCCGAATAGCACATATGGGTGTGGATCTGTACATCGTCCGCCACGCCATTGGCACACAGGCGAAAGCTGGATACAGCCCAATCAAGGTAGTGCTGCCACTGGCTGCGACGCAGCGGCAAGCCCTCGCGCAAAGCCGCTTCATCAATTTGAATCACTTTGACGCCGGCCTTTTCCAAATCGAGCACTTCCTCACGAATGGCCAAGGCCAGTTGCTGGCAAGTATCACTGCGCGGCTGGTCATCGCGTACAAACGACCAGTTCAAAATGGTCACAGGGCCTGTGAGCATGCCTTTGACCGGTTTATCCGTCAGTGATTGGGCGTATTCAATCCACTCCACCGTCATGGCATTGGGGCGGCTAATATCGCCAAATAAAATGGGCGGCTTCACACAGCGTGAGCCATAGGATTGCACCCAGCCATACTGGCTAAAGACATAGCCTTCTAGCTGCTGGCCAAAATACTCGACCATATCATTGCGCTCAGCTTCACCATGCACTAATACATCCAGCCCCAGCTGCTCTTGCTGGCGAATATCGTGCTCAATATGGTCACGCATGGTTTGCTGATATTGCTCTGTTTTCAGTTCACCGCGGCGAAATTGCAGACGTGCCTGGCGAATCTCACGGGTTTGCGGGAATGAACCGATGGTGGTGGTCGGATACAGCGGCAACTGCAGCGCCGATTTTTGCACTTCGCTGCGCTGAGCAAACGGGCTTTGACGCCGTTGCCACTCAGGTTGAACATTGGCCAGCGCCGCTGCCACGTCGGGGTTGTGCACACGCTGGGATTGCCGGCGGCTGTTCTGCGCTTGCTGATTTTGCGCCAACGCCTGGGCGACAGCATCGCGCCCTTGGTTCAAGGCAGTGGCCAACAGTTCAATTTCTTGCAGTTTTTGCCGAGCAAATGCCAGCCAAGGCAGCACTTCTGGGTCTAACTGTTGCTCGCTGTCCAGATCGACGGGCACGTGCAATAACGAGCAAGACGGTGCCAGCCACAGCGATTGCGGCCGCTTTTGCGCCAGCGGCTGCAGCCACTCCAGCGTGGCGTTTAAATCGGTTTTCCAAATATTGCGGCCATCCACCACGCCCAGCGACAGCACTTTGTGCAAGGGCAGCCAGTCTGCCACCTGGGTAACTTCGTCACGGCCACGCACGGCATCTATGTGCAAGCCAGCGACGGGGAGTTCGCAAGCCAACTGCAAGTTATCGCGCAGCTCGCCAAAGTAACTGGTGAGCAGTAACTTAACTGGGCAAACTTTTAACTGGTGATAGGCCTGCTGCAAGGCATAGCGCCAGTCGGCGTCGAGATCGGTAACCAAAATCGGCTCGTCGATTTGCACCCAATCAACACCCGCCGCTGCCAATTGATTGAGCAACTCGGCATACACAGGCAGTAAGCGCTCCAACAGCGCCAGCTTGTTGCTGTCGTCTTTGGCTTTGCCCAACCATAAATAAGTCACAGGGCCGATAATGACGGGCTTCGCCGCCTCTTGCCCCAATTGCTGCTGGGCCTCTGCGAGCTGCGACAGCAGGCGCTCACTGTTAAGAGTGAACTCAGTATCAGCACTGAACTCCGGCACGATGTAGTGATAGTTGGTATCAAACCATTTGGTCATTTCACCGGCATGCACGGCGCAGCATGCGTCATCGCTGGCGCTGCGACCACGAGCGACGCGAAAGTAGCGATCCAGCTCATCACCGCCACCTTGCTGAGCGCGCTCAGGCACCACGCCCAGCGTAAAGCTCATGTCCAACACTTGGTCATACAGAGAAAAATCACCGACTGGCGCTCGGTTTAACTGGCTTTGCCACTGCCAGTGCTGCTGCCTCAGCTGCGCCGCCGTATTCAAAAGCTGCTCCGCCGATTGCTGGCCTTGCCAGAAAGCCTCTAGTGCGAACTTGAGTTGGCGCTGATCGCCAATGCGGGGAAAGCCCAGATTATGGGTCTCAACTGCAGGGTAAGTCATAGTAACCTCGAACTTGATGAATTAAGTTCAGGTTACTGCAGCGCCATATCAAAAAAAATTGATATTATTTCACCCAATCTTTAATAACGCTCATAGCGCCCAATGTGAGTCGGGCACAAAAAAACGCGCCAGTGGTGAGCTGGCGCGTTTTTCTTAAGGCCGAAAATATTATGGGGGAAGGTTATGGCCGATCAGTATCGGTTTCAGGCTCTTCCTCTTCTGGCTCAGGCAAAACCACCATCGCCAGGAACTGCTCATTTTCACGCAAGCTGTCGAAGCTGCTGTCTTCACCCGCCTGGGTACGTAGCGATTCTGACCGGGTAATGGCCTCTTCCAAATCACGCAGGGCCTCTTCTACAAAGCCGCTTTCGGCATAGGCGCAGGCGCGTTGATACATGGCGTGGCTATTGTCTGGGTCGATGTTCAGGGCATGGTTGGCCAAGCTAGTGGCCCATTGCGCCTGACCTAACAACAAGGCTGAGTCCGCTTTGTAGGTCAATGCTTCCACGTCATCCGGGCGCAGCGCTAAAATTTGATCGTAGATCGCAATTTTGTTCTGCGGGCTGTTTTCCTGCGACGCCTTTAACCACAGCGAGTGAATTTCGTTGGTCAGCTCAATTTCTGCCTGCGCCGCCTTAATGTGGCGAGTTTTGCGACTGAGTTCTTTTTCCAGTGCATCCATACGCTCTTCATAAGACACGGTAATGCGCTGAATTTCCTCATTGGCAAAGGTGCCAACGCGGTCTTTGATATCACGCAGCGAGTTCCAGCCGACCAATACCAGCAAGGTAGAGGCGCCGGCGATCAAATAGAAGAAGTAGGTAATTGTATCGGTGGCATAGGTAATGGCCTTATCAGCCACACTCAGCTCTTTAGCGACGATTTTATCGGTGAGCTCAACCCGCACATCGGCCACTGCTTGGCGCAGAAATTTCACCTCGTCCAACAGGTAGCGTTCCGTAAAAGCGCTGTAGGCGGGCTTCTCCAGTTGGTTTATTTGTTGTTCCAGCTTGGCATCGGCTTCTGCTTTTTCTTCGTTGGTGGGCGCATTGGCCCAAGCGAGATTACCGATCATTAAAAACAAAACCAGCAGCCATCGCGGCTGCTGGGTCAGCGCAGTTATGCACTTGCTTGCTGTTGCCATAAATCCGATTTTTCCACCAATAGTGTGTGCAAGGCCGTCACTGACTTAGTGTAGTCTGCATCACTGACCAGGAACATCATGTCCACCTGGCGCATCGCCTGGTGCACAGAAAGAATGTTCACGCCGGCATCGGATAATGCCCCTGCAGCCCGTCGCAACAGACCCGGGATTTTCAAATCACTGCCAATAGCGCTGACCATGGCCAGTTTTTCCAGCCTGATGTCGGCGTCAGTATAAACCTGTTTTAACCGGTCAATCAGCCAGTTTACGCGCCGCTTGTTACCTTTTAGGTAAAACGTGACGGTATTGGCGTTAAAGTCTTTGGTCAACACCCGCACGCCAGATTCAAACACCAGATCATTCATCCGCTGGCCATAGGTCGCATTGCCGACCATATCTTGGTCAAACAATTCCAACGCCCATACGCCGCGCGTGCCGGCAATAATCTCAACTTTAGGTTCGTCCGTGCAGTAATCGTTGCGAATCACGGTACCTTTGTGCTCTGGCTCAAAGGTGTTTTTAACGCGCAGTAAGATGTCTTTTTTGCGCAGGCCGGCTGCCGCTCGTGGGTGAATTGCTTCCATACCGAGGTTGGCCAGCTGATCGGCAACGTCATAATTGGTTTGACCGATCGGCATCACGTGATCCGCCCCAACCAAGCTTGGATCAGCCGTACTGAGGTGATACTCCTTATGAATCACCGCCTCATCGGCATTGGTAAGGGTGGCGATTTTAGAGAAGGTCATCTCGCTGTAGCCACGGTCAAAGGTGCGCATTAAACCTTCGCGACACTGGGTATAACCAGTCACGATGGGCATTTGCTTGCTCAAGTCGATGTCTTTAAAAGCCGCACGAATGGTATCGTCCAAACTCAACTGGGTATCCGAGCGCCAGTTGGTTAAGTCGATATAAATGGCGTTCACATCGTGCTGACGCAGCAGTTGCACTGAGTTGTAAGCGCTGTGTGCTTCGCCGATGGCACTGAGCATTTCACGCACTTGATGCAAATGGTCATCGAGTTGGAAGTTACCAAAGCTGCACACAGCTTCGAGGTTTTCCAAGCAGTCGCGAACGTCGTCGACACGGCTGGAAATAAACTGATCAGCACGTTTGCGCTGTACCTCGCTGCTGAACATGTCGGCATTAATGGCCAGCATGTCTTCCAACACTTGCTCCAGCTTGGTCTGCCAGGGGCGATGTTCGTCCATTTCTGAAAACAGGGCATAAACACCCGGTTCTCCGGTTTTTTTATGCTCCAACAGGCCGTTGGTCATGCCAGCGTAAGCCGATACAACGAACACGCGCTGATACAGAGTTTGACTGCCATCAGACAGAGTTTGTGGACGTAGCCAGATGTTACTCAGCACATCCTGATAACGGCTCATGGAGGTGCCGCCAATTTTTTCTACAGTATGAAACATGGTATGTGCTCCGAAAGCGGATGAAGTTCGTACAGCGAGACGGCCGCGCCTGCGGCCGCTAAAGAGCAGGCAGGATCAGTCGGTAACGGTTTCCGCTTCAAGGGCGTAAACGCCGTTTTCATCATGGACTTCCTTACCGTTCAATGGCGGATTAAAGACACACGCCATTTGCATATCTTTGGTGGCACGCAGCAAATGCTTGTCGTGCTTATCAAGAATATACAGAGTGCCAGGACGAATCTGGTACACCTTGCCATCATCGCAGGTTTCAATTTCACCTTCGCCACTCATGCAGTACACAGATTCCAAATGGTTTTGGTACCAAATCGGTGTTTCTGTGCCAGCAAAGATGGTGGTGATATGAAAAGAAAAACCCATGTTGTCGTCTTTCAACAACATGCGCACGCTTTCCCAGTTGCCACCGTTCACAGCTCGATCAGAGTTTTTGCATTCGTCTAGAGTACGAACAATCATGTTAAATCCTTGGTTGAGAGCGCAGCCAAGCTGCGCTGCCAGCGAAATTTGTAGATGGACCACCGAGGCGGCCCCCCATGATGATTAAGAAGCGGCGGAGATTTGCTCGGCCATGACGTCAGCCACACAGCTGGCGAGAATATCCAGGCCTTTTTTCAGCAGCTCTTCTTCAATGGTCAGTGGCGTTAAGATTTTAACCACTTGGCCGTCTGAACCACTGGTTTCAATCACCAAGCCGCGCTCAAACGCCAACTCACACACTCGCTCAGCAATTTCACCGGTGCGCATTTCCAGACCTTGCATAATGCCACGGCCTTTGTGCTTCATTTGGCCACCGTGCTCGGCTTGAATCTCTTTCAGACGAGTGCGAATCAAACCGGCTTTGTGCTGCACCGCTTTTTCAAAAGCATCGTCCTGCCAGTATGTTTCCAGTGCACGACGTGCGGTAATAAAGGCATGGTTGTTACCGCGGAAGGTGCCGTTGTGCTCGCCCGGCTTCCAGGTATCCAATTCTTCTTTCAGCAACACAACCGCCATCGGTAGGCCATAACCACCTAACGATTTCGACAGCGTAATCACATCTGGCTCAATGCCATATTCTTCAAAGCTGAAGAACTTACCACTGCGACCACAACCGGCTTGAATGTCATCGACGATAAACACCATATCGTGACGCTGACACAGGTCTTGCAGGCCGCGCAGCCATTCGGCACTGGCAGTATTGAGGCCGCCCTCACCCTGGATGCACTCAACAATAACGCCGGCCGGCTTGCCCAAACCGGACGAGCCATCTTGCAAGGCTTTCTCAAAATACTTCAGCGTATCGAAATCACCCAGGTAGCCGTCATACGGCATAAATTGCACGCCTGGCAGCGGCATGCCATTGGCTTCTTTGTATTTGCCATTGGCCGTCACCGCAGCTGCCCCTTGAGTACAGCCATGGAAGCCATTGGTAAACGACACAATGGTCTGACGGCCTGTATTCTTGCGCGCCACCTTTAAGGCCGCTTCCACCGCGTTGGTACCGGTCGGGCCGGTAAACTGCACTTTGTAGTCCATACCGCGCGGCTTAAGAATAATGTCGCGAAAGCTGTGCAAAAACGCTTCTTTGGCGCCAGTGTGCATATCCAAACCATGCGTCACACCGTCGGCCTGAATGTAATCAATCAACGCTTGCTTGAATTGCGGGTTGTTATGGCCGTAGTTCAGCGTGCCAGCACCGCCTAGAAAGTCGATGTAATCCACACCATCGACGGTAGTCAGAGTTGCATTCTGGGCGGACTTAAACACCACCGGGAATGAACGGCAGTAACCACGGACATTGGATTCAAGCTCGTTAAAAATTTCCATCGGTTGTGCTCCTTTTAAGATTGCTCAGACGGTGTGTTAGAAAACGGACCAATGATCACCAGCTCTTCGGTGTCATGGCGCTGATCGAAGTGGAGTTCGTGATCGAACATCACCTCGGTACTGAGATGGGCGCCCAAATCTTTCGCTAAGCGCTCAAATGTGCGCCAAGAGGCCTGGTTAGCCGACGTGATACTGGTGTGCAGATAGTTGACCTGCCCCACCTGATCGACCAGCTGGCGCAACATACGACTGGCCAAGCCATGTCCTCGCATACGACTGTCTACGGCCACTTGCCAAACGAACAAAGTGTCAGGCTGGCTGGGAATGCGGTAGCCGGAGATAAATCCGACTGGCACGTCGCCTACCTTTGCAACTACGCTGGTATCACGAAAGTGGGAACACTGCAGAAGATTGCAGTACATTGAATTCTGGTCGAGGGGTGGACAACGGGCGATCAGATCAAAGACCGCACTGCCATCCTCGGCGTTGGGTTTGCTCAGAACCAGGTCACCCTGGTGCGTGAGATCGTTCGTCTCATTCTGGGTCTGACTCATTGTTTTAAGGCTCCGCGTACCGAGAAATCATCGTTACGGACCTGTCATTTACTTTGAACGCTAAACAAAATAGCATCAGCAAAAATTATTTACAACACGAATTAATTAAAGGAGTTGTCGATGCAAGCGGATCACGAGCGCTGGCTGACTTTCACCATGGACGACACCACTTACTGCCTGCCGGTCGACACCGTCAGAGAAGTAACGCTATGGAATCGCCCCGAACCCGTCCCAGATGCGCCACCGCAAGCATGGGGCGTTATCAACCTCCGCGGCGACATCGTCACCGTCCTGGATGGCCAATCATTACTAGGGATACCGCAGAAAGAACCAGACGACGACACCCGCGTTCTGACCATTGAAGTCGATCAAGAAGTGATCGGGTTTGTGGTTGATTCCGTGCATGAGATCGTATTGCTGGATCCAGCCAAGGTGGAAGCGCCCGTCACACCCCAGGCCTTTATGAAAGGCACCTGCTACCACAAGAACGATCTATTGGTACTGTTAACATTGGAAGATGTACACGAGCAGCTGGGGCGATAGTTCGTGTAATTATTTTGCAGACAATAGTTTAGATATGTATATTTTATTGCGTGACAGATAACAGGCGGCCTAATTCAGGTGCCTGTTTCATCTCTTTGCTGTGACCGTGCCAGCGCCCACTTGCGTATCTGTCATCTGCTCTCCGGCCGGCTACACAGCCGTCGCAGTCGCACTTGCGCTGCCGCGTTTCTGCCTTAGGGGGGACTGTTATGCCCACTACAACGAATAGCCACCGCACTGATGCGGCACAGCGGTGGATACCGAAGCGCGATTGTTCCTATAATTCGCGCCCTGCCAATCCCGGAATAGCCGCTATGAACCGATATGAAGACGTGCTGGTCGCACTGCGTCGCATTATTCGCGCCACCGACCTGCACTCGAAGCAACTGAGTAAAACCACCGGCCTGACGGCGCCGCAGTTGATGATTTTGCAGACATTGCGCACCCATGATGAGCTCACCGTTGGCGAAGTGGCACGCAAGGTCAACTTGTCGCAAGCAACCGTGACCACCATCATCGACCGCCTGGAGCGCCGTAACTACCTTAAGCGTGAGCGCAGCCAGCTCGATAAGCGCAAGGTGTATGTGTACCTCACCGATGAGGCTCACGAATCACTGATCGACGCCCCAAAGCCGTTGCAAGAAAGCTTTGTTCACCAGTTCCAAGATCTGCACGAGTGGGAACAGAGCATGATTCTCGCTTCGCTGGAACGTGTGGCACATATGATGGATGCCCAGCACATTGATGCCTCTCCGGTATTGGATGTAGGCCCGCTGGACCGCAGCATTAACACCAAAGCAGGCAGCAAGCCCGCCGGCGATCAATAACGATCGCCGCCTTTTTCTCCCGCAGCCTCAGTAAGCAGCTTGCCATTGCCGCCAAACTAGAACAGATCAGCGGTTAGTTTAAGTTGACAGCCACCGACATAGGTTTGTCATATAGCCTGTGTTAGTTGTTTGCTTTGCATACGTAATCCGGTCTGCGCTTAACCACACAGACCTCTGATTTTAATAGGGAGTTGAATATGACGGACGTAGTAATCGTTGCCGCAACCCGCACCGCAATCGGCAGTTTTGGTGGCAGCCTGGCCAGCCTGTCGGCCACCCAGCTGGGCGCCACCGTCATCGGTGCATTGCTGGAAAACACCGGTGTCAAAGGTGAACAGGTAGATGAAGTGCTGATGGGACAGGTGCTCACCGCAGCCTGCGGCCAAAACCCAGCACGCCAAGCCGCTATCCACGCTGGCCTGCCAGCCACCACACCGGCGATGACCATCAACAAGGTGTGTGGCTCAGGTCTAAAAGCCCTGCACTTGGCCGCTCAGGCCATTCACTGTGGCGATGCCGACCTCATTATTGCAGGTGGCCAAGAGTCCATGTCGAACGCACCTCACGCGCTGCCCAACTCACGCGACGGCCAGCGCATGGGCCCCTGGAGCATGGTGGACACCATGGTGGTCGATGGCCTATGGGATGCCTTTAATGACTACCACATGGGCATTACCGCCGAGAACATTGCCGCGGAATACGGCATCAGCCGAGAAAAGCAGGATGCCTTCGCCGCCGCTTCCCAGCAAAAAGCTTTGGCCGCCATCGAGGCGGGAACGTTCAGCGCTGAAATTACTCCTGTCGCTGTGCCACAGCGCAAGGGCGAGCCACTGATCTTTGCCACGGATGAAAACCCACGTGCCGGCACCACGGTTGAAAAACTGGCGGCAATGCGCCCAGCGTTTAAGAAAGACGGCAGCGTTACCGCTGGCAATGCCTCCTCGCTTAACGATGGCGCTGCTGCTGTGATGTTGGCCAGTCGTGCCAAAGCCGAGGAACTGGGTTTGCCCATTCTGGCGACTATCAAGGGTTACGCCAATGCTGGGGTCGATCCGAGCATCATGGGCACCGGTCCCATTCCAGCGACCCAGAAATGCCTGCAGAAAGCCGGCTGGCAACTGGGTGACCTGGACTTGATCGAAGCCAACGAAGCCTTTGCCGTGCAAGCCTTGTCGGTTAATAAAGGCCTGGGCTGGGACGCAGACAAAATCAACGTCAACGGCGGTGCCATTGCTTTAGGCCACCCGATTGGTGCATCTGGCTGTCGCATTCTAGTTACCCTGTTGCATGAAATGCAGCGTCGCGATGTTAAACGCGGCCTCGCCACCTTGTGCATTGGTGGCGGCATGGGCGTTGCGTTAGCGGTAGAACGCTAACACTCGCTGCGCCAGCAGTGGCGGCGGCGACGGCCGCCGTCCACTTTGTCCGCTTTCGTGGCAGCGATTCCTGACAATCACTCAGCATCCACTAAGCTGTGCCTACTCACCATCCGAGGGAGCGCTATGGCTGATTATCTTGCGGGCAATATGATGCCCACCGACCTGCTCATTCCAGACTTACTCGAATACGCCGCCGCCCACCATGGCGACGCTGAAATCATCAGCCGCCGGCAAGAAGGCGATATTCACCGCTATGACTATCGCACTGCACTGCGCCGCAGCAAGCGCTTAGCCAACGCCCTGCTCAGCCTCGGAGCACAGCCAGGTGACCGCATCGCCACCCTGGCCTGGAACGGCTATCGCCACTTTGAATGCTATTACGCCATCTCAGGCATCGGCGCCATCTGCCATACGGTGAATCCACGCCTGTACAGCGAGCAAGTCGAGTTCATTATCAACCATGCCGAAGACAGCATTCCGCTACTCGAGCCAGATTTCATTCCGTTGCTAGAAAGCATCGCCCCCCAACTCAGCAGCATTCAAGCCATGGTGGTGATGGTGGATAGCGAGCACATGCCCGACAGCACACTGCCGCTGTTGAACTATGAGCAACTGCTCAGCCAGCATTCAGACGTTTATGCATGGCCACGTTTGAGTAGCGATAGCGCCGCCAGCCTGTGTTACACCTCAGGCACCACAGGTAACCCCAAAGGTGTGCTCTACAGTCATCGCTCCACCTTGTTGCACGCCTTTGCCAGTCGCAGTCCGGATGCACTGAATGTGAGCTCTGGCAGTGTGGTCATGCCAGTGGTGCCCATGTATCACGTCTGCGCTTGGGGCATGCCCTACATCGCTCCCATGGCCGGCGCCACCTTGGTACTACCCGGCTCCGGCATGGACGGTGCCAGCTTGCATGAGCTGATTGAGCTGGCCCAAGTGGATTTGATGCTAGGGGTGCCAACGGTGTGGCTTAACCTGATCGAGCACCTCAAGCGTCATGACTTGCGCATGGATTCCGTTCGCGTCGTTGGCGTTGGCGGTTCGGCATCGCCCAGAGCGTTGGTCGAAACCCTAGATCAAGATTACGGCGTGTATTTGCTGCCCATTTGGGGCATGACGGAAACCTCCCCATTGGCCACCTTAGGTGCACCGAGCAAAGCATTGATGGCCTTGCCAGCAGAGCAGCGCTATCGCCGCCAAACCACCGCCGGCAAACCCATGTTTGGCATCGAGTTGGAGATTTTTGACGAATACGACCAGCCCCTGCCCCACGACGGCCACAGCCGTGGCTTATTGCGCGTGCGCGGCCCCTGGGTATTAACCGCCTACTATAAAAATGAAAAACCCGAGTCGTTTTTTATCGATCAGCAAGGGCGTCAATGGTTTGATACCGGTGATATTGCCGTTATCGACCAAGACAGCTATTTGCAAATTGTCGATCGCGCCAAAGATGTGGTGAAGTCCGGCGGCGAGTGGATTTCTTCCATTGATTTAGAAAACGCCGCCATCGGCCACCCAGATGTCAACGAAGCTTGCGTTATTGGTGTGCGCCACCCCAAGTGGGATGAGCGGCCACTGCTATTTATTGTGCGCCGCGAAGGCAGCGACATTAATAAAGACGACATACACGACTATCTGCAACAGCAAGTCGCCAAATGGTGGCTGCCAGACGACGTTTTATTTGTGCAAGAGCTGCCCCACACCGCCACTGGCAAACTGCAAAAGCGCACCCTTCGAGATGAGTACAACGACTATTTAATGAAATAAAAAAGCAGACCTTTCGGCCTGCTTTTTTATTTTTCAACCTGCATCAAAGAAAGCTTTTTAAATCGGCGATAAATTCGTCTACTTCCGCCATGGTGGTATTCCATGACGTCACCAAACGCACACCGCCCGCACCAATAAAGGTATAAAAACGCCAGCCTTTGGCACGCAGTGCCGCAATCACAGGCTCGGGCATTTCAACAAATACCGCATTCGCTTGCGCCGGGAAGATTTGTTTTACGCCCTCAACCTGTTGCAGTTGCTCGGACAAATACTGAGCACACTGGTTGGCGTGCTGAGCATTGCGCAGCCAGGCACCGCTTTCTAGCAAGCCCATCCAAGGTGCAGAAATAAAGCGCATTTTCGACGCCAGCTGACCGGCTTGCTTGCAGCGATAGTCAAAATCTTCGGCCAGTTTGCGATCAAAGAATATAATTGCCTCGCCCATGGCCATGCCATTTTTGGTACCAGAGAAGCACAATACATCCACACCTCGGCGCCAGGTAATATCGGCAGGTGAAACATCCAAGCTGGCCACGGCGTTGGCAAAGCGGGCGCCGTCCATATGGATTTTTAACTGATAGCGGTCGGCCATTGCTTTAATCGCCGCCAGCTCATCCAGCGAGTAAACAGTGCCCACTTCTGTGGTCTGGGTAATGCTCACTACCTTGGGCTTAGGGTAGTGAATATCCGTGCGCTTAGTGACCAGATGCTCAATCGCCTCAGGCGTTAATTTGCCGTTAGGGCCACTGCCCAACAGCAGCTTGGCACCGTTAGAAGCAAACTCCGGCGCACCGCATTCGTCGGTTTCAATATGAGCGAGTTCATGACAAACGACGCTGTGATAGGACTGGCACATGGACGCCAGCGACAATGAATTCGCCGCTGTGCCGTTAAACACAAAGAACACTTCGCAATCGGTTTCAAACAGCTCACGGAAGCGGTCGGCAGCTTTGGCTGTCCATTCATCGTCGCCATAGGCAATCCCGTCCATGCCGTTTGCCTGCATCATGTATTCCAGAGCCTCAGGGCAAATACCGGAATAATTATCGCTGGCGAAATGTTTTAACATGACAGGAATCCTTTGTTGGGTAATAACAGGAAATACCTCTGCTGGCCGTACTGGTTCAAATAACGGCAGCCGCATTCAGCGCTACTCGCAGATCGTGCAATCACGCTGTATCGCCCCGTTGTCGGCCGGTTTTGCCGCACAGGGAGCAAGAGGTGTCGATACTGTAACCGCGATGATGCTGAAATACGATACGAATAAAACCCAACGTACAACTTCTGATGCTATTTCAGCCAGCTAACGGATTGCGGGCAGTACTCGGTCACTCGCCATGCAGTGTGCAGTAGCTGCGCCTCCATGCCTGTCGCCTTATTACCCACACCCGTGTCCCAGCCCACGGCCCAGCCATAAGGAATCCAGCCACAACCCACCAGAGGCTCTTCGGCGTAATCGAACTAAATCATTACAAAGTTGCAAAATGGTAAGGCGTTACAAATGGTCGGCTGGCTACTCAGGCCATCGTTAGCTTTACTGAGGGAATACGACTAAATTGTACAAACATATTCAAAATGTACAACAAATGGAGAGTTTATGAGCCGCTGGTTATCCCGCCATTTGACCCTGTTGATCCTGATACCCAGCCTTGGGCTGGTGGTATTGCTGCTATTGGATGGTTGGCGTAACTACAGCACCTTAGCTGCCGCACAAGAGTTGGAGATCCACGCCGAACTGGCCCAGCACTCGGCCGCTGCGGTACATGAGATGCAAAAGGAGCGCGGCATGTCTGCCGGCTTTATTGGCTCTAAAGGTGAGGCGTTTGCCCAAGAACTGTCGCAGCAGCGCCAGCTGACCGACAGTCGTTTGCAAATCTGGCGCGATTTTAGCGCCAACCACCACTTCAATGACGACGTGCAAACAGCCGTTAATCAGCTGTCGACTCGGTTGCAGCAATTATCGACCATGCGCCAGCGGGTAAGCAGCCTGAATGTTCCCCTGGGAGAAGCGCTGGCCTACTACACGGGCAATAATGAGCGGCTGCTCGACAGCATTGCCATGGTGATCGAAGAATCGCCAGATCAACAGGTATCGCAACAAGTCGTTACCCTGTCAGGCTTTGCCAGCGCTAAGGAGCAAGCCGGCATCGAACGCGCCGTGTTGAGCAACGTGTTTTCCCGCGATGCCTTTACTCCCCAACTCAGGCAAAGATTCAGCGCCTTGGTAGCCAAACAGGATGCCTTTTTGCAAAGCGCTGGCCGCGCCACCACGCCAGAGTTACGCGAGCGCTTACAGAGCTTTATCAACTCACCAGAGCAAAAAGCCGTTGATCGCTACCGTGCCATTGCCGATGGCGCCGAATCGGGCTTTAACGCCGACGCAGCGGCTTGGTTTCAAGCCGCCACAGCGCGCATTAACCTTTACCGCCAGGTCGAAGTCGACATGTTTGAAGCGCTAAAAGCCAGCGTTCATGCCCTGCATAGCCAGAGCCTGACGGTGGTTTGGGCGGAGTTGATTGCGCTGCTGCTGGCCATCATCGTCACCCTGGCGCTGATCCGCACGCTGCGTTTATCAGCCAGACAAACGCAGCACATTGAACGCACCATCAACCAAGTGATGAGCAGCCGCGACCTCACCCAAACCATCAGCGTGATCAGTGATGACGATTTAGGGGAAGTGGCCGTCAAAGTAAACGAAGTCTTCAGGCAGTTTCGCGACGATTTAGAGCTGTTCCAACGCTACGCCGAGCAAGTCGACGGCGCAGCCCAAGCCACCGCTCGCTCAATCGAGAAAAACGACAGCAACTTGCAAACCCAGCAACAGGACATATCCACCATCGCCGCCGCAGCCGAAGAAATGAGCGCCAGCATCAAAGAAGTCAGCAATATGATCAGCAGCAGCAGCGAGCACATTGCCGAGGCGTCTGAGCAAACACGCGAAGGTAATAAAACCGTGGCGTTGGCCGTGAATGGCATTCGCGACATGGCCAGTGAAATAGATAGTCTGCGCACCACCATGGACTCGCTCAACCAGCAAGTAAACAACATTTCCGGCATGGTCGAGGCCATTGAGTCTGTCGCCGAGCAAACCAATCTTTTGGCGCTCAACGCTGCCATTGAAGCCGCTCGCGCCGGCGAGCAAGGCCGAGGCTTTGCCGTGGTCGCCGATGAAGTACGCAGCTTGGCCAGCCGCACACAAGATACCACCGTTGAAATATCCAAAGTGGTGCAAGAACTGCAGCAAGGCGCCAGCCAGTCATTGGCCGTGATCGATGAAGGCCAACGCAAAGCCGAGCAGTCGGTGCAGCAAGCCAACGGCGTCGACGAAGTATTAGGCCGCATTGTCACCATGATGAATGAGCTAGAGCGCAACACCCAAGCCGTGGACACCAGTGCGCGCGAGCAAACCAATGTCATTCACGAAATTAACACGCATTTAAATCAAGTCGACGAGCAGGCACGTGACAGCATTGAAGGTTCACGCGCGATGTCGGACGTAGAGCGGCAACTGCAGGGGGTGGTCACCGAAATGCGCGCCCGCGTGAACGCCTATAAAATTCAACGCCACTGACTTTTTTCACAATGCTGTGCGGTCGCGTTGCTCTAGATAGTAGCGAGGCCGCACAGTAAGCCGCGGTTACTCCTCTATACTGTCAGCAGCCCAAATACATAAACCATAATACTGACAGGGAATGGAGCCTTGCATGCGTCGTTGGCTATTTCATCACCGCGCCGAACTGGCTTTTCTCGCCAGTGCTGTGCTGGCACTGCTGGTTGTCATCAATGCCGCACGCAGCTACTGGGTGCTACAAGAAGCCAGTACGCTGGAGCAACATGCTGAGCTGGCACAATTATCCGCCGCACTTATTCACGAATTGCAAAAAGAGCGCGGTATGTCGGCAGGTTTCCTGGGCTCAGCGGGCACGCGCTATCTGCAGGAGCTAGCAGAGCAACGACAGCA
Source organism: Bacterioplanes sp. (assembly GCA_965233665.1). Taxonomy (GTDB): domain Bacteria; phylum Pseudomonadota; class Gammaproteobacteria; order Pseudomonadales; family Oceanobacteraceae; genus Bacterioplanes. The sequence goes on along the minus strand of CBDDTG010000069.1, from coordinate 312,061 downwards.
AACCGATAGCCGCCTAGAAGCGCTAAGTCACTACAGCAGCGTCCATCGCTTTAATTCCGATACGCAAGCCTTGTTAACGCAGTTAAATAAGCGCCTGCAGGTTGATCGGCTTAATATCACGCTAGACGATATGCTGGCCTACTATACCGCGCACAATCGGTTGCTATTAGACAGCCTGGCGATGTTGATTAAAGTCTCCGCCACCTCAGATGTTGCCCAAAAAGTGGTGACTTTATCTAATTTCGCCCGCGCCAAAGAGCAAGCCGGTATTGAGCGCGCGGTGCTGAACAATGTTTTTTCTGCCGATCAATTCACGCCCCCAACTCAAGCATAAGCACGCTCAACTGGTCGCCACGCAGCAGGCATTTCTACATAACGTCATCGTTACCGCCACGGTTGAGTTGCATAAAACCCTCACGGTTTTTCTGAATTCTAACGAGCAAAGGCAGGTGGATTATTATCGGCATGTTGCCGCCAGCAAAGATACCAACCACAACACCAAGGCCGAAGACTGGTTTCAAGCCGCGACGGCACGCATAGATTTATATCGCAGCACTGAGGCGAAAGTCATAGACGAACTGCAGTGGCGAGCCGATCAACTGCAAAGCATTTACATCGGGCTTTTCTGTTTAAATATTGCATTGCTGTTGGCAGCATTGGCTTGGATATGGCAAGGGAACGGGGCCGGCTCACTCGCTAAGGAGAAACACTAGGGCACCGCTGAATAATTCGGCGCCCGCTCTGGATCGCCAGAGGGCTTCAGATCACGAAGCCGGTTTGCCGCTCTAGCCAGCTACAGCAAAAATCGGCGACACAGAGCTGGAGTTTTCTGGCGGTCCCCATAGGGCGCGGGCGTCAGGCTTCCATAACATCGTTGGCGATGTTGAAAAGGCTGGCCATTTCCTGCCACCACCGCCTTGTTCTGAAAGCCTGCTGCACTCGCGCAGGGCTGTGCAGAGTTATTCAGAGGTGCCCTATCACCGGCCCCAACGAATAGGTTATCTAATCCTCTTTACCCGGCGCCGCTGCACTGCCGGCTAAAATGCCGCCATCAATGGTGAGTTCAATGCCCGTCACGTATTTCGATTCATCACTGGCCAAATACAAAGAGGCGTAGGCCACATCTTCAGGCGTGCCCATATGCCCCACCGGGATGTCTTTGCTGATCGCAGCGATGGCAGCTTCACGTTGCTCACCATTGCCTAACATGGCATCCCACAAGGGCGTTAAAATCGCACCGGGATGAATCGAGTTGCAACGAATGGCATAGCCCTGCTGAGCACAATACAAAGCCACGGTTTTACTGTGATTGCGCACCGCCGCTTTACTGGCGGCATAAGGAGCCGCGCCCGGTATGCCGACCAAGCCGCTGCGCGATGACATATTGATAATACTGGCCGCTTTTGAATGCTTCATTAAAGCAATGCCATATTTGCACCCCAACGCCACGCCATCACTGTTGACGGCCATGACCTGATGCCAAGCATCCAACGTCATGTGCTCAGGGTCTTGCGCACTGTCGGTTTCTAAAAAACCGATAATGCCGGCGTTATTCACCAGCACGTCCAAGCGACCTTCGTTGGCCATAATGTTGTTTTCAACGCTTTGCCACTGCGCCTCGTCACTGACGTCGAGTGGCAAATAACGTGCAATGCCACCCAAATCGACAATGGCTTTCGCCACCGCCTCACCGCCTTCGTGATCGATGTCTGTGACAATAACTTCAGCACCGTGCTGGGCAAATAATTCAGCACAAGCGCGGCCAATGCCTTTGGCGGCGCCCGTAATTAATGCCACTTTATTGAGTAATCTTTGAGCTGTCATAGAACCTCCTACTGACTCACATCCGGCAAACGCAATGATAGTAATAAACCGGCCACCGCCATGGTGGAAAAAACAAAAATAATGCCTGGCACAGATAGCCACTGACTCAAGCCACCCACGGCACTGAACAACAGCAAGACGGCGCCAATCAGGGTATTGCTGACCGCCACATACTGTGTGCGCTGATTGCCCTCCGCCATGTCCACCAGATAGGTTTTACGCCCTACACGCACGCCCTGATGGCTGATCGATAAAGCAAAATACAGCACCGGCAGCACGCCTAACAGTTGCAACCACTGCGGCTGCCACCAGGCAATGACCACCAAAACGGCACCACAGGCCGCTGCCATCGCCGCGGCCACCTGCATCACTCGCAAACTGGAGCGATCCGAAAAACGCCCCCATAAAGGCGCCGACAGCAGCGACGCTAAGCCACTGGCCAATAAAAACAGCGCCAATACCGCGACATCGCCACCCAAATACTGATGGGCCAGCACCACGTAATAAGGAGCACTGAGCGCACTGCATAAAAACAACGCACGGGTCATAACAAAGCGTCGAAAAGGCGCATCATCACGCAAAATTGCCAGCTGCCCTAAAGCCTCACGCAAGCCGTTGCGACCGCCTTCGACTTCGCCAGAAAACTCAGCTACCGAGGTAAACACGCCCGCCGCCATCAACCATAAACCCGCCGCCGCCAATAATGCCCAAGCCAATAATTGCGAGTTGGAGCTCCAAACGTCAGCCCCAGCAAACCACAGCAAAATCGCCAATAAAATCGTGATTAAACCGGCGGCACTGGCCGACCAGCCATTTACCTGACCGCGCTGATTTTTAGGGATGGTTTTACCCAACACGTCTTTATGCGCCACCGAATTTAACCCACGCGCCAGGCTGAACAATGCCAATAACGCAATAATCAACCAGCCCGCTAACGCCCCCTCGAACATCAGTGCCACCAGCCCCATGGCCAATACACTCAACGCCTGTATCGTTGCCCCCAGCACCCACACCCATTTGCGTTTCGGCAAGGTGCGCACCCAACTGGCAATGGCCAATTGTGGCAATAAAGAACCGGATTCACGCAAGGGTACCAGCCAAGCCAATAAAAATGCTGGCGCACCCAAAGTTTGCAATAACCAAGGCAGGGTAATTTTCGGGTTTAATACCGCATCGCCCAGTTTGCTAAAAAACTGAGCGGTGATAATGCGCAGAAAATTGCCCGGCACTTGCTGACAGGCGTCGTCACTGATGGCACGACAAGCGCGGGCGTCTTCTTCATTGACCAGCTTGTCGTAAATGCTATCGGAAAAATCCTTATTCATACGGCCTCGCTACCAACATCGGTGGCTCAGCATAACATCGCCGGCGGATCATCGTCCGCCGGCGCTAAACGCACCCGCCATGATAAGGATTAGTCGCTGCTGATATTGACCGTGCGCAGGGCATTGGCCTCAATTTGCTGTTGATCAAACAGCATCGGCCGCCAGCTCAGTTCACTGTATAGCTGACTCTGGTCGCGAAAAAACTCAGACTCAGGATCATGGGATTGGCCATAGGCCAGGAACATATCTGCTTGCGGCCCTTGCTCTGTGTATTGCAAAGCCATCACGAAGCTGGAGCCGTAATTTACGTGATAGGCCACGTCGCCCCCCTGGCGCTGAGTCAGTTGCGTGCCTTCTTCTGCCAGCAGCGTGCCAATAACATTGTTGGCCAGCTCGGAAGTGCTGCGCGATGGAATTTTGGTTTCCGCCATATTGAATACGCCCTCAAAGGTGTAGCCACCGCTCACCGGCAGCGGCTGCTGGCCTACGGCTTTGATCCAATATTGCACCTCGCCCAGCTCTGCTCCGGCATCCATGCCAGCCTGCTGCAAGCGCTGGGCGGACAGGCCTAAATTGCGCAGCACTTCATCTTGCAGTGGGTCTTGAGAGATAGGTGCTAAATCACGCGGTGTGGAGATTGGTTGGCTTGGGTCAAAGGCGACGGCAAACAAACGACTGTCGAGGCTGCGGTGAGCATTGACCTTGTACGCCGCTAAAAACTCACGCATCAGCTGGGCGCCGCGGCTGTTGATATTGTATGTGCCATCCCAGTTGCTCAGTATCTGACACGCCGCGCTCAAATCATAAAGGCCATCGTCCAGCTGCACTTGCGGGTGTTGAGTGCAGCGCTCCACCAACTGCTGGCGCAAGCTTGAGGCAAACAAAGAGCCGTTGTGAGTGAACACTTGCTTCAGTTCATCGAAGTTAAAGCGATTGTCGCTGCCAGCTAGGCCATTGCCGCTCATATCGCTGATCAATTGTGCGTTGTAGCGGGTGCGCGGGCTGCGAATGCTTTGTTCCGGCCCATACATCAAGCTAAAACCGGTGAGCGGTTCATCCAGGTTACTCAGCCAGTGGCTGCTGTTGGCATTAAACAAGTAATCTGTGCGCGTTTGCTGTGGTGCTCGGCTAAATGGCACCAGGCCTGGCGCACCGGCATTGCCGCTATCCACCCATTCAAACGTCGGCTGATTGCCCGGCAACAGCACACTGCCAGCGCCGTCCTGCCAAATCGGCGCCAATTGCGGATTCTGTGACGCCAAGCGCCAGTACTGTTCAACGCCGTAACTCAGCTGCGGTACTTGGGTGCCATCCAGGTAAGAGGCGGTGCCATCGGCGGCCACCATTAAAGTATTCACCCAGGGAATGCCTTGGTTCTGCTCAAAGGCAGCAAAAAACTCCTCGCGACTGCGAGCTTTGTTCATCGCCAACCAGTGCGGCAGCATGCGGGCATTGCCGGCGTTGGCATCGCGAAAACTAATGGCCGAGTTGTTGGTCCAGGCCAGTGCCGGTGACAGCGACTCCAGATTCACCACAGGGCCATAGTGGCTGGCATACACAGTTTGCGTGTGCGGCATCAGCGAGCCATCGGCCATGCGCACCTGCACCGTGACTTCTTGGCGGGTCATTGCTCGGTATTCATCGCCATAGCGGTAACGAGTCGGGTCGTTGGGGTCGAGTTCTAATTGATACAGGGTAAAGCGCTTGGACTGCGACACCGTATGGGTCCAGCCAAGGTGCTGGTTAAAGCCAATCACCACCGCGGGCAAACCAACCATGCCAACACCGTTGATGTCTAGTTCACCCGGAATGGTCAAATGCTGCTGAAAGAAGCGCAGCTCGCCCTCCCAGGGGAAGTGAGGATTCGCTAACAAGGCACTATTAGCCCCTTCTACTCGCTCATGCCCTAAAGCCCAGCCGTTGCTGCCAATGCCTTCTGCCGTCAGCACCGCTTGTGCATCCAAGGTCACTTGCGGCGCTTGCGCACGGGCGCTGCGATTTGCCTGGGGTTCAACTTGCGGTTCAGCTTGTGGCGGTTGCGCGGCGGCCATGGCAGTAACAAAGTTACGAGCACTGGCCAAGCGGGCCAGATCCAGGTGGTAGGCCAACAGCTCGGTGGCACTGATCGGCGCCACCCAATCGGCACCACGACAGGGACTGGGATAGGCCTGCGGGCCACTGCGCTCTGCCAGGGCCTGGTTAAAGCCGGTTGCATAGCCTTCCAACACATCCCGCACATGAGGCTCTTGCAGCGGCAGCAGCTCGGCGGCTTCTTGCTCCAGCCCCAAGGCTTTATAGCCAACATCCGAGGCAACGTTGATCATATCGTCACCTGGGCCAAAGGCCGCTGCCTTTTCGCCTTTCATTTTGATCAGCTGTTCCGCCAAGGTGCACAGGTTATCTTGGCCATGCACATAACCAATGCCATAGCCCAGCCCGGCGTAATCATCGGCGCGAATATGCGGCACATTGTGCTCGGTATAGTGAATGGTGGCTTGATAGCGATCATCGTCATCATCACGGTTACAACCACCCAACAAAGCCACAGACAGGGCCGCCAGCAGTGGCAGGCGCAAACTACGCATAGCGAGTTCCTCAGTTATTGTTATTAAGGAGACAATCATTAAACTGTGTCGCAGAGGGTTTGTCGTCCGTTTCGATGGACTCGAACCCAAACAAAAAAACAATAAAAATCAAAGACCTATAGGTTCGACGCGATCGAGCCGAACGCGCAGTGGGTCACCTCAGCGCGATTGACCGAGGCACTTATGGACTACATGGCCGGGGCTGCTGCCCTGATTGGTTTATGTTTGAGCAGTATTCTGACGCTGGCCATTTTGCACTGGATGGTGGCCCATCAGCATGCCCGGCTAACCGTCGCGTGGTTATTTGCAGCCGCCTTATTGGTCGTGCTGCAGTCGTTGGAATTTCTTTACCATGCCGCTGAGCTGTATCAACGCTGGCCGATGTTTCTAAAGATAATCGACCCGCTGGTGGTGCTGATGCCGTTGTGCCTGTACGGCTACATTCGCGCCTTGCTGGGCGAAAACCTGTTTACCCATCTGCGCACACGCTTTTTGCACTTAAGCCCTGCCATTGTGGTGGCTCTGTTGGCTCTGCCCTATTGGAGCCTGCCCGCTGCCGACAAAGTCTATTGGATGCAGCAAGTGCTGATTGAGGAGTCGCGCTGGCAGCCACTGGCGCCCTTTGGTAACGTTTATTTGGCCATCATTGCCAGCTTGAGCCTGGTGTATTGGTGGCGGCAACGACAGCAAGGCTGTCGCGGGCGCAAAGTTGCAGTGCAACAGTGGATCGCACAGCTGCAGCGCGTGCAGTTGATCATTGCTACCTCCCTGCTTGCTCGCATCGTATTCAGTGAAATCAGCGGCGTTTATCCCTCGGTGGTGTATGCCTTGGCGCCAGGTACGGCCTACTTGCTTTACATTGTGCTGGTTCGGGCGCAGCTGCCTATGCCCAAAAGCGGGCCCAAAAGCAGGCCTAACAACGAGCCTAAGAGCGAATCCAAAGCTGTGCTTGCAACGATGCCCAGCCCTACTGCAGCCACTCCTGAGTTAGCACTCGCCAACCCAGTAGCGCAAGCTGTACCTGCTGTTGATGATCAGCAAAGCGCCTTCAACCGCTTGCAACAGGCGCTGACGGCGGGCGCCTTCCGCGACAATCAGTTGTCGCTTGCAAGTCTGGCGCAACAGTGTGGGCTGAGCAGCCACCAGGCGTCGGCGGCCATCAATCAGTGCCATGGCAATAACTTTTACGATCTGTTGAATGAGCATCGCATCCATGCCGCTCGCCAAGCGCTGGTCGAGAGTGACGACAGTGTGAGCGCCATTTGCTACGCCGTTGGCTTTAACTCCAAGTCGACCTTTAACACCGCCTTTCGCCGGCTGACCGGTTGCACTCCGACGCAATACCGCCAGCAGCACAAATAACAAAACCATCATTATTTGCCGCACCTTAGTAGCCGAACTAGGCTTATCACACTGAGCATTTGGGGCAGAGAACGATGAAAGGGTTTTTGATAAGCAGCATGATGCTGGCCTTATTGGTGGGCTGTGGCGGCCAGGGCAACGACTACCCAGACGACGTCGATGACGACAACGAAACACCCACGGAGCCCGATCAACCAACCGAGCCAGATGAACCCGACGAACCCGATGAACCAGACCCGCAAGAACCCGTCACTGAGCTGAACTGCCCCATCAACGACGTGCCGCATTTTGGTGTGGTCAAAAACCTCTACTCAACCCCCAGCTGGCAGACCCTCTATGCCGCTGATGGCAGCGACGACTTTGATTTCAACCTGGAACTAGGGGCCAACCAATACGGTATTTTTATGTACCCAGCAGCACTCGGTGACGCCAGTTTTAGTAGTGGTGCCAGCCACGGCTGGCAGGGCGCCACTTGGGGCGATGGCGACATTCCGAGCACAGGCACCGGCCCGGTGCTGGTAATGGTCGATGGCGTGCCCTGGCTGGTATATCGCACCGACTTTCCCTCTCTGGGAGAAGCCAGCTTCAGCGTCGAGTTTGCCAACAGCGGCGAGGTCGGCGACACCTACTTGTGCAGCATTTTTGACTATGCCAAAGCCGCCGATCATGACCTGGCCTGGCTGGCCGACGTCACCAGCTTGGACGAAACACCCATACCGGGCGAGCCAACCACCCCAGAACCGGAACCCGAACCAGAGCCCACCACGGAAGACTGCCGCGTGTTAGATCAGCCGCACTATGGCACGGTCAGCAACCTATTTACCGCCCCAGAACTTAGCCAGCTGAATGAAGCCAGCAATGCTGCCGATTTTGCGTTTACCCTAGACATCGCCAGCGATGACTTTGGCATTCTCGCCTACCCCGCAGCCCTGGGCGAAGCCGCCGTGCGCCAAGGTACTGCCATCACAGGCCCTGAAGCTAACTGGAATGGCGCCCGCTGGGGCCAGGGTGAGACCGGCGGCGACAGTGGCCCAGTGGTGATGCGCATCAATGGCGACCCGTGGCTGATTTACCGCACCGAGGCCAGCGGTGGCGGCGCGCAAACCTTTAATGTCGATCTCACCCGCAACGCCAGCATCAATGAGATGATCAACTGTGACGTCAGCACCTACCCCGCCGCTGCCGATCATAATTTAGGCTGGGCAACCGTCATCACCACCGCGGACGAAACCACCCCGCCAGACCCAGCGGCCGGCAGTTGCCGCGTCACCGATGTGCCGCGCTATGGTGTCGCCAGTGCCAACCTCAACCACTCGGCCGACATCGCCGCGCTGGCGAATACCTTTACCAGCACCACAGACGAGCGCTTTCAGGTAACCCTGGCCGCGAGTGAATACGCGTTTTTGGCCTACCCAGCCGCCCTCGGTGAAGTACGCATGACCAACGAAGGCACCGGTTTGGTCAGAGCCTGGGCCGCAGCCACCTGGAACATTGCCGATACCGTCGGCACCCAGTTCACCCCTGTGGTCATTGAGCATCAGGGTCAACCCTGGTTTGTCTATCGCCACGATGCCCCTGGCGTCGCTACCCTGGATTACACCGCCAGTTTTGATCGTGATTTAGCGTTAAATGCCGTCGCCGACTGCAGTGGCATTGACGCTTATCCGGGTGAATCAACCGGCACCTTTACCAGCAGCAACACCGTCATTGGCTTGGAGCTGTATGCCACCGGCACCGTTGATACCGCCCTGGAAAGTGGCGTCGTCAGTGGCAACGAATGGCGCCTTAACCCCACCGACCAGCCGGATGGCAATTACGACCTGTATTTTGTGTTAGGCGATAACGGCAGCCAAAAACTGCTGGCAGGACCGATTGTTGTCACGGTTACCTCCGGCACATTGCCCGCCACGGCACACGACGTCGATGCTGCACCTTGGGTTTTGCAATAGCACCAAACTAACCAGCGATCGGCAGGCCGGCCAATGCTGATTGCTGAGCGCGAATGGCCGTGGTTAAAAAGTCCATGAGGGCATTGATGCGCACCACACCGCGCAGATCCGGGTGCATTAAAAACCACAGGTCATATTCCAACTCGGCAATCGGAGCACTGAGCTGGACCAAATCAGGCTGCTGATCGCCCAAATAGCACGGCAGCACCCCAACGCCCATGCCCGAGCGAATCGCACTGAGAATGCCCACCAAGGTATCGACGCGATAAACACAAGCGGCCTTAAGGCCCTGCTGCTCCATCCAATGCTCCAGCTTGGCGTCTTGCAAGCGCGACCCAGCGCCCACCCAAGGCTGCTTGATCAGTTCCCGTAAATCCGTACCCGGCGGTAAACCTAAGCTGGCATGACAATAAATGGCCTGGCCTATGCTGTTGAGCGGTCGACCTATGAGATTATCTGGCGGCCGATTGGATGGCCGAATGGCCACATCGGCTTCGCGTCGGGTCAGGTTGAATAACTGATTCGAAATGGCGACATCCAGCACAATGGCCGGATACTGCTGGCGAAACTCCTGCAGCAAGGGAGCCAGCAAGCCCATTAACAGTGAATCTGTGGTGGTCAGCCAAATTTCGCCACTGGGTTCCAAATCTTGCCCCGCCACCTTGCGCTCCGCCGCCAGTGCAGCTTGATCCATCATTCTGGCGGTTTCTGCCAACTCTTCCCCTGCCGGCGTGGGCTGATACCCCATGCGATTGCGAGCAAACAGTTTCACGCCCAGGCGCTGTTCCATATTGCCCAGACGCCGAAAAACCGTGGCATGACTCACCCCCAAGTGTCGTGAAGCGCCGGAGAGTGACCCGGTTTCAGCAATAGCCAGCACCACTTCAAAGTCACTCCAAGCTAAGTGACTGCGATTGGGTTTGCGGGCGTTGGCGGCAGCGGACTTGGTTGTTCGTTTTTGCAAAGTCTGTGATCACTTTTAGGGAATGGCTTGCAGTGTAGAACAGCACTAGGATGCGCCCGAATTTACCTTGATTGCAAACCATGGCTCGCGCTTGCAGCCATCCAACAGGAGCGAAACCATGACGGTGGCCACGCCTCAGTGCATACCAACAGCCGATCTCACAAGCCATGTCGTTGGCTCCAACAGCGACAGCCGCGCGCATGACGCATTGGCCGATGTGCCAGCACGCTACCGCACCGAAGTGGGCAGCCTGGATTTAGAGCAACTCGCCCAAGACCAGCGCCATGCACGCCAGCAAGTATTGCTAAACGCCATTCAGCGCCTGCGGGCGTGGTGGAATCGCTAAAACCAGCGATCACCCGCCACTTACGCGCGAGATCATCTTGAGGCAACGGACTGCCATTCTCCCTTTGCTAACATGTAGCGCTAGTCGAACACTGATCTTGCCCCGATAAAACGGACACCAAAGTCAAACTGATGAGGTGTCCAATGCCAAAATATACTCAGCCAAGAAAGACCTGGCAGTATTCAAATGAATTTAAAGTAAAAGCCGTTCAGCTAAGTCTGATTGAAGGGATTCAGGTCCAGGAAGTTGCCAATACACTCGACATCCATCCGTTTATGCTGTCACGATGGCGAAAAGAATACCGTGAAGGCAAGATCGTGGCAGATAAACGCAAGAAGTTAACCGAAGCTACCCGCAAGCAAGAGAAGGAAATCTCAAAGGTTAAAAAGCTTGAGGCAGAGAATAAGAAACTGAAGCAGGAGCTTGATCTGCTAAAAAAGTGGCAACGGTTTCTTGCGGAGGAACATCAGCAAGATATCGATTCATCGAGAAGTTCGGACCAAGGCTAGGTATCAAGCGCACCTGTGAATGGCTCAGAGTATCTCGTAGTGGTTATTACTCCTGGCGTGATCGAGAACCCTCTGAACGCAAGCGGTCAGACATGAAGTTAAAGGTTCTCATACGGAATATCTCGGAGGAGAATGAAGGTCGATACGGAAGCCCAAGGGTCTGGAAGACCCTGTTAAAGCAGGGCTATCAGGTCAGTAGGAAGCGTGTGGCGCGACTGATGCAGGAGATGGGATTGATCGCTCGGGTAACTCAGGTAACGTATCGAGCGCCAGGACTTAGACGCTTTTTGGCATCAGGAGAGAATCTGCGCCCTGATGGCGCAGTTCCAGATAAGAAGAATCAGGTCTGGGTGGCTGATGTGACCTACTTGAAAGTGAAAAAACAGTGGCATTACCTGTCGGTTATCATGGATCTCTATTCACGCCGAGTGGTTGGCTGGAGCCTTGATAGCAAAAGAACGACCGGAGTGACTCGCAGAACATTAATGAATGCGATACGCAAACGCGGTGCAACCGAAGGTCTTATGCTGCACACAGATCGTGGCGTCGAATATCGAGGATCGGAGTACCAGAGAGAGCTTCGAAAGTTGGGAATCGTGCATAGTCTGAGCAGGCCGGGAAAATGTACAGACAACGCACATATGGAATCATTTTTTCATTCAATGAAAGCTGAGTTGATTCGCAATACGACGTTCGATTCAGCTGAGGATTTGAAGTATGCTTTGGCAAGATACATCAACAATTACTACAACCGGAAACGGCTGCATTCAGGAATCGGTTACTGTTCACCGATGGAATACGAGCGAATGGCAGCATGAAAATTAACGTGTCCGTTTTATCGGGGCAAGATCACACGCCTCCCCTCTGCACTTTTGCTTTTCGCGAAGCAGAAAAAACGCAGATCGCTTTACGCCGGGATGTATTATTCGTTTATCGCGTCGCTTGTAATATAATGCTTCCTATGACTTGAGCGGAAGATATATTGTGTCGTCTGTATGGATAGTAAATTGGCCAGACGATAACTTAAGCTTCATAGTAATTATGAGCACTAGTCTTTGAGTGTCTGAAATCAGAAACTACTGACTGCAGGGATAGTAAAAAGGCACCATTCTCTAGAAGATGATGCGAACAAGAATAATTTCTCCAGCTGTCATACAATGTACCGGGGCTGATCCCTCAAATGACTTTAGAAGGAGGGAAAGGCACGGAAACCGATAAACGCCATATATACTGGACTTAGGTATGCTTCGTAATTTTTACTTAATAGCCCTGGTGGTTTTTATGAGCAACCCCACACACTCAGAAGAATCCCGCCCTAAAAAATTCAACATAAACGAACCCGTTGAAAACCCCAACCTTGTGAAAGCCCTACAAAATCTATCAGAAGATGAATCCACAACAAACAAAGACAATGTCCTTATCGAGTTAAATCGATCGAGATTTTTAATCCCTATACTCAAAGAAAAAACCAACAAACTAGAACACTCTAGTGACGGCTCTTTTGTTTGGGACGAGGAATCCCTATTATCTGTTGTCGTCATAACAGGTCCAGATGATAACTTCTACCTTCCTTTGTTTACCGACTGGACTTCATTGCACAATTATATTGAAAGACCAGTGGATGCTCTTGTCTTTAGTGCTCAAGATGCATGGGATTTTTCAGTTAACGTTCTTGGGTACAGCCGCGCAGTCGTGAACCCCGGTGGCAATACGCTCCCTCTCAATGAAATACAGTTAAAATACCTTATTGGCAATCCAGAGTAAGACTCACCGATTAACGCGCTTTTGCATCCCGTGATACCAAAAGATGTTACCAGGGTAAGCTGGAGACATTACAAGCCCCCACCACAGCCTGATTCACGACCTGAAATAAGTGGACAACTCATTTACTATTTATCCTAAAACATAAGCCGTCGATTTCTTTCGGAAACGAGTTACGCTTTTTTCAGCATCCCCCACGTGACGATCTTTGGCAGTCCAACCTGCTCCCGATAAGGTGCGGTTCAGCCACTCCCCACCTTGCCGGCCGGCAGCATCGAATGCCAAACTCTATGCCCTCCTTGAGTGATCTTACCCTTCACGCCAGGCGGGAAAGCGACTGAAAGTGTACATCGGGACAGTTTCTGCCAGGCAAAAAGCGAGAGAGTCACCCTCGACAAGCGCAACTTACAAATAGTAAGTGAGCATGACTAGGCGCTTTTTAAGACTGATAATATCGACAAATAAAAAAGCAACCCAGATCACATTTTTTAGTAGATATCGCCACTTTAACGACGAAAGGCGCTAGGCTGGCCAAAATTTTATAGAGGGATTTGACCAATGCGCTTAGTACTTCTTCCAGTCATGTTGTCTCTCGTTGCCTGCGGTGGCTCTTCAGATAGTGCTAGCTCGAACAGTGACAATGATGGTGGCTCAAACCCCGTCGTCGATTCAGGCGACTCGAACAATCCAGACTCAGTGACTCAAGCCATCGACTGTAGCATCGACAGCAGCCAAGCTTTGCGTCAGCCTTTACCAGAGTACCCAGGGCGTCAATATGGTTATGTACATTCCGGCAGCAATCCAGCTGGGTTCGATCCAGAAAGTTACTTTACCTTGAGCAGCGGCGGCTTACTGCTCGGCATGATGAACAGTGAAGAAGGACTCCAGCACCTCGGGCCGCAGTGGACCATCATTCAGGATCAGCTAACCAAAACCATCAATTACAGCCAAAACGATGAGGGCGAGCACTGGAGCATACGCCAAACTGGCATTGATAGAGACGGTTTTGAACACCAACAGCGCACGACGCTTGAAATCATCCAAAAGCCCAATTGCGATCTGGCCGTGTATAGTTATGACGAAACGGGTGTTTTGGAAACAGAGTACAACGCCAGTATTGAGCGCTCTAGCCACCGGACTTATCGCGATGGTGAGCTAACAGGAACGATGGAAACCTTGATTAACAGTGATCGTAGCGGTGTTTCTATTTCTCGCAGTCTGACAAACAACGCCGACTATCCAGTCACTGTATTACAGTGGGATCACAATGGAGACATGACGCTAATGGAACTGTGCAAAAACGCTGTCGATTTCGAAGGCACCGACTGTGTTGCTGCTACTGGTGGCTAACAGCAGACACATAGACACAAGAGCAGTAGCGACAAGCGAGATACCGACTCCAAGCTTTGAATAGCCCAGCTTTCCCATTTAGCCGGCCATCATCGTTGACCCTTTAGATCGGAGCCACACTCTATGGCTCCGATCTAAAACAGCACTAGCACATCCAATCACCCGCACAAACCACTATGCGACAATCTCCACTTATTCCACCAAAGTGGCCAAAGCCGAGCGCAGCTGCTGTGCCAATTCAGGATTAGTAAGCTCACCGCGATCGCCATCAAAATTATCGAAAAAACTCGGCACGGATAATTGTGCTTTCACTTCCATAGCAAAAAATGGCGCTGAGCTGGCTGCGATGCCCAATACGCTTTGTGCGCCGCCAGGGCCGGGCGACGTTGATAACAAAACCGCCGGCTTGTTTTGATACACCTTTTTATCAATGCGCGATGCCCAATCAAACACGTTTTTATAAGCCACGCTGTAGTTGCCATTAAATTCGCCAAAGGAAATCACGATGGCGTCCGCCTCGCCTATTTTGCGGAAAAACGCCTGCGCTGGTTCAGAAATGCCGTGCTCGGCTTCGCGATCGACGCTGTAGATGGGCATTTCAAAATCGTTTAAGTCCAGTAGTTCTACCTCGGCGCCGGTATTAGTGCTGAGGAGCTGTGCTGCGTGGCTCACAAGCTGCTTATTGATGGATGCCTTGCTGTTGGTTGCTGCAAATGCCAGTACTTTCATGTGGTATCTCCTCGCGTATCGGTGGTGCTCTCCCAGCGGGGTGAACACCTCAAGTCATGTCTGCACTGTATATCCATCACACTTCATGATTAATGGGCCATTTGTGGAGTTATTGTTTCCATTTGACTTTTAATTCATCATCAATGTCCCACACTATTTGGAGTTGTGTATGAGCCCGCCCACAGATCTGCTCGACGGCATGGTGATCTTTGCTGAGGTTGTGAACGCCGGCAGCTTTACCCGCGCGGCTGATAACACCGGCCATTCGACCTCTTATATCAGTAAGGAAATCAATAAGTTAGAACAGCGCCTAGGGGTGCGGCTGATGAACCGCACGACCAGAACTCAACACCTTACCGCCGAAGGCGAGTTGTTTTATCAGCAGTGTCAGCAAATCATTGCCGATGCCAATGAGGTACAAAGCGCACTGCTGGGCCAGCAACAGCAAGCCAGTGGCAACTTGCGCATTAGCTGCCCCTACAGCCTCGGCATTACTCGCCTGCAACCGTTATTTGCCGGTTTTATGGCGTGCCATCCGCAGGTGACCCTGGATGTTGATATGAACAATCGCAAAGTGGATGTGATCGCCGATGGCTTTGATATCGTCATTCGGGCAACCGCACAACTGGAGGACTCCAGCCTAATCAGCCGCCGCATTATGCGCTCACGCTCGGTAACGCTGGCCTCGCCCAGCTATTTGCAGCACTACGGCACGCCAGTGCATCCACACGAATTGGCCCAACACCAATGCCTCACCTACAGCAACCTGAAATATCCGCGCTTATGGCACTACAAAAATCAATACGGCATGGAGGTGAGCGTCGAGGTGGAAAGCCGCATGAGCATTAATAGCTCTGAGGTGGAGTTAGCCATGTGTTGCGCCGGCCTCGGCATTGCGCGCATGCCGGAGTTTGTGCTTGATGATCAATTGCAAACCGGTGAGTTGAATGAGCTGTTTGCCGATTATCAAGTCAGCCCCATCGATATTTATTTAATTTACCCCAGCCGCAAACATATGTCGGCCAAGGTGCGCAGTTTTATTGATTATGTCGTTGAAGCTTTGGCGACATAGCGTGGTGGAAACTGAGAGGCCATTACAGCCCAGAACTACAAACCTAAACAGTTATTATCCCGGTAAAAAATAGTGGTGCGGTCTGGGCTATAGCCCGCCGGTTTTAGCCCTTCTATGTTTAAGTGGCGAAAGCCTTTAAGGCGTAAGTATTCGAAGGCCTCTGAATATCGCGTTCGCAATGAGTCATCCAAAATAATGACGCCAGTTTCCGATAAGCACTCGGCGCTTTGCTTGATGCAGTTCACTCGGTCTCTGCCATCAACGACGACCACATCAAACACCTGACCGGTGTCATGAATGGCGCGGCAGTATGCGCCATTAACGTCTTTTTCTTTAAACAGCAGCTTAACATTGGCAGGTGCGCTGTCAGCCACACGCTGTAGCCATGCCTGGTTGTACTCTAACGAAATAACGTCTCGAACCAGCTGTGCGTAAAATGCCGTTGAGTAGCCGCTGCCATATTCGAACAGGCGCAGATGTTTATGTAGCCGCTCTTTTAGAAAGTTCACGACCGGGTAGTTCATCCATGGAACCTCGACACCTTCGGCGTCGCATGGGCATCCACGTTTTAGTGACTCAACCCACCCTGTTAAATATAAATAGGATTGACGGTTAAACGCCAATTTACGCAGCAGTGTTAATCGCCAGAATTTTTTTCGCAGCAGTGCTTTGATGTCTCGTTTTTTCATCGCTCAATCTCTCGCAGACAACAACCAACGAAATACTTAAGAAGTACTGAAACAGTGCTGGTTTTCTGGGTTTACTGGCAGTCGATGTACCGCCCTAAAGAAGCCTCTGAGCCGTTCGATACCCCTCTTTAAAAGAGCTGCAGACCATCAGATCCAGGGAGTTGCGACCGTAAATGTCACCCCCTTGCCCTGCAAGCACCGAACTGCTCAGAGACGGCGTTAGATTAGCGCGGGTTAAGCTGAGCTTAAATGTGACATATGTCACTAAGGCAATCACTGATGCTTATAATCTACACACAAAGCCTGGTTTTATAGGCCACTAAGCCCGTTTCGCTGTCAGGTAGATTGTTTACGCTGAAGTTGCAGCGCTAACCAGGCGAGAGCCATGGTCGCTACATTGGTTGTAACAGGGTTAAAAGCACCGAGGGCCAGTTGCGGCTGCACCAACAAAACAAACGCCAATAACACAGGCATCGCTGCCAAGGTTAACCAAAGAGGCCAGCGCTGCCGCCAAAACACCAACATGCACAGGGCTATGACGATTTCAGCGATACCCACCAGTTGCGCGGCATTGATTGCTTCTGCGTGTGACATGCCCAGTGCCATATTCATCGCCAACTCATCTTTGTGCTGGCTTAACAACTTGGGTACGAGACCATGATACAGCCAGGTAAAGGCCAGAGTTACACGGCAAATCACGTAACAGCTGCGTGCGTTATTCACCCCAAAAACCTCGCATTATGATCTTTGCTAGGCAGTACGCAGGCTTCTAAACGGCCAAACAAGCGGTAGCGATTTAGAGCAATGCGGTCATATAGCCAATTGCGCAGTGGAGCGGGAATTAACCAAGTTACGCACAACAGCGGCCAAGGCCAGGGCAAACGGCGCATGACACGTAAAAAGGCCGTCGACTGGATGTAGGCTTTGTCGCCTTCAATCAGCACCATGGTGTCGTAGTGGCAGGTAGGCAAACCGTAGTGTTGCAGTAGCGCCTGGCCCTGCGGCGACTGCACCGTCGCTAACTTAAACTGGCGCTGACGATCAAAGCGAATTAAAAACCGCGCCCAGGCGGAGCACAATCGACAAACGCCATCAAATAATACGACTCTTTCCTGCGGGCCAAGCGCTGGAGCTGAAGAGGTGTGCGCCATGGATTTATTTACCTTATATTGCAGGCGAGGTTAGCAAGCCGAGGCATACAAAAAAACCGCCCCACACAGAACAGTATCACATGCACACTTCTGTTGAGAAAGCAAGTTATCGCCGCCCCTGGCCAGCGATAAACGCCGCCAACCGTTGCTGCAAACGCTCAGCGCTCAACTGCTCGTTATTGCCTTTTAGCAGTTCAATAACGCTTTCTGCCGTGCATAAACCACCGTCGACTTGATTACGTCGCAAGCGAAACCTAGAAGGCTGTGAAGCACTGATGGCGACTTTATCTAATTGATGCAGATATGGGCTGCGGTTATAGATTTTTCTGGCTTGCTGCCAAGTACCATCTAACACAATGTAATACTGGTAGGGTTTGGCCGTTGCCAATGGCTGGCTGTTTTCGCCGGGAAACAACAGCGCCGCCTCGCCTTGCTCGATTTGCTCTAATAACCAAGGATCTGGCCGAGTGCGTTCCCACACCACTAGCCGCGCACGCTCTTCCAACTCTTCCGTCACCAGTACGCCGGTATTGGTGCCTTTGCTGAGCTCACAGCTATGGGTGAGCAGTAGGATGTTCATGGTCTTAAAACCAACTTATAGAGCAGAAGGTCCATGATACACCTCAACTCATAAAGCCCTGAAAACGGCGCCAACTATAAAGCAAACCCGCCACAGCCATCAGCCCTGCCAACCAGCCATAACCGCACATCCCAACGATGGCAGCCAAAGCCATGCTGGTGCGCGGCCCGTGTCGCTCTAATCGTGAGCGCGTCGATGCTTGTGGTTTCATGCTGACTTCCTCTGTGTGGCGGCGCCACATGGCATGAACGCCGTTCAAAATATACTTGCATTATGAACACCGTTCACTATAGTTGCAAACCATTAATGAAACGTTGGAGTAAAAAAATGGCACGGCGCAAGGATCACACCCACGAGCAAATACGCTTACTGGCCATTGAAGCCGTGCTGGCACATTTACAGCAGGCACCGGCCAGCGATATGAGCTTGCGCAAACTGGCGCAGCAGTTGAGCTATTCACCCGGCACCTTGATCAATGTTTTTGGTAGCTACGACTTGCTGCTACTCAGCGTCAACGCCCACACCCTAGATCAGTTAGCGGCACACCTGCCTGGCGCCGATTTGGCGACAATCGAGTCAAATGACCCAACCGGGTTAGCAACGCTGGAGCACACACACCTTCGGCTGTTGGCACTGGCCTCTGCTTACCTCGACTTTGCCCGCCAACATCGCTATCAATGGCAATTGCTGTTTGATCATCGTTTGCCGGAAGATGAGGCTCTGCCGGTATGGCAGCAGCAACGCATCAGTGATTTATTTGCGCAACTGGAGGCTTTGCTCGCCGCTTGTTCACCTCGGGCCAGCGCCGGCGAGTGCCAACGTGCAGCACGCACACTGTGGGCATCGGTACATGGCATCTGCGTTCTGTCACTGAGTGAAAAGCTGTTTACCAGCGAAGTGGATGATGGCCCAGCCATGCTGGCATCGTTAATTCAGCATTACATCAGCGCCTGGCACCAGGCCCACAAGGAGTGTTAATCATGAGCGAGCACAGCCAGTTTACCCTGCTCGGCAAACGCCGTTTTTTGCCCTATTTCCTCACTCAGGCTTTGGGTGCCTTCAACGACAATCTATACAAGAATGCATTATTGCTGCTGATCGCCTTTGGTGGCATGACCAGCCAAGATAACAGTGCTTTGCTGACTAACTTGGCAGCCGGCATCTTTATTTTGCCATTCTTTTTATTTTCACCGATTGCCGGCCAAATTGCCGATAAAACCGAAAAATCTGTGTTGATTCGCTGGGTAAAGCGGTTAGAGCTGGCCATTATGGCGATCGCCGCAGCCTGCATCATCAGCGGCAATATTTGGGGCATGATGGCATTACTGTTTTTGATGGGCTTGCAGTCAGCCATTTTTGGCCCGGTAAAATTTGCCTTGCTACCGCAGCATTTGCATCGTGAAGAGCTGGTGGGTGGCAATGCTCTGGTTGAGATGGGCACCTTTGTGGCGATTTTGGCCGGTACTATTGGCGCCGGCTTTTTATTCAGCTTTGCCGACAAAGAAGTCTGGCTCGCCATCGCTGTGGTTGCTTTTGCCTTAGCAGGCGTGGCCGCCAGTCAGTTTATTCCCACCGCTCCGGCCAATGACCCGCAGCTACGTATTAATTGGAACCCTTTAACTGAGTTGGTAAACACCCTTAAGCAGGCGCGCCATAACCGTGCCGTTTTTTTGGCCATTGTCGCCATCAGCTGGTTTTGGTTTATGGGTGCCAGCTATCTGACTCAGTTCCCGAATTTTTCCCGTGACTACCTAGGTGGCTCAACTGAGCTGGTCACTGTGCTGCTGACGCTGTTTTCGTTAGGCGTCGCCGGCGGCTCGTTATTATGTGAGCGCTTGTCGGGTCATAAGGTCGAGCTGGGCATTGTACCGATTGGCTCACTGGGCATGAGTATTTTTGGTATTGATTTATGGTTTGCCATCGACCAGTTAGAAGTCACTAACAGCATGAGCGCGATGGCGTTTATCAGCCACCCAAGCAACTGGCGCTTAATGATCGACATTGCTCTGGTCAGCGCCTCCGGTGGTTTATTTGTGGTGCCCCTGCAAGCATTGATTCAGCAACGCAGTGACGATAAAAATCGCGCACAAATCATTGCCGCCAACAATGTATTGAATGCTTTGTTTATGGTGGCCAGTGCCGCCATTGGCATTTTGCTATTGGGCGCCATGCAGCTGTCGATTGGTGACTACTTTTTAATTCTTGCACTGATGAACATAGCCGTAGCGGCTTATGTTTACACCCGTGTGCCGGAGTTTGCCCTGCGCTTTATGATTTGGCTGCTCAGTCATACGCTGTACCGTGTGAGTCATAAGGGGTTGGACAATATTCCCGAACATGGGCCAGCGGTATTGGTGTGCAACCATGTGAGTTACGTCGATGCGCTATTAATTGCCGGTACTTACCAGCGTCCAATTCGCTTCGTAATGGACCGCGGCATTGCCCAAATGCCAGGCCTAAAGACCTTTTTTAAACTCGCCAAAACCATTCCCATTTGCTCACCCAAAGCCGATGCCGAAACGTATGAACGGGCATTTGCACGCATCAAAGAAGAACTCGATGCCGGCGAGCTGGTATGTATTTTCCCCGAAGGCAAGCTCACTCAAGATGGCAACATCGACGAGTTTAAAAAAGGTATTGAGCGCATCGTCGCGGAAACGCCTGTGCCTGTGGTGCCCATGGCCTTAACCGGCCTGTGGGGCAGTTTTTTCAGCCACAAAGACGGCCATGCTTTAACCACACGCCCCAAACGCTTCTGGTCAAAAGTTGGCTTACAAGCCGGACCCGCGATCTTACCCGAGCAAGTGGATGCCGAGGCGCTGCGTGAAACTGTGCTGGCGTTAGCAGCCCAGAGTAAGCAGCCAATCTAAACTGTGCCTTTAAACACCTAGCAGCCTGTTGAAAAAGTCTTTGCATGCTCAGCGAGACCTGAAAGGTGCAGCTGGTGTGTTTTGTCTCGACGGACAGGGTGGTTCCCTTTCCTAGAGGCAAAGCGCAGCAGATGTGCCTTTCAGGCCTCGCCCGACGGGGCATTCGGGCTGGCCCGGACTCTGTGTTCCCATTTCTCGATGGGTAGACACACACCTTTAAAATGGCGCCTTGATTCCGAACCAGCCCGAAAGCCTGAGCCGAAAAGACTTTTTCAACAGGCTGCTTGAGTCTGGAGATCCGTATGAAATTGATTGCCATCTTAATCACTGCCGCCGCCATCAGCGCCTGCAGCCCAGCCACAGAGGAACAGGACAAAACCGACCTGCTCAAAGGCCAGCGCGAGGCGCTGGAAAAGGCAAAACAGGTCGAAGGCCTATTGCAAGAGGCTGATGAAAAACGTCGCCAGCAGCTGGAGCAAGATCAATAACAGTGCTTGGGGTCACTGCGGCCCCAAGCGCTTTTTTAATTACTCGGCTGCGACAAAAGAGCGTTTGGCAATTACCCACAGTAGAGCAATGATGATGACCAGCATCAACACGCACAAATACAGCAGCCACTGATTTTCTTGCCCGTCTTCATGCATGCTGGCGTGCATTGCGGGTGTGGTATAGATTGGCTTGTCAGCTCGCTCGGCAACCGTGATGGCCGGTTCTACCCACACTTTAGGCAGCGTCGCTACTTCGATCAGCTCGCCTGACTTCGTTCCCAAGCGCAAACGCTCAACCGTTAAAGCTGCGTCCACCGCCTCGAGATGCTGAAAACCTATCACTGCGACCTCGCCCCGCCCGTGAATGGGATTTGCTGGGTGCAATAGGCTGGTTGCCAAGCGAATATTGCCATCACGCATATCGACATAATTGGCAACTTCGTAGGCCTGCTGTCCAAATAACGAGCCGGTGCTCACTTGAATACCGGGCTGGTTTGCACTGGCATCCATCACTTGCAAGTAGCGAGTATCGAACTGCAATTGTAAATCCATACCATACACGTCGGTAACATCAGCCACCGAAAAATACAGCCAGCGCACACCATCTCTGTCTTCTGAAGTCACCTGCAACAAAGGCTCGGAGCAACAGGCAAAAGACAAAAACAGCAACATACAAAAATAAATAGTTTTCATAATGGTACCTCGAAAAGTGCCGGATACCCGGCACCTTCGTTAGTCAATGCATTGCTGCGCGCCAAAGTGGCTGGCGAGAATGGCCAAATCCTGAACATTGATACGTTCATCAACATTCAGGTCAGCAATGGCAGAGTAGTTTGCATCCCCCAACAAAGCACCATAGTGGCTCGCTAGTAAGGTGACGTCAGCAATGTTTATTTCATTATCATTGTTGATATCACCGGCAACGAGTTGAATTTCTCCTAACTCGGTGGCCTCGTCATTGACCGCAGCATTAACACAGGCTTGAACGTAGCGCTCGCTGTGCACGCTAACCGTGAAGTCTCCGGCTCTCAGATTCGCAAAAGCAAAGTCGCCGTTTTCATCCACATTCACCGTAATGGTCCGGCCGTTAACTGTGGCTTTCACTGTGACTTGCTCAGGCGCAATACCGGCTGGCAAGTTGACGCTACCTGAAATAATGCCAGCCCCACCGTGAATGCCATCATCAAGTTTTACCGTCGCTGGCACGACAGTGGCATTAATGAGCCCGCCGAACTGATCCGACACCGTGGCTGTGCAGTCAATGATCGCTTCTCCAGTGGTCAATTGCGCCAGGGTATCAGCCGAAAAAAACCGTTGCTCGTCAGTAGCCGCTGCGGCATTGCCTTTGAGTGAGGCCGCACCTTGAAGGTCGCGGTTAGTCCACCTTATTGGCAAGGTTAAACGCTCGATACCGCCCCAGTTACCGTATTCGGCTGCGGTAATGTCCAGTGCCCCGTCGATAGAACAAGAAACATCCGCAGCATAGTGATCGCCTTCGATCATGACATCGAAGAATGACGTTGCATTGCTGTAAGAGTCGATCACGTCAGACTCAGGTTTAACCGTAACGATCACAGTATCGTTGCTCGAAGGTGATAGTTTTAATCGACCAGCGTGGTAATGGAGCCAGCCATTAGCAACGTGTACAGGTGTTGGTGTTAAACCGAGTGTTGAATCAA
Organism: Bacterioplanes sp.; assembly: GCA_965233665.1. Lineage (GTDB taxonomy): Bacteria > Pseudomonadota > Gammaproteobacteria > Pseudomonadales > Oceanobacteraceae > Bacterioplanes. The sequence goes on along the minus strand of CBDDTG010000069.1, from coordinate 288,828 downwards.
ATGCTGTCATCAGGTCTGCATACATTAACAGCTTCGCATTAATGTAAGCACGAGCATCACTCTGAGTAGATTCATCAGAAATATTCAGTTCTGCAAAGTCGGTAGGTGACAGAACATCAGCATTTATATTTATCGATGGGTATTCTTCATTGAATTTTCGCTTTGCCAGAGTAATAAATGGATGATCACTCCCCAGCCTAGACAGAACCTCATTCACCAAAAAAACGTGCGACCCTGAATCTGGATTGTATAGCCTTGTCAGGCTATATACTGGGGAACTCCCCGCAGAGTTATATATCTGTTTTTGGTAAGCAACGTAGTCATTGCCATCTACCCTGTAAATTCCCATCGGGATCGCCTTCTCTGATATAACCTCCATGCTGCCCGGCTGACAGCCGGCAACATAAGTTTCCGCACCAATCAAGCGTTCATACAATGGGTAGAAGAATTCATCGACAAGCGACTTAAACTCAGCCTCAGGCATCCCAGAAAAAAAGCCAATCTCTATGTCGTATTCAGTGATTATCTGCTCATAGTCTTGAGGCTTATTTGGGTACGTTCTGACCATGCGAACCATACCTTCATTGTATGGCTCCGCCAGCGTAACTAGAGAGTCTTGGTAACTAGCATTAATCTTGATCGCCTCGCCTCTATCACAAACCAGAAGCTGCTGACTTTCATTCAAAAAAACAAAATGGTTTTCTGTATTTCCAAGAATTCTCTGATTGCTTGCCAAAGGTTCAAGCCCGAAGTCTCCTGGGTTTATTTCATAATCAACTGCTCTGATTTCCCCCTGACTGTAGCGATAAATATAATTCTTCTCATCAGCTCGAGCCACGGTGTAAATATACGGCTCATTATCAGAAGATATAAAAAGATCAAAATAATATGCAGACAACTCATAAGAAATCCCTTCGGACTCGAACAGCGATCCATCCGGGTGAGCGATTCTTAGCGCTCTTTTATCTTCAGTACGAGTTAACACATAACCACTTTGGTTAATTGACTCATACCAGCCGCTCAGCCAACCGCCGGTACCACTTTCATAATCCGTTGCGATACATCCGGTTAAGTTTTCCGTCAGATTCAACTGCAAGTCGATAAAATCTACCGGGCAGTTATACAGAGTGTCGCCATCAAAACCACTAAAGGTATCATGACCATTGGTTAATAAAATTCGCGTGTCGGCCACTTCAACCACATGAATGCCAGCTTCACTTTCGTAAACAACATTCTGCCCTTTCAATTTGGCTTTTATTGTTGCCACCATAGCGTCAGCGATGAGTCGGTATTCCTCGTCACTAACATCTGCATCGAGACCAAACTGTGCGTAAGAATCTGTGGTAGACGGAGGCAATGGGTAGTTTTGCAAGAAGCCGGGAACGTAATTCTGTCCGTCGGTTTCAATCATGGTGGCAAGTAATTGATCTGCATCAGCAAGTGCTTGCTCCGTCGAAACACTAATACTGGTATCTACAATACGAAAGCCGTCATCCTGATTTTTAAAATTAATATAAGACCAACCTCTATCGTCCGTGCCAACAAAATCAACCGGCCTTGAAAGATCATATCCAATCAATTCATAGTCGCTGGCAAAGCTCGGAGCAGCCACAGCCATAACTACTGCTCCAGATAAGAGTATTTTTTTCATTATTATTATCCCAAGTGAGAGTGCCACTGCACTCTACCCTCAGGCAACAGCATTAGACATCGGTAGGTTTCAGTACGATTGTTCAAATGCTGAGCATATTAAGCCTAGCCACACCAGCCAGGCCAACAGCATCACAATTTCAGTACATCCCTGACCAAGGCACTGATCCCTCAAGCAAGCACTTGCCGAAAAGGTGCGAGGCTCCAGACACTCATACAGCTTTAAGAGCTAGGTGCCGGCCGAATAAAGCGCTGCAAATGAAAAATGCCAAACACAAAAACCTGCAGTGCATCTAGCCCCGGTTGCTGGCTGTGCTGCTTTAGCCCCAGCCAGAAATACGCCACTTCCAGCGCATGAATGGCCGCCACCAACACGGCAAAAGGTGGCAGCCAAGCTAGCCAACCGTCCCACCCTTGTAGCCAAGCCAAAGCGGCCAGCAGCCAAAACAGCAAGGTGGCGATTTTATTGAGTACAATCACAGCGTGCTCCTGTCGTCAGATGATGCACGCCAGCTTACCCTAGCAGCCTGTTGAAAAAGTCTTTGCATGCTCAGCGAGACCTGAAAGGTGCAGCTGGTATGTTTTGTCTCGACGGACAGGGTGGTTCCCTTTCCTAGAGGCAAAGCGTAGCAGATGTGCCTTTCAGGCCTCGCCCGACGGGGCATTCGGGCTGGCCCGGACTCTGTGTTCCCATTTCTCGATGGGTGGACACACACCTTTAAAATGGCGCCTTGATTCCGAACCAGCCCGAAAGCCTGAGCCGAAAAGACTTTTTCAACAGGCTGCTAGTCATCTTTACTGCACAGGTCCGTTACTGCCGCAGCGCAAGACTTTCCCTATCAGGGTCGCTAAAATGCCGGATCATTCAGACTTTCCCAGCACAGCGGAGTGCCCGATGTCAGAGCAGCCTAAAGACGATACCACCCACTTTGGCTACCAAACGATCGAAGCCGAGAAGAAGCAAGCCATGGTGGCCGATGTATTCCATTCGGTAGCGAGCAAATACGATCTGATGAACGACTTAATGTCGTTTGGCATTCACCGCTTATGGAAGCGCTTTACCATCGATATGAGCGGTGTGCGCCCAGGCAACAGCGTGCTCGATTTAGCCGGCGGCACCGGTGACTTAACCAAAAAGTTCTCGCGCATTGTCGGCCCCAGTGGTCGTGTGGTGCTGGCCGATATCAACTCGTCGATGCTCAATGTTGGCCGCGACCGCCTGACCGATCAGGGCTATGTCGGCAACATCGAATACGTGCAAGCCAACGCCGAGTGCCTGCCCTTTGAAGACAACAGCTTCGATGTCATTACCATCGCCTTTGGCCTGCGCAACGTCACCGATAAAGACGCTGCCCTGCGCTCGATGGCACGGGTGTTAAAGCCAGGTGGCCGCTTGCTGGTATTGGAGTTCTCTAAACCTACCAACCCACTGATGAGCAAAGCCTACGATCTGTATTCGTTCTCGGCATTGCCGATGATGGGCAAGATGGTCGCCGGCGATAGCGACAGCTATCAATATTTGGCGGAGTCCATTCGCATGCACCCGGATCAAGAAACCCTGAAAACCATGATGGAAGAAGCCGGTCTGGTGCGCTGCAGCTATCACAACATGACCAGCGGCGTGGTGGCCCTACACCGTGGAGTCAAACCCTAATGAGCAGTGTGTTGCAGGCTGGGCTACTGCCGGTTGAACACAGCATCAATGCCCTGCTGCGCCAAGACCCAGCCAGCTTGCTGGCGCTGGCGCCACTGCAAGGCCGTTTAGTGGCGCTGCAACTGACCGAGCTGCCGTTTGTTATCGGTATTCGCTTATTTGACGACGGCATTAGCTTGTCAGGGGCGGCTGACCAAGCCGATGGCGGCTTGCACGGTGCTATAAGTGATTTTCTGCAGCTCGCCAGCAGTGCCAATAAAGCCAGTGCGCTGATTAACAGCCGCATTCAACTGAGCGGCGATACCGAGCTGGTACTCGCGCTGGCACGCATCACCGACCGTTTAGACATCGATTGGGAGGCGTTTGTCAGCCCAGTCACCGGCGGCTTGCTGGCCCACCAGCTGGGCAAAGGCGTGCGCAGCCTGCTGCGCTGGGGGCAGGATACCGCCCGCACCAACCGCATGGCCGTCAGCGATTATCTGCAAGATGAAGCGCGCGTCATCGTGCACCGCCAAGAGCTGGAACAATTTGCCAGCAGCGTCGACCAACTGCGCCTCGACAGCGACCGCTTAGAGGCCAAACTGCAACACCTCGCACAACAACGCCAACAACAGCGCACTAAGGACTGACTATGGCCAACTGGTGGCGCCTGTGGAAAATTCTGTTTGTTTTTACCAAATACCGCCTCGATAGCCTGGTGCCGCTGCAGCAGCTGCCACTGTCGCTGCGCATTTTGCTGTGGCTAGCGCCCTGGCGCCTGAATCCAGTGCCCTCCAAGTACAGCCGCGGTGCTCGCCTGCGCCTGGCACTGGAAGCATTAGGGCCAATTTTTGTGAAGTTCGGCCAGATTCTCTCAACCCGGCCGGACTTAATCCCAGATGACATCGTGCAAGAACTGCGGCGCTTGCAGGACGACGTGCCGCCCTTTCCTGAGGCTGAAGCCATCGCCCTGATCGAAGATCAACTGGGACAATCCGTCGCGACTTTATTTGCGGAGTTCTCCTCGCGCCCGCTGGCCTCCGCCTCCATTGCCCAGGTACACGCCGCCCGTCTGCATCCGCTGAGCAGCAGTGATGCTGGCCAAGAGGTGGTGGTCAAAGTGGTGCGCCCCGGCATTGAAAACACCATTGAGCGTGACTTACAGCTGTTAGAGACCATGGCACGGTTGCTGGTGAAATACTCCGCCGAAGGCCGACGCTTAAAGCCTTTGGAAGTGGTCGAAGATTATCGCCATACCATCTACGGCGAGCTTGATCTGCAAATTGAAGCGTCCAATGCCACCCAGCTGAAGCGCAATTTTCAGGATTCTGAGCTGCTGTACATGCCCGATGTTTACTGGGAGTACACCCGCAGCAAGGTGATGGTGAGCGAGCGCATTTATGGCATTCCCGTGGCCGATGTCGATGCCCTGAATGCGCAAGACACCAATATGAAGGTGCTGGCCGAGCGCGGCGTCGAGATTTTCTTTACCCAAGTGTTTCGTGACAGCTTCTTTCATGCCGATATGCACCCGGGCAATATTTTTGTCTCGCGCCATAACCCACAGCAGCCGCAATACATTGCCATCGATTGCGGCATTGTCGGCAGTCTGACCGAAGAAGATCAAAACTACCTAGCGATGAATTTGCTGGCGTTTTTTAACCAGGATTACCACCAGGTGGCGCAGCTGCACATCGACTCTGGCTGGGTACCGCCCAGCACCAAGGTGCATGAGTTTGCCGCCGCCATTCGCAGCGTGTGCGAGCCGATTTTCGACAAACCTTTGGCCGAGATCTCCTTTGGTCAGGTGCTGATTCAACTGTTCAGTACCGCGCGGCGCTTCAATATGGAAGTGCAGCCTCAGTTGGTACTGCTACAGAAAACCCTGCTCAACATCGAAGGCCTGGGCCGCCAGCTGTATCCGCAGCTGGATTTATGGACCACCGCCAAACCCTTTTTAGAGCGCTGGATGCGCGACCGCTTTGGCCCCAAGGCAGCCTGGCGCGAGCTCAAACGCCAACTGCCCGGCTGGATCGAAAAGGGGCCGCAAATTCCTGGACTGGTGCATGGCGCCCTAAGCCGTATCAACCATATGGACGAGCAACAACAGGCACTGCAAAGCGAGCTGATCGCCCTACGGCAAGATTTGGCCCGCCAGCGCCAGCTTAAACGCCATCAAACCCTAGGCCTGGCCGGCCTGCTCAGTGGCGGTTTTTTATGGTGGCATGCGCCCTTACTGGGCTTACCTGAAATGGCCGGACTGACCCTGTCCGCCTGCGGCTTGGCCTGGTTACTGGTGAATGCCTGACCGCTTTCCCACCCCACGCCCATGCGGTATGCTGCGCCGTCCGGCAATAACCTGCGACCTGACAGCGTAGACACAAGGGCAGCGTAGACACAAGGGCAGCGCAGACACGAGGAACGGTATGAGCGACTGGCTGGATGAAGTAAAGTGGGACGACAGCGGTTTGATACCGGCCATCGCCCAAGATCACCAAAGTGGCCGCATTTTGATGATGGCGTGGATGAACCGTGAAGCATTGCAGCTAACGGTGCAAGAGCATCGCGCCATCTATTATTCGCGCTCGCGCCAACAGCTATGGCGCAAAGGCGAAAGCTCCGGCCACGTGCAACAGCTGCACGAAGTTCGCCTCGACTGCGATGCCGATGTAATCGTCCTGCAAGTCGAGCAAAAAGGCGGCATTGCCTGCCATACTGGCCGCGAAAGCTGCTTTTACCGCGTCTATGAAAATGGCCAGTGGCGCACCGTGGATGAGGTCATTAAAGACCCCAGTGAGATTTACTGAGCCTATTGGCTCTTAGTTAACGAAACTGAAACAGCTATGAGCAATATTCTTCCGGCTCTGGGTGATATCCTGGAGCAGCGCAAGCACGCCGAAGCCGATTCGTCTTATGTTGCTAGCCTGTACGCTAAAGGGCTGAATAAGATTTTGGAAAAAGTCGGCGAAGAAGCCACCGAGGTTATTCTGGCGGCCAAAGACGCCGAGCACAGCGGTGACAATCAGGATCTGATCTACGAAACCGCCGACCTGTGGTTTCACTCGCTGGTGGCCCTCGCTCAGTTGGGCGAGCGCCCCGAGGCAGTGTTGCAGGAGTTAGCGCGGCGCTTCAATATCTCTGGATTGGATGAAAAAGCAGCGCGGCAAACCGATTAAACGGATTCAGCAGCGATGGAGGCCTTATGAGCGATTGCCTGTTTTGTAAAATTGTTGCCGGCGAAATTCCCGCCCGCATCACCTACGAAGATGAGCAGCTATTGGCGTTTCACGATATCGCCCCCAAGGCCGATACGCATTTGCTGGTGATCCCGAAAAAGCACATTGCAAACCTGAATGACCTTAGCGCTGATGATGCTGAGCTCATGGGCCACCTGATGCTGAAGCTGCCGGTGATCGCCCGCCAGCAACAGCTCAACGGCTTTCGCACCGTTGCCAATACCGGCAAGGACAGCGGCCAGGAAGTCTTCCACATGCACTTTCACATTCTCGGTGGCGAGAAGCTGCCCGGATTTTGAGTAAACACGAACAATAACGAGGTAATCCATGCTCGGTGGTATCAGTATCTGGCAACTTCTGATCGTGCTGGCCATTGTCATCATGATCTTTGGCACCAAAAAACTGCGCAGTTTAGGCGGTGACTTAGGTGGCGCGGTCAAAGGCTTTAAAAAAGCTTTGAACGACGATGAAAAGAAAGACGACGAGCAGGCCGATAGCAACGACCCGCTGAAAACCCTGCCCAAAGACGATGAGCCGGTGCAAGACGCTGACTTCAGCAAAACCAAGGACAAAGACAAACACTGATGTTCGATATCGGTTTTTTGGAGCTGATGGTGGTCGCCATCATTGGCTTATTGGTGCTGGGGCCTGAACGCCTACCGCAAGCGGCGCGCACCGCGGGCTTGTTTTTGGGCCGCATACGCCGCTCTTTGAATAACATTCAGGACGACCTGGAACGCCAAGTGCGTACCGAAGAGCTGCGTGAGAAGCTCAAAGACCCATACGCCACTTTCCTTGATGACGATGTCAGCGAGCCAGCCAAGCCGACGCCGAAAGCACAGCCCCAGCGCTCTGAACAAGACGATAAGCCCTCATGACCCAGGACCAAGAGCAGCCTTTAATTGCCCATCTGGTTGAACTGCGCAACCGCCTGCTAAAAGCGATTCTGGCGGTGTTGCTGTTGTTTCTTAGCCTATTTTATTTCGCCAATGATCTGTACTTGATTATGGTGGAGCCGCTGTCGAGCCTTTTGCCTGACAGCAAGAATATGATCGCCACCGGCGTCGCCTCACCGTTTTTGGTGCCGTTTAAAATGACCCTGGTGCTGTCGGTGCTGTTGGCAGTGCCTTACATCCTGCATCAGATCTGGGCGTTTATATCGCCGGGCCTGTATCAGCACGAAAAGCGCTTTGCGATTCCACTGCTGATATCCAGCATTGTGTTGTTCTACAGCGGCATCGCCTTTGCCTATTTCGTGGTGTTGCCACTGGCGTTTGCGTTTTTTACCGCGGCAGGCCCTGAGGGCATTTCATTTTTGCCCGACATCAGCAATATCTTGAACTTCATTCTGAAGATCTTTTTTGCCTTTGGCATCGCCTTTGAAATTCCCATTGCCACCTTCTTGATGGTGCTAACGGGCATGACCACGGTGGAGTCTCTGCGCGCCAAGCGGCCCTATATCTTTGTCGGCTGCTTTGTGGTCGGCATGCTGGTGACGCCGCCGGATGTGATCTCACAAACCATTTTGGCTGTGCCCATGTGGCTGCTGTTTGAAATCGGGGTGCTGTTTGCCAGCCTGATTAAACCGCGTGAAGCCGATGCAGAAAGCGAAGAACAGGACGCCGCTTAGGCCCTAAACGCGAAGCGCCAAACGAGGCTTCGCGTTAAACCGGCGGCGCCGACTCCGGTAGCCACAGGGTAAAACGCGTGCCCTCGCCCACCTGGCTGTCGACCTCGATCCAGCCGCCCATTTTTTCAATGATGGAATGACAAATCGCCAGCCCCAGGCCGGTGCCTTTGCCTTCTTCTTTGGTGGTGAAAAACGGATCGAAAATATGCTTTAAATCCTTGCTGGCAATGCCTTTGCCAGTATCCGCCACCGACACATAGGCGAACCACCCCTGCGGCCATTGCTTGCGGCCACTGGCCACCGTTACTGTGCCTTGTTGCTCGATGGCATGGCCAGCATTGACCAGTAAGTTGGTGAGTACCTGATTGAGCTGGCCGCTGGCGCCTAACACCTGGCCAGTAGGTTGCAGTTGAACATTTACCGTGCAGTGGTATTTCAGCTCGTTGTTGACCATGCGTAAGGTCGTCTGTACGCACTGATGAATGTCGATGGGTTCAGATACGCTGTCGTCCTGGCGCGAAAAGGTACGCAGGCCGTTAATGAGGTCTTTGATGCGATTGAGGCCATCGCTGCAATCTTTGGCAACGTCCGCCAGCTCCTGGCAACGCTCCAGGTACTCCTCTTGCTGCAATAGCTCGAACAAGCGCGATGCCGCGCTGGCATTATCGTCCGAGTTTTTCAGCAACGGCGGCAATAGCGCCAACAGCTGCTGAGTGATGCTTTCACTGAGCTCCGAAAATTCCCGAATGTACTGCATGTTGCTGCTGATAAACCCCACCGGGTTATTGATTTCGTGCGCGACACCCGCAGCCAGCGTGCCCAGCGAGACCATTTTTTCGGCATGCAACAGGCTTTGCTCAGCGCGTTCTTTGGCGCGCTGTAATTCATCACTTTGCAACGCTTGCAGCTTGGCTTCAAAACTCAACCTTGCCTGACGGGTCAAGCGGGTATAGCGCCGCAGCAGTTGCACATGCTGCTGTAAATAAAAGCCGGGCTGTGGATGAATAAACACCAACAGAGCTTCACGATCTTGGCTGCTAAAAGGCCCATACAACAGGGCACCGACCTCGTCGTTGATGGCTTGCTGCCAGGCCGGCTGGCGACGGGCGCTGACCACCGCCACCGGCTCGCCCTCTAACGCCCGCTGTAGGATTTGATCCAATGGCCAACGCTGATCGAGCCAGGCCTCATCTGTGGCTGCGACACAGCGCAAACTGTTATCTGCTTGCTTCTCCAGAATCAGGGCGTGCTGATAATCGAGAAGGCTGGAAAACAAAGCAAAGATTTGCTCATACAATCGCCCGCTGTCGGCGGCTTCCAAAATGGCCTGCATGGCTTTCAACATCAGCTCTGCTTCGCGCCGCCCCGCCTCTGCCTGCTGGCGCAGGCGATACTGCAACTGCAGCGCTTCGCGCAGTTCTTCCAATGTTTGAGTCATTGGCCAAACACCACGGCGGAGATCATTAAATTGCCATGCCGACTTTGCCCATCAACGAAACAGCCTTGCTCGCCGAAGGTGTAAAGCCCCATGATTGGGATGTCTGTACTGGCGGCCATATGCCGCGCCATGGCCTGAACCTGGTCACCGATGGTCAACATACAACCTGCGCAATAAATCATCAGCGCCCCCATGGGCTGTTGGCCGCTAGGAAGCATGGCGATGGCGTTTTGCAATACACGCTCGCCGCGTTGCACTAAACCCTCGATACTGCCCGTCATCAGCTCCAGGGTTTCGCCTTGCTCTACTTCAGAAAACAGTGACAAGCCGCCATCGTGAGTTACGGCATCTGGATGGCTGAGTAAAAACTCCTCAGTGCCAGCATCGTCCGCAATGCGCCGCCCAAGCGGATGCAAGGTGGTTAACGCCAACACATTACCGCCCTGCAGCTGTGACTGAATGCTGCCACCGGTTAGTTGATTAAAGCGTTGTGCTGCGGCGATACCGTCTAACTCTAATAACTGGCGCTGCTGAACCTGAGTGGCCTTGACCTGCTGGCCGCTAGGTTGGTAACCCGAGCTGAACGACAACCCGAGTCCAGCAGAGGGAAAAAACACCGCTACCTGAATCAGCTGATGGCCGCAGCACTGCTGGTTAAACTGCTGCCACTGACCAGATACGTCGTTATCAGCGCTGCTGCCCCCCAATACCGGCACATTCGGCCCGACGATATCGGCAAAGCCTTGCAATATTTGCTCTTCCTCTCCCGGAGGCAAGACGCACCACAATAGCGCCGGGCTTTCGCAATCACGGCCGGACTGCTGCAGCGCCATTTCCAGCGCTTGCTGGGCCGCCTGACGCGGGGCATCGCCCTGTTCGCAATAACCGACGCCGTAGCTGCCGTGCACATCTTGCAATGCCCACAGCACCAGCCCAGCTTGAGCCTGGGTTTGAAGTTGAGCGTCTGTTCGCTGCTGAATGGCAAGCGCACCGAGGCAAGACGAGCCCGCCATGATCGGGCAGTCCAGCGCGGCCAGTTGATGCTGCAATAACGCGCCATCGTGGTGGGTATTAAAACCAACGATCACCAGTTGCGGTTTAAACGTCAGTGCCTGCATCACATCGGCACACGCCAACACGGTATCGTCGAGGTCAGAGCTGACCGTCATAATGTTCATAGGCGACTCCTTTCATAAACGACTCCTTGCATAAACGACTCCCTGCGTGGGCAAGACGCGGCGTAAGCGAAACTCTGCACAGCAAAGTCGGTTATCTCAGTGTAGACAGAGGGAGCAGCCGAACAGAGGGTAAAAAACGACCTATGGCCATCTGCCCGTTTGCCGGTACACTGCTGACACAATGACGGGTTAAAGGAAGCCTCCGGTCATGGCCGATATCTGTTTGCATCAATATCCGATTTCGCCGTTTTGCGACAAAGTACGGCGCGTTCTCAACGCCAAGCAGCTGGACTATCGCTGTGAAAATATCAGCCTGCTGGCAACCTTGCTGGGCCGGGTAAAACGCCTCAGCCCGGTGGGCAAGCTGCCGGTGCTCAGTATCGATGGCCGCAGCATCGCCGACTCCACCACCATCGTTGAAGAGCTGGAGCAGCTCTATCCGCGCATCAATGTCATGCCAGACGACCCTGCTGATCAGGCCTTGGTGCATTTCTTTGAGGATTGGGCCGACGAGAGCCTGTACTTTTTGAAGTGCATTTACGCTTTGGCCTGCGCAGTAATGCCAGCTACTGGGCTGAGCAAGCCACGGCCGACGATCACCCCAAACTGGCGCCTTTGCTGCGCCTGATTGTGCCCGGTGTCATTGCCAAAACGGCGCAAGTTCAAGGCACTGGGCGCAAAAGCTGGCCCATGATCGAACAAGATTTACGTCGCCATTGTCAGGCACTGGCGGCCTGGCTCAGTGGCAAACGCTGGCTGGTGGCGTATCAGCTGACCCTGGCCGACATCGCCGTCGCCAGTCAGATCAGCGCCATCGCCAATACCCCAGAAGGTCATGCCATCGTTGGTCAGTTTCCAGAAATTCTCGCCTGGCTGGCGCGCGTCGACGAGGTCACCCTGATCCCCATCAGCAAATAACCACACAAGCACAGTGATCGCTGGCCAGAACCACAGCCTTTGACCATAATTCGCAGCCTTACCCGCCCACCTTTTTGCTGCAAAGGACTGTGTTATGACTCGTTTCTTGCTACTGCTCAGCTGCTGGCTTTTGGCCACCAGTGCGCATGCGGCCAGCTTTGACTGCCAGCAGGCCAGCCAAGCGATTGAACAGCGCATCTGCGCCAATGAGCGTATTTCGCTGCAGGATGAACGCCTCGGCCAGCGCTACCAACAATTGCTGGCGCTCAGTCAGGACAGCGATGAGCTGCGCCAGCAACAGCGCCAATGGCTGCAACAGCGCAATCAATGCCAGGCCGATGACTGCCTGCGGCAACAATACCAGCAAAGGCTGCAGCAACTGGATCAGCAATACCAGCGCCAGCGCTATCGCGATCAGCCCATGAGCGTCAGTTCGGTCAAAGAAGAAACCTGGAACAACGGTGCGGCGTTGGTCATTCGCACCACAGTGCCAGTCGATGCCGACAAAAACTGGCGTCGCTTTTTGCAGGTCAAACAAACCGACGAGCCGCAGCCTGCGGACCATTGGATTTTGAGTGAAGACGGCTTAAAGCTGATTTATCCGTTTGTCGAGCCCGCAACGGATTATCTCATCGAGATCAAACCCGGCCTCAGCGCCATCAACAATGAGCGCATCGTGCGCCCCGGCAAGCATGATCTGACCACTCGCCGCACCCAGCCCAGCGCCGCCTTTAGTGGCGGCGGTCATGTGCTGTCGAGCGCCGTGCGCCAGGCACTGCCGGTGACCACATTGAACGTCGATGCCGTCGATATTCGCATTCATCGCCTCGATGACGAGCAGCTAGCCGGCTGGAGTCGCTGGAGCTTTGATAGCAGCGAGCGCTATTACCGCTTGGACGAGTTTGCCAAGCACAACCCGGAGGTGTTTGCTGGCCGCTTTGATATCGAGCACCAGCGCAATCAACGCACCACCCGTAATATCGACCTCAGCGAGATTGACGCTGTGCAGCAGCCCGGTGCCTATTTGGCGGTAATGCAAATCGCCGGTCGCTACGACGACGACTATCAGATCAACTTTTTCACCGTCAGTGATATCGGTGTACAGCTGCGCAAAAATGCCCAACAGCTGCGGGTGAATACCCATTCCATCGCCTCCGGCGAGGTGCTGACCGACGTGACTGTGTCGCTCTACGGCGACGGAACATTGGTTGCCGAGCAGCCAGTGGATAAAAACGGTGAAGCGGTATTTGCCGACTACCACAGCGAAGGCAATACCCTGATCGCGCGTCGCGGCGAGCATATGACGGTGTTGCGCTACGATCGCCAAGGGTTGGATTTATCCGCCTACGACAACGCCGTCAGCCGCCACAGCGAGCTGCAGGCGTTTGCCTGGTCGCCGCGCGATTTGTATCGCCGTGGCGAGCGCTTAGAGTTTAACGCCTTACTGCGCGACGCCGATGGCCAAGCCGTCGATGCTTTGCCACTGGAAGCCAAACTCATTGACCCAACCGGCAACAGGGTCGCCAAAGCCACCTTGCAACGCCAGGATGCCGGCCACTATGTGTTTAACCACACACTCAGCGACAGCGCCAAAACCGGCCCCTGGACACTGCACCTGGCCACCAGCGCCAAGCCCAACAACGTGCTCGCCAGTTATGAAGTCAAGGTGGAAGACTTTCAGCCCGAGCGACTCGAACTCAAACTGTTTGACGGCGATCATCAAGCCCGGCGCATGACGGATGCCGGTGGTGAGCTGTCGATTCCGGTCAGCAGCCAATACTTATACGGCGCCCCGGCGTCGGGCAACCGCGTCGATGGCTTTGTCATTGCCGAGTTAGATCGCAAACCACTGGCCGATTGGAGCAGCTTTGTATTCGGCTTAGATGGCGAGACAATTCCACATCGCCGCCTAACACTGCAGCCCACCGACCTCGACAGCAACGGCGAGGCCAATCTCAAAGCCTCGCTGCAGCACTGGCAAAAATTACAATCACCGCTGGCGCTGATTGCCAACGTCAGCGTGTACGAAAGCGGCGGCCGCCCCATCACCCGCAAAGCCACCATTACCCATTGGGGCAGTGATGAATTGGTGGGCCTGGAGCCACAGTTCAAGCAACGCCCAGACAACCGTAGCCTGGTGCGTTTTAAAGCCATTTTGGCCGATCGCAGCGGCGAGTTGCACTCGGGTGATGATTACCAGCTGCGCTTAATTCGTGAAGACCGCAACTACTACTGGCGCTACTCCGATTCTGAGGGCTGGCGCTGGCAATACGAGCCGCTTGAGCTGGTCGAATACAGTCAAAACCTTGAGTTTAATGACGACGCGCCCATCGACCTTGCTCTGCCGGTGGAATACGGTGATTACCGCGTCGAGATTTATAACGACGACAACCAGCTGGTAAACCGCTATCGCTTCCGCACCCGTTGGAGCGGCTGGCGCAGCTCCGGCGATAGTCTAAAACCCGACCAAGTACAGCTGGCGTTTGAGCAGCAAAGCTATCAGCCCGGCGACACCGCCACCTTGCTGATGACCCCTGCCACCGATGGCTTGGCGCACATTACCGTCGAAACGAACGACGGCGTATTATGGCGCGGTCAGCGCGAGGTGAAGGCCAGCGGCGAGCGCATCGAAATTCCTACCCAATCGAGCTGGAAGCGTCACGATATTTACGTCACCGCCACCGTCTTTACTCCAGGTGACATGAAGCACTCGGTGGCACCGAAGCGCGCCTTTGGTTTTGCCCATTTGCCGCTGCGCCGCGCCGATGCAGGCCTAAATGTCAGCCTGCAGGTTAAAGACAAGATCACACCGCGCCAGCCGACCAAAGTCACTGTTAATCTGGCCGACGCCGAGCAACATGACGACGTGTGGGTGCGCATTGCCGCCGTCGATGTCGGTGTGCTCAACATTACTCGCTTTAACACGCCAGACCCGCTGGGGTACTTGTTTGGCCCCCGCCGCTATGACTATCAGCTGTTCGATGTGTACGACCGCATCATTGAAAACGCCGGTTTTGATTACGCCGCCCAGCGCTTTGGCGGTGGTCTGGTGCAATCGGAAGCCGAGCTGGTACGCGGCGGCGAAGAGCCGAAAAACGAGGTCAAAATCATCGCCTGGCAAACTGAGCCCGTGCGCCTTAGCGACGCTCAGACCGAGATCGAGCTGGATATTCCCGACTTTAATGGCCGCTTGCGGTTGATGGCCGTCGCTTGGAACGAGCACAGCGTTGGCAGCGCCGAAGCACAAACCACCGTCGCCGACCCGCTGGTGATGCAATTATCGCGGCCGCGCTTTTTAGCGCTGGGCGACCAATCGCAGCTGAGCTTGGATGTGGCCAACTTGTCTGGCCAAAGCCAAACCGTTGACGTCACCTTCAGCGTTGGCGGCATGCTTAAATCGCAAAGCTGGAGCCGCCAGCTCAGCCTCAGTGACGAGCAACGCGAGGTATTAACCTTTCCGGTACTGGCACAAGAATTAGGGCGCGGCACCATCGAAGCCAGCCTCAGCGCCAACGACGGCGAGCAAACCCTAACGCTGGAGCAGCAATGGGCCTTGCACAGCCGCGCCGCCTACCCAGCACTAACTGAACGTCGCCAAACGGTACTAGAGCCGGGCCAAAGCTGGGATAACGACCTCACGGTGGAGGGCATGATCGCCAGCACAGTGCAGGCCCAGTTGACGCTGGACAGCAGCCCACCCATCGATACCCGTGGTCACTTTGATTCATTGTTGCGCTATCCCTATGGCTGCACCGAGCAAACGACGAGCAGCGGTTACCCTTGGGCATTGGTAACACCGGATGCCGCCCGACGCTTTGAGCTCAGCAAAATGTTAGAGCAGCGCTTTAAACAGCCTTACACCGACGGTCTACGCCGCCAGCAACTGGAGCGTGCGATTAAACGTCTGCAACCTCGTCAGACCAGCAGCGGCGGCTTTAGCCTGTGGTCCAATGGCGATGCGCGTAACTGGCTCAGCGTGTACGTTGGCGATTTCCTCACCGATGCGCGCGAAGCTGGCGCCACCCTACCCGGCGGCATGCTAGAAGACCTGCAAAAGCATTTGCAGCAGTATGTACGCAACCAAACCCAGCTGTATTCCTACCGTGACGACCAGCACTATGGCCTGGCCACACGCGCCTATGCCGCCTACGTGCTGGCGCGCTCCAACAAAGCCTCACTGGCGAACTTGCGCCGCTTGCAGCAGGAAATGGAAGCCGAGGCCAAGGAGTTGAAATCCGGCTTGCCGTGGGCACACCTGGCCCGCGCCATGCAGTTGAGCGGCGATGCCAACGCAGCGGCCACTTTATTTGAGCGCGCCAAAACCATCAGCTATAAGCCGGGTTATTACGGCGACTACGGCAGCGCCGTACGTGACCAGGCACTGACCTTTGCCTTGCTGGCAGCTGGCGGCTTTGATACCGCCGAGCCGTTATTGGCGCTGTTCGATGAAGTGCAAAAACGTCGTTGGCTGAGCACACAGGAGCGCAATGCCTTGTTCCGCGCCTCACTGGCGTTAGATGAAAATGACCAGCCCCTGCGTAGCCTGATTCAACTCAGCGACATGGAGCAAAACATCGATCAGGAGCAGGCCTTCCGCAGCTTATTGAATGCCGATCAAGTGAGTCGCCTGCAGCGCGTAACCGCCCAGGAACAGCGTCAGTACCTCACCTTGGAATTGATCGCCCACCCAGTGGTTGCTCCAGAGCCAGTGCGACGCGGCATGGCGATTGAGCGTCGCTACTACAACCTAGATGGCGATGTCATCACACCAGAGCGTTTGGCCACTGGTGAGTTGGTGGTGGTAGAGCTGGTGACTAACACTAAAGATCTCTATGTGCGCGATGCCCTAGTAGTGGATTTACTGCCCGCCGGGCTGGAGCTGGAGAATCAGAACCTCGCCAATGCCAGTGTCGATTTGAGCAAGTTGATGATTCGTGACCAACCGTTAGATGGCTGGCAGCAACGCGCTCGGGTCGAGCACGTCGAGTTCCGCGATGATCGCTTTGTCGCCGCTCTGCCAATCGACAACTACGGCCGCCGCTATTTGTATTATCTGGCGCGGGCGGTGACGCCAGGCAAGTATTCGGTGCCCACGCCCTTTGTTGAGGATATGTATCGCCCCTATCAACATGGTATTGGCGAAACCCTACCTGAGCTGGTGATTACCCCCTGATGCGACGGCGGCTCACCTGGGCGTTGCTAGCGCTGCTGGTGGTGCCGCCATTACTGCTGTTGCTGATCGACTGGCTGGCGCCGGTCGATTTGCAGCCGCGTGCCGGTGCCACCCTGGTGGTCGATCATCAAGGCGAGCCGCTGCGGCGCTTTGCCGATGAGCGCGGCGTATGGCGCTACCCCACTACTATCGAACAGGTGTCAGATAACTACCTGCAAGCCCTGTTGACCTATGAAGATCGCTGGTTTTACCAGCATCCGGGCGTTAACCCATTGGCCTTGGTGCGTGCAGCCGGGCAGTTTTTGCGCCACGGTGAAATCGTCTCGGGTGGCTCCACCTTAACCATGCAAGTGGCGCGCTTGCGCTACCCACAGCAGCGCGGCTTATGGGGAAAGTTGGTGCAAATGGTGCGCGCCGTGCAAATCGATTGGCATTTCAGCAAGCGCGAGATTCTGACCTATTACCTCAATCACGCGCCTTTTGGTGGCCCCATCGAGGGCGTCGAAACCGCCAGCCGCCACTATTTCGGCCACAGTGCACGCTGGCTCACCGATGCCCAAGCAGCGCTGCTGGCTGGGCTGCCGCAAGCACCAAGCTGGTATCACCCACGCCGCCACCCTGAACGTGCCTTACAACAACGCAACAAGGTATTGCGGCGGCTGGCAACGTTCGGGCAGTTGACCAGCGAGCAACTGCAACAAGCCCTGCAAGAGCCGATCAGCTTGGCCGAAGTGTCTACACCATTAAAGGCGCCGATACTGGCGCGGCGCTTGCGCCAAAGTTACCCACAGCAAGGCCGCATTCAAACCTACATCGACGCTGAGCTGCAGCATGCACTGGCCAGTTTGGCCAGCGAAGCCCGCCAGCGTCTGCCGGCCGGAGCGTCGGTGGCGATATTGGTAGTCGAGCACGGCAGTGGGGCCGTT
The DNA here is from genome assembly GCA_965233665.1 of Bacterioplanes sp. GTDB lineage: Bacteria > Pseudomonadota > Gammaproteobacteria > Pseudomonadales > Oceanobacteraceae > Bacterioplanes. Next base: position 271,046 of record CBDDTG010000069.1, on the reverse strand, counting down.
AAAGCGTATGTTGGTTCGGCCAAGTTTGGTGACCACAGCCGCTTTGGCCATGTAGACATGGTCAGTGCCCTGCGCTCGCCCGGCTCGACGCTAAAGCCGTTTATTTATGCCCTGGCCATGGATAAAGGCCTGATCCACAGCGACAGCCTGCTGATGGACGTGCCGCTGCCCTTTGGTGATTACCGCCCCGAGAATTTTTTGCACGGTTTCAGCGGCCCAGTGAGCGTGCGCCATGCTCTACAGCGCTCATTAAACATTCCAGCTGTACAGGTGTTAGAGCAGCTCGGCCCCGCCAGCTTTTATGCCGACCTGCACACCGCCGGCACGGACTTACAGCTGCCCATGGGAGCAGGCCCCAGCCTGGCGTTAGCCTTGGGCGGCGTTGCAACGTCACTGCAAGAGCTGGTGCAGCTGTATACGGCACTGGGCAACGGTGGGCAGGTGCTGCCGCTGCGCTTGAGTGATGCCGATACCGACCTCCACCCGCCCAGACCACTGCTCAGCCCCGCCAGTGCCTGGATCACTCGGCAACTGTTACTGGATCGCCAACAACCGGGGCTGGCGGTGAAAACCGGCACCAGCTCTGGCCTGCAAGATACTTGGGCGGTGGCCTCGACGGTCAGCCATACCTTGGGGGTGTGGGTTGGCCAACCGGACAACGCCAATATGACCGGCCACCACGGCAGCGCCACCGCCTTACCGCTGCTGCGCGCCGCCGCACGGTTATTGCCGCGCAGTGAGCAGCGCTGGCATGACAAACCGGATAACGTCAGTCGACAAACGATTTGCTGGCCCAGCGGCCAGCAACGAGCAGCCGAGCTGTGTGATGAAGCCTTGGATGCCTGGCTGATCAATGGCCAGCAGCCGCGCAGCTGGCACCATACCCGCGCTCTCACCAGCCAAGACAACCGCAGTGAGCGTACGCTCAGAGTGGCTAGCGACAGCGGTCTGCGCCTTGGCCTTGGCTGTGAGCTGCCTGCACGCAGTCAAACCGTGGCGATTTGGCCAGCACCGCTGCAGCCGTGGCTGCCACCTGACTGGCAGACCCAGAACCGCATTGCTGCCATTGATCCACGCTGTCAGCGCCAGCAAGCCTTATTGCAAGCGGAGCCGTTGCGCATCACGGGTCTTGCCGACGGCAGTCATATACGCCGTCACGCCAGTACGCAGCAGCAGCCGACACTGCGTGTGCGGGCCGTCGGCGGCCAGCCGGATTGGTATTGGTTTTTAAATGGACGCTTGTTAGACGAGCGCGGTCAAACGCTGACTTTGCCGCTGCCAAGCGCCGGACGCTATCAAATCAGCGTCAGCGACCAAGCTGGCAGCAGTGATCAAATCAGTTTTGTGGTGGAGGCGAGTTAGGCCCTTTCTCGCAGTCGATCAGACAAACTCGCAAATAATTTTGAAGCCAACCGCACCGCCAGCCAGCTGCTGGCGTAAGACAGTGCCACTAGGACTAACCAAAACAGTGGCGCCGGGCGTAAATACTGCGGGACAAAGTCGGCCCCGCCTGTGTCGCAAGCAAACCAGTGGCCTGCCACCACACCACCAGCATCCAGGCAGGAGTCTGCGCTGGCTAACCCCAGCAACAGCAGACCCACAATGGCAAACACCAGACTCTGCAAGGCTAGTCGCAACACGCTCATACTCAGACAGACACTAATTCAGCGGCCAAGTCTAACGCCTGTAAGCGAAGCTGTTCATCATAAATATCATTGGTGAACATCAGCTCATCCACCGGCATTTGCGCCAGCAAGCTCTCGAGTTTGGAGCGCGCACTTACAGGCCCACCTACAACGGATAAGGCCAGAAAATCCTGCACCTGCGCCTGCTGCATCACGCTCCAGTGCTCATCCATATTGTCGACGGGGGGTGGCAAATACAGCGGCTGGCCTTGCATCAAGGCCAATATCCGCTGCTGGGAACTGGTAGCCAAATAGCGCGCCTGAGCATCGTCTTCGGCCAATATCAGCGGTAAACACAAAATGGCGTACGGCTCTGCCAGCGAGGACGATGGCTGAAAGTGAGAGCGATACAGCGCCAACGCTTGCTGCGCCAAGCGCGGTGCGAAGTGCCCGGCAAAAGCGTAAGGCAAGCCGCGCTCGGCGGCGAGCTGGGCGCTAAATAAACTCGAACCGAGCAGCCACATCTCTACTTGGCTGTTGGCTCCGGGGTAAGCCTGCACGCGCTTGTTGGTTTGCTCTGGGCCGAGCAAGGCTTGCAGCTCGGCGACCTCTTCGGGAAAGCGTTCAGCGCGCATGTCATCGCGGCGCAATGCACGGCTGGTGATAGGGTCGGTACCCGGTGCGCGCCCCAGACCTAGGTCGATGCGGCCCGGATATAAGGCATCTAGGGTGCCAAACTGCTCGGCCACCACCAGCGGTGGATGATTGGGCAACATAATGCCACCCGAGCCAATGCGAATATTGTGTGTATGCGCTGCCAACTGGCCAATCAACACCGCGGTGGCACTGGAGGCAATGCCCTCCATGTTGTGATGCTCGGCCAGCCAGAAGCGTTTAAAGCCCAACTCATCTGCACGCAGAGCGTAGCGTTGCAGCCGTTGCAACGTTGCAGGGATGTCCATGCCCGTAGGCACAGAAGCCAGATCCAACAGGGAAATAGGAAGATTTGCCAAGCTTGCCATAATGTCGTCACGAGCCGAAAAATTGACTGCACAGGGTGCCATAAGCATCGCGGCTGCGGCAGACACGCCTGAAGAACAAAGCGTTGCGCTTTACCCTGGCCTTGCCCGCCAAAGGGTGTGCCGGCGCAGCGCATCCGATACACTGTGCGCCGTTGTTATCACCTGCTCCGGAGTCCTATGAAAAATCTGATTGTGCCAGCCCTATTGTTGCTACTCAGCGGCTGCAGCTCCATGACTTACATCGAAACCCAACCCTACGCCGACCAGCTCAGCCAGCGCTGTCTGCAACAGCAACAGCAAGTCGACGAAGATGTGCAAGAACACTGCGAGGAAGAAGCCGAGCATGACGCCCACATTGCCGAGCGCATTTATGAGCTGCGTGCCGCCACAGATCTAGAGAACTGTCGCGCAGAGCACCAAGATGAGCAAGCCATCGACCAGTGCTTTCAGCAGGCGCAGCAAGCCTTTTACGATCAATACTTTGCTACCGGTAAGCACTAGGCGCCAAGCTCTGCGCGACCTTCAGCAGGCCTCAAGTATGCTGGGGTTGCCTTGGCAAGAGGCAGAACGAAGCGAGGGGCTTTTCGAGGGCACGCTGGGTATGAATATCGTATGATGACGCGGTTTTCACGCTAGTAGGAATACCCAACGTGCTTAATTTTGAATATCGCCCCATTGACGTTGTGTGCGTCAGTGATGCCAACCCGCAAACCTGTGTGCTGGAATGGCGCGCACAAAGTCAGTTGGCCGCCCTGCAAGGCAACCAACGCGACCGCTGTAGCCACCTCAGTGATGGCCACAGCTGGACCTTCGTTAAACGCAAAGATGCCGCTAATGCCTTCGAGCGCCTGACCCAAGCTCGCAAAGCCATCCAGGGCAGCTGGCACCACAGCGACACCACCCTCACCTTAATTGCCGACGATGCTGATGGCCTGGACGCTTTGCTCAGCGCTGCCTTGGCAAACATTTATCAACTACCAACGCACAAGCGCGAAGCCGACCCGCAGCCGCAAATCAGCCGCATCGAACTGGTAGGCGAGCTAAGCAGCGCATTAATTCAGCAGCGCCAGGCCGAAGCCGAAGGCAATGCATTAACGCGCTTTTTAGCCACTCGCCCAGTCAGCGACGTTAACCCCACCAGCTATCGTGAATGGCTGCTGGCGTGGGCGCCGCAACAGGGCCTCGAAGTCATCGTGCACGACTACGCCAGCTTAGAGAAAATGGGCGCCGGCGCCTTTTGTGCCGTCGCACGCGGCGCCGATGACGGCGAAGCCAGCATTGTTGAACTGCGCTATTCAGGCCAGCCTGATAGCGAGCAACATACTGCTCTGGTGGGCAAAGGCGTGTGCATGGACACCGGCGGCTACAACCTAAAAACCGGCGGCTATATGTTTGGCATGCACGGCGATATGACCGGCAGTGCCGTGGTGGTGGGCACACTGCTCAGCGCTGTGCGCCAACAGCAGGCGATTAACCTGCGCGGCTGGCTGGCGTTGGTGAATAACCATATTGGCCCCAAGGCCTACCACGCCAACGAGATCGTTACCGCACTCAATGGCACCAGCATTGAAATTGTCGATACCGATGCCGAAGGCCGCATGGTGCTGGCCGATACCTTAACGCTGGCCAGCCGCGAAAAGCCGCAACAGGTGATTGATTACGCCACCTTAACCGGCACCTGCGTATCGGCACTAGGCACCCGCACTTCAGGTGCCTTTACCAATCAAGATGAGTGGACCCAGGCCATTATCGACACCGGCCGAATCTCGGGCGAGCGCGTGTGGCCTATGCCATTAGATAAAGACTACGACGACGACATCGACAGTGATATCGCCGACGTGCAGCAATGTAATCCGGGCCGTGCGCCAGATCATATTAATGCTGCACGTTTTTTAAGCCGCTTTATCGAGCACGATACGCCTTGGCTGCATATTGATTTATCCGCCGCCAACCATAAAGGCGGCCTGGCCCATGTTGCTACCGAGCAAACCGGCTTTGGCGTGCGCTTTACCCAAGCTTGGCTAAAACGCTAACGCAGTCCAGCCTAGTAGCTGAAAGCAGGATCATTCTTGTTGAATCTGCTTTTAGCTGCTCCTTTCGCAGCCGTGATTATTTTTAAGCGAGCGGTTAGTTTACCGGCACCGTCTATCCCGCCTTGCACCTACCGCATAGATCGGTAAAAATGCGCCTCGCTCGTACAATCAAACCTAAGTGGTCTGATACAAAGTAGGGCATCGCGAAGGCTCTGCTGCACCTGCCAATGGACTACAGAACACGTAAGGAAACTTCAATGAAAAACACTTCCCTCTTTGCATTAACTGCTCTCATGTCTGCCTTGTTATCTGCTTGTGGTGGCGACAGCAGTTCAAGCAGCTCCGACCCTGCCCCAGAAACGACCAAAACCGAGACCGAAACGACCACACCCGAACCAGAAACAACGACTGATGTCATCGATCGCACCTACGCATTCGCTGCCAGCATTGATAAACAATACAACTCCAGAAGCATTGGATATTTATCAGGGTTTGGTGATTTCAATACTTCAGAAAACATCAAAGAAAAAGGCGAAACACTCTCTGCCCTGCAAATCGAAGAGAAGCGCATATCTGCTGATGAGATAGATAGTGATCACTTTTGCGACATAGACTCCGTAGAACTAAGTACTAGATGCTGGTATCTAGCTAAAGATGACATGGTAAGGGTGACCAAGTACGTGAAGGACTCCACTAATACTGACATCAGGACAGTTGAAATCCGACAAGATAATGGTGGTATGACGGACTTTAGCTTAGCTACCTCTTCAGGTAACGATGCACTGTTTTTATTCGCAATGGTTCCTTCAACTACTGGTGATTTAGGCGAGTTCAGCGAGGAACTATCTATCGTTGGCGACTGGAGTATCACTTCCGTTAAAACTGACCTACATGATCCAGCCCCCGAAGTAACCGAAGGAGCGATGAGGTGCACAGAAGATGCTTGCTCTGGCGCTTTTAACATCACCGGAGTCCTCTACGTGAAAGAAGACGGAAAAAAGGAAGCCTGGGTCGGCAAAGCAGACATTGGCCAAACGCGAGATGCAACCGTTATTGGCACTGTATCGAAGGACAACTCAATCCTTTCTTTCCACTACAGCGTAGGTAATACAATCCACGTAATATCTGGTGTAAGACAGTAGCAAGGCTCACATACTTCACTAGAACCCAACAAAAAATCAACTTATACACAGAAAAATCCGAACAATTGATTCCATGCCAGAGGATTTAAAATGAAAGGAATATCAGATTCAATCGCATTAATAGCAACCGCAACATTACTCACAGCCTGTGGTGGAAGCTCAGGAGGGTCAGACTCATCTCCTCCGCAAGATGCGGTTGGCCGTAGCACTAGTTTCCTAGCTAATATTTCGGGAGAGTACAATTCCAGAAACTTAACAATCATTCCTGATTTAAGTGACTACACCCCAACTGAAAAAATCACCGAAAGAACAGTGACATACTCAGATTCGGAAGTCGAAATACTACGTGAGAGGGCAGATGAAATTGGAAGTGATCATTACTGTGACGTTCGAACTTCAGGTGAAACATTTTGTTCATACATGTCAGATGACAACTCTGTAAGAGTAACCAAGTCCGTAAACAGACTAACCTCTGAAGCGTACCAAGGCATCCAAATGCACCACAGAAATGGATCATTAACGGAGTTCACCATTATTATCTCCGGGGATGTTTCAGGCGTAAACCTTTCATCAATGGTTCCTTCTCCGACAGGTAAAATAGATGAATTTGAGACAGCATTTTCTATAGCAGGAGACTGGCAGGTTAAGACTGCAAATTATAGCGTTGACGATCCTGCTCCTCTGATTAATGAATCTGAAATCAGCTGTTCGGACTCTGGATGTTCAGGGTCATATAACTTTGATGATGTCTTCTACATGAGAAAAAGTGGTGAGCGATATGCTTGGACTGCATCCGGGCGCACAGACCGCGGAGAGGAGGCAACCATCGTTGGTACAATATCAAAAGATGGAAAACTGATGTCATTCTTCTCCAGAACTGGAAGCACCTACTACGTCAGCTCAGCAGTAGCCAAATAGAAACATCTCCAGGTAGGCACCAACCTCTATTGGTGCCGCACCTCACCCAACACCAATTAATTTTTTATTTTCAGCGACAACGCAAAAACCAGATTTATTGGCAATTTAAAAGAATAATGCTAAAAACTTACCCGACCACAGGGAAACACCCAAAAATAATCCTTGACATACTTGCTCACCAACAAACAGTGGCCATAATGCAACCATCACTGCGCTTCGATAACTAAAACGAAGACCGCCTAAGTAGAGTCCTCGCATTCCTACTACTTTTTATTTCATTATATTTCACTGCTGCTATTCTCAGGCACGACCGAAATTTATAGAGCGACCAGCCCGATTTCGCTCACGAGCAATTTTTTAAACTATATAAACTGCTTCCGCCAGCTTTGCCACCTCACCGAAACATCAGAGCAGCCTGATATGATCAGGTTTCAGAAGGGCTATCTCCCTGCAGCCTTTCTGAAGCCAACATGTCGATTCACCTTTTTATGCCTGCCCCACCTTGGACTTATTAAGACCATTTGGAACGATGATTTCATGGTGTCGGACTCAGGACAAAAACTAGTGCCCAGACGCTACATAAATGCCGGGGTTTATTCCCGGCATAGTTTGATTACTGTGCAAGCTGATGTTCGTTTTGCAAACGATATTGAACGATGTCTTCAATGGTCAATACCGGCATATTATGCGCACGGCCAAATTCGACCACCTCTGCCGTTTTTGCCATGGTGCCATCCGGGTTGGTTAATTCACATAAAACACCCGCTGGCTGTAAACCGGCCATTTGCATTAAATCGATGGTGCCTTCAGTGTGGCCACGACGAGTTAGCACACCACCCGTTCGTGCTCGCAGTGGAAATACATGACCAGGCCGGGCGAGATCATCCGATTTAGCATGCTCTGCCGCTGCTGTTTTAATGGTCACCACTCTGTCTTTGGCCGAAACCCCGGTGGTTACCCCAGTTTTGGCCTCAATCGAGACGGTAAAAGCCGTTTGATTGGCGCTGTTGTTATTCGCCACCATGGGAGGCAGTTGCAAGCGATTCGCCTGCTCATCGGTTAAACACAAACATACAATGCCACTGCACTCGCGAATCATCAGTGCCATTTGCTCGGTGGTTAAGTGCTCTACCGAATAAATAATGTCACCTTCGTTTTCGCGATGTTCATCGTCTAGCAGTAAAACGCCCTGGCCTAACCGCAAGGCGGCAATGGCGCGCTCAACACGCTGGATGGGGAGGCCGGACTCGGCCAATAAAGAAGACTGATTCATGGTGTTACTCCAAATAAAGACCAGAATCAGGGCAAATTGCGAGCAAAAGAAACGCCACCAACCTGGGTTAGTGTCGCTCTATTCTCTCTCATCCGGACTATTACCGTCGGCTCTGGCCTTTCACCAGATCTGCTGACCTCGATAAACGAGCGCTCGCGGGCTCATCCAATATGGATATACCGCCGGTGGGGACTTCCACCCCGCCCTGAGAATAATGCTAATATAAATGAGCGCTCGCATAATAGAATATTTCAATAGTAGCGCGCCATCATTGACGATGAAACAAAGTATTCGCCTGAAGCACCGCCCCGACCCTATTGCACAGTCAGTAGCAACTGAGCAACCAAGTGCATGATTGCTTCACTGGCTCATATGAACGCGGACCATAGAAAATTCAGGGTACATGCTTGGCCTGCCTGTAGCCTTGATCGAACCTGGTTTATCTGGGGTACCTATGAATAATTCAGTGCCCACTCTGGATCGCCAGAGGGCTAATCACCAAGCCGGCTTGCCAACGACCCGAGCACAGTTTCTGACAATGCGAGTGTTGTCAAAACCACATAGCCATAACATGTGACATGGCTTTAATGATTTTCACTCCACGCCGCCATACTGCGCCTCTACTGCTTGCTCGAACGCTTTGCCGGTGGCCAGTGACAACTCTGCCGGGCTAAGCTCAATAAGCTGCTTGGCCAGCAACGTATTTAAAGCATCAGCATTGGCTGCCCAGACTATCGCCGTTTGATCCCCCGTGGGCAGAATCACAAAGCGATATTGGCTATCTTGGTCAACAGCGATTTGATTCAACAAGGTGAGCACCGCCTCCAAGTCGTACCAGTCGCCCAGGTTGCGTGCCTCTTGCTGGTATGTTTTACCGTTAATCTTGGCTTCAAGTTGATAAGGCACGTCGTAGGAGGCATCCGGTCCAGGCGGGGTTTCGCTAAACTCCGTCGCGGCTAAATCTGTTGCAGCGACAATGCTGTCCATCAAGTAGTGGTGCTGATTGGGATAAACACCGGTTTCGGCATCAAACCAATAATGATTGCCCAGCTCGCGCAGGTAATCTGAGGCGGTGATGGCGGTGTCTAGGCTGCTGTATTCATCGGGTGAGTTGGGCAGTAACGCCAGCTCACGCAAGTAGGATTCTAAGCTGCCAGGCTCAGGAAAGAGCGTCAGCGCCGCGATGACGGTTTTCAGCTCTGAGCCAGGACGCGAAACAATGTGCCACTGGCTGAGTGTGCGCGCATCTTGCACCGCTTTGGCGCGATCGGTTTGCGCCAATTGGTATAAACAGTGCTCCACATCAAACAGCTGAGCACCGTGCGCCAGGCTACGCTGCCAGCCTGCACAACGGCCTTCCATAGGAGGGTCGTTGGGCAAGTCAGCGTAGGGGTCTTGCGCCCTTTTTTGCTTAGCGACTTGCTGTTTGTACCAGTCCGAATCGGTGCAGCCGGTCATCAGCAGCGTCATAATCAGCAGGAATCGCCTTAGTTCCATCATCGTCGCATCCGTGTGGTTAAAGCCAAGCGGTGCCTTGTTGCAAACACCTGAGTTGCAGACACTGGGGGAGCCCTCAGTACAGTTCTGACATTTTTACCGCGGCCCAGTATGCCATGCTCTATTCTATGTCCAACACCGTTTAACGCGATAACCCGCATCAAGCTATAGGTATCATCATGCCCATCAAACTCTGGCTGTGTTTATTGCTTTTGTTACCCATGGCGACACAGGCACAGCTGGAAATTCGCATCAATGATAGCCGCAAGAGCAATATCTATATGGATGCATTGGTCTGGTTGCTGGATAAATCTGGCAAGGAATACCAACTCATTCATACCGACCATCCAACGTCTACCCAGCAGCGCAAAGTCATTATGCTGCAAAAGAAAGAAATCGATGTCATGTATGCCGGCCACACGACTGCTTTAGAGCAACAGTTGACCGCTATTCGCATTCCCATCACACGGGGCTTAATCGGCCATCGCTTACTGGTGGTGCATGCTCAAGCCTTGCCACGTTATCAGGGCATCAAAACACTGGCTGCCCTGCAACAGAACCCAGCCTTATTAGGGTTTGGCTGGCCAGAAGTGGCGCTCTTTAACGCCAATCACATTCCCGTTTATGAGCGCATTTATGATGAAATATTCGCTGCCGTCAATAATGGTCATCGCGGCTTTTTTGCTCGCGGTGTGCTGGAGGTTTTCGGTGAGCTGGCGGATCGGCCAGCCATGAATAACCTGATGGTGGAGCCGAACATACTGCTGCGCTACCCATCCGCGGTGTTCTTTTTTGTTCATCCAGACAACCTCGAATTACAACAAGCATTAAAGGAAGGTTTTAATAACGGCTATGCAGATGGCAGCTATGTTCAGTTTCTCTATTCACACCCACTCGTGCGCCAAGCACAACAGCAATACCAGTTAGACCAACGACAAATAATCGAGCTGAACAATGACGCTTTCGCTGACATCTACCACAGCATTGCGCAAAAGTACTGGCACACTGGCGAGTTTTATTGATTGCATAGAAGGATAACGTTATAGCTTGCCTTTGGAGCCGCACTGACCCTACTCTCAAGTCTCACGACTTTGTAGCAGAGAACTTATGTTAAAAACCTTGGGCACCTCTGAATAATTCTGCACAGCTCTGCGCGAGTGCGTCAGGCTTTCAGAACAAGGCGGTGATGGCAGGAAATGGCCAGCCCTTTTCAACATCGCCAACGAAGTTATGGAAGCCTGCCGCCTGCGCCCTACGGGGAGCGCCAGAGAACTCCAGTTCGGTGGCGCCGATTTTTGCTGTAGCCTTGCTAGAGCGGCAAACCGGCTTCGTGATCTGAAGCCCTCTGGCGATCCAGAGCAAGCACCGAATTATTCAGAGGTGCCCTTGTTGTTGTGTTTACTGCTCGCAGTGGCGGGCTGCACTTCTGTTCCCCTTGCGACCATGGCCAAGCTCAGCACCTTTGATTGGCAAGATTTTAATGCGCTGAGTGCGGATGAAATTCAGGTGAAAATCACTGTGCCGCAAGGCTTTGAACTAACCATAGAACAAAGCTGGCTCGGGTTTGAGCTGTCATCACAGCACAACGAGCATCAAGGGCGATTTAATCTGCAGCAGGTGAGCACTGCTGCGTCCACTGTGGATAGAGGTTTTTTCGCTGACGATCAGGAAGTTAGCGTTTACACACTGCAGCTTCACCCAGATTCGCATGGCGATTTTTTCGCATTGCAGAGCTATTTAGGGCAGCATCGAGCGAGGAATGTGGCCATTCGAGTAGTGCCTAAGTTGCTATCATTTCCAACGACAGAACGCTTTGTCACCGTCTGGATTGATGTTCAACTTTCTCAGCAAGACGGTTTTTTTACTCTGGTTGATGGCGCAGAATTGGCTCTGAGTCGGTTAAAAGTGAGCCAGGATTAACCGCAAACAAGCTACACACCCACACAGCTGGCGCTTTTGGTCTGAACACCACCAAATAACCGCGACAATACCGTCATTCGTCATATAAATGTCACGGGCCTACCGCTACCATCGCGGCATTTCAATGCCGATATCAAGGAAGCGAACGACAATGCCCACAACAACACGCAAGCAATTATGGCTGATGATGCTACCACTGCTCACACTGGGTGGCTGCGGCTCGGATGATGACGACGACAACGACTCCGGCACTGCGCCCGCGACCGGCGAGGCAATGACGCTCAATATCCTTCACATTAATGACCACCACTCGCATCTAGAACCGGACGACCAAACGCTCACCATCGCTGGCCAAGCGACTGAATTTGCTAGCGGCGGCTTTCCCCGTGTCGCCGCTAAAATCAACGAACGCTCACAAGCGCTGGATAACGTACTGAAATTGCATGCCGGCGATGCCATCACCGGCACTCTGTATTTTACCTCGTTTGAAGGCAAAGCCGACGCGGAGTTAATGAACCTGGTGTGCTTTGATGCCTTTGCTTTAGGCAACCATGAGTTCGACCGTGGCGATGAAGGGTTAAAACTGTTTCTCGATGAGTTAAATCAAGGCAGCTGCAATACCCCGGTGCTGGCTGCCAATGTTAAACCCGCTGTTGGCACACCGTTGGCGCCGCAAACCGCAACGGACTACATCCAACCGTACGTCATTAAAGAAGTTGATGGCCAACAGGTTGGTATTATTGGTATTGATATCGCTAATAAAACCAAAAACAGCTCCAGCCCGCTGGCAACCACAGAATTTCTGGATGAAAAAGCCACCGCGCAGGCCACCATCGATGAGCTGCAACAGCAAGGCGTGAACAAAATTGTTGTACTGAGCCACTACCAATACGCCAATGAAGTGAACCTGGCGCAAAGCCTGCGTGGTGTGGATGTCATTGTCGGTGGCGATTCACACACGTTATTGGGTGATTTTTCCAGCTATGGCCTGACCAGTGCTGGCGATTACCCAACGCAAGTTATCAACGCGGATGGCGATACAGCATGTGTCGTGCAGGCTTGGCAATATTCACAAATTGTCGGCGAGCTGAAAATCGACTTTGATGCCGATGGTAAAGTCACCGCCTGCTCGGGCACACCACATTTATTATTGGGCACGCCGATTGTGCGGGAAAACGATGCCGAAGAAGAATACACTCCAACTGGAGACGAGTTGGCCGCTATTCAAGCAGCCATTGATGCCGCTCCGCAATTAAGCCTGGTGACGCCAGATGCCAGCGTGCAAGCCAAACTCGACAGTTACACCGCTCAGCTTGATGATTTCCGCAACGAGGTAATTGGCACAGCTACGGAAAGCCTGTGTTTAGAGCGTATTCCTGGCCAAGGACGCAGCACCTTGCCGGATTGCCCGGCAAGCAGCACAGCGCAGCGCGGTGGTGATATCGCCAACCTGGTCGCGCAAGCATTTTTGTACCAAAGTAAAGAAGCCGACGTTGCCATTCAAAACGCCGGTGGCGTGCGTATAGATGTGCCTGCCGGTAATATCACCATCGGTGATGCTTACATCGTGCTTCCGTTTGCCAACACCTTGGTGAATCTGAGCATGACGGGAGCAGAAATTCGTACTGTATTAAATGAAGCCGTCGACTTTGCCCATAACCCCAATGGCTCCAGCGGAGCATACCCGTATGCCGCAGGCCTGCGCTGGAAGGTGGATATGAATCGCACTGCCGGCAGCCGTTTATACGACATTGAGGTCAATCCACGCGGTGCAGGTGAGTGGCGTGCATTGCAAGATACCGACTCTTTGCAAGTGGTGAGTAACAGCTTTACCTCAGGTGGCCGCGACGGTTACGTCACGTTTGGTAGCGTCAGCGATGATGGCCGCGCCGAAGACACGTATCTCGATTACGCCCAATCGTTTGTTGATTATGTGCGCACTCAAGGCACATTAAGCAAGCCTGCTGCGGATGAATATTCAACGCAGGCATTTATACCGGCTGCGCAATAAAACAAAACCCCCAGGCCGAAATACGGCCTGGGGGTTTTGCATTAATCACAGTATGTATTTCTCTATTTTAGACTTAACCCAGGCGACCCTTGCAATATCAACCGAGCGTTTATTCTGCACCGTATATATGGTCTCAGATACGGTATGCGCAAGCGCATGACACTTCAGCCCTTGCTTGTTATGAAACTCTGCAACCGCTGTTTCCGGTAAAACGCTAAACCCCAGCCCTCTCGCCACTGGCTCAAGAATTAAAGATATTTGATTGGAAAACCCAGCAACGGACAGCTGAGAAACAGATTCAAACTCAGCAAAGTTAGCGCTGAGCAGGCGTCGGGCATGATAAACGCCGTCCGGGTGATTGATAAAACCCAGCTCCAATAAACGCCGCCAGCTGATCGCTTGCTCATCACGACTGGTGACGAGCAGCAATGACTCCTCTGCAATGGCTTTGCACAGTAGCTCGCCGCTGCTAGGAGGTTCAGTCAGCAAACCAATGTCCGCCTCGCCGGCCACCAACGCCCGCTCTATGGCCTCATTCGGTGCAAAGCGATAATCCATCACCAAGCGCGGGTGCTGTTGTTGCAGAGTCAGACAGTAGGGGTACAGCTTTAGGCCAATACTGCCCGGTGACTGTATGCGGACCAGCCCCTGATCGGCCGGGTCATCCAGCACGTGCTGCTCCAAACTTTGCCATTCCAGCAGCAACTGGCGACCACGCTGATAGAGACGCTCGCCATGGTGAGTGAGTGCAAAGCGCTTCCCCTGACGCTCAAGCAGCGACTGGCCCAGCTGCTGTTCGAGCTTATGGATGTGCTGACTGACACCCGGCTGCGTCATATGCAGTCGCTCGGCAGTGTGCGTAAAGTGATTCCCTCGACCAGGGTGCAGAAGGTGCGTAGCCAAGCAGGATTTATCATAATACTTTGTGATCACTCAAATTACAGATGATAATTTAACATTATAGCTATGCGAGATTAGCCTAGCCCCTCGTTCACTCCAATGACCCACGAGGCAAGCTATGGCATACCCAAGAACTTTCTCTCATATCGGTATTTCAGTACCCGACTTGGAAGCAGCCGTCACCTTCTACACCGAGGTGCTGGGCTGGTATTTGATTATGCAACCCACCACAATCGAAGAAGACGACAGCGCCATTGGCGACATGTGCAGCGATGTTTTTGGCCCCGGCTGGGGCAGCTTTCGCATTGCACATTTATCCACTGGCGATCGCATTGGTGTGGAGCTGTTTCAGTTTCCCCAGCAACAAACCCCAGAAGACAACTTCGAATACTGGAAAACAGGTATCTTTCACTTTTGCGTGCAAGACCCAGACGTGGAAGGCTTGGCAGAGAAAATTGTCGCCGCCGGAGGCAAAAAGCGCATGCCAAAACCGCGCTATTATTATCCAGACGAAAAACCCTATCGCATGATTTACATGGAAGATCCGTTTGGCAATATCCTCGAAATCTATAGTCACAGCTATGAATTAATCTACAGCGCAGGCGCCTACTGAGGCTGATGAGCAGCAATCAGCTTAAAGCCAAGGACTGGCCAAGCAACGAAAAAAGGCAAAAACAAGGCCGCGTTCACAGACATGCCGGGGGGGGGGGCTGGTCGGCTGCGCGCTGGTCAGGCTAGACTGGCGGCATCGATTGCCACAGGAATGCACACCATGAATGATTTTCGCGCTGTCGTTGCCATTTTTATTGCATGCATCAGCGGTTACCTATGCATCGATATGCTGCTCAATGGCTTTTCTTGGGTGCTACTGTTAGCGGCCATGGCGGGCTTTGCCTTGGTCCACGTTATCTGGCCGCCCAAGCAAAATTATGAAAGTGCCTGGTACGATACCGCAGAGGTCATTTTCGACTTTCCATATCGATGGACCGCCAGCATGCTGCGAACACTGGCCAAGTGGTTGAGCGACTGGTAAGCATTGCCTGCGCTGTTATGCAGGCAATGCCACGCCATTATTTAATGGCATGGGCAATAAACTTCTGTACCGGATCTAAGTCAACGGGCTTGGCAATCGCAGGGCTGACGTAAGCCGGTGCCTGCAAATACCCCTTATCAATGAGTTTCGAAATAACTGGCAAATAATTCAGCGCCGCCTTGCCGGCGAGCAGATGTAAAAAATCTTGCTCGGATTCGTACGCATTCAATACTTGGTGAAAGCCAGATAAGTACAAATAGTCCTTAGTAAAACCACCGCCCCGATAAACTCGGGCAGCCACGGTAAAGGCCAGATCATCACTGGCACCGTGCTCTTCGCGCAGCATCAAAAACGTTCGCCGAAAGTCCTTTTCTTGAATCAGGGATTGCACCGCCAACACCCGCAATGCCAGCACTTTCAAACGTGGCAATGTTAAGCAACCAGAGAGGTATTCACATAGAATGGCCAACCCTTCTTGCGTTAACGTATTTACTGGGCAGCCCAACGACAGAACTTTTAGCGGCTGATTACGAGCGTTCAGCGTCGTAACCAGATGCACCCCCAACTCATGATGTGCCAAGGCCTGAAGCTCGGTGGGAGACACCTGAGCATTGCGATTAATTTTCAGAGTTGTGCCACTTACAAGGGCGTTGGCGATCATGCTTTCTTCAATACGTACTTGAAAGGCATAGTTCTGCTGCTGAGCAAACGCCGTCAGGTGCTCGGCCATGGCCTCGGCAGCCAGCAAAGGCTCTTGGTCTTCGGCCACATCGGGCAGATGCAAAATGAATTGCGCGTTGCGAATGTCTTTATCACTCGGCTCGCCAAAGTAGCGCAGTGAGCTGTATAAAAACTCGGGCGTTCCAATAGCGCTAATTTGATCGATTTTATCAACATAAGATGAAATTACGCCTTCATACAAAGCGTTCAAATCAGCATCGACCAAGTCATCCACTGGCAAATTAAACAGTGCACGTTTTTTGGCAAAACTGTCGATGACAACCGGTTGATAGGAAAACGTCGGGCGCACCGAGTACTTGCTGTCGAAAAACTGCTGCTTTTCTTGCTGATAGTTGAGCGGAGCTATGCTGCTAAGAATATCGGTCCCCTGAACAATCTCTGCCAGGCGATTATCGAGTGTGGTTAAGGTATCCTGCATAGCTTTGTCCTCGCGATGCACTAAAAGCCTATCTATACCCTAGCAGCCTGTTGAAAAAGTCTTTTCCGCTCAGGCTTTCGGGCTGGTTCGGAATCAAGGCGCCATTTTGAAGGTGTGTGTCCACCCACCGAGAAATGGTAACACAGAGTCCGGGTCAGCGATCACGCTTTTATCTGATAGACACTTTGAACTACCCCATTTTCGAACGCTTGCTGCCCCTGCAACTGCCAAGTCTGCAGCTGAGCCTTGCCATTAGCTTGAAACAAAAGAATGCCAGCCCCCAAAGTCACGGGCAAAGTTGTCAGCGTCATGGAATGGATAAGGCCTTGGGCCAGAAAACATTGAATCAGTTGGCCACCGTCAATATAAGCATGCTCAAACCCACGCTGCTGGAACTTGGCGATTAACTCATGCGGCTCCTCATGGGTAAGCTCCACTGACGATGGTGTTGTCTCAGGCAGCTGTGCCATAGCGCGGCTCACCACCACAACGGGCTTGTCACCATAGGGCCACTGCGGAAAGCTCATGACTTTTTCAAAGGTGTTACGTCCCATAATCAGCACATCCGTTGCATCCGCAAATGCTTGGTAGCCATAGTCTTCGCCTTCTAAGTTGGCACTGGCAAGCCAATCAATGCCGCCCTCTGAGTCGGCAATGTAGCCATCTAAGCTGGTGGCGATAAACACAGAGCACCTCATCATTCTTTTCCTCATAGATTCTACAGTGTAGAATACTGACACAATAGGAGACTCCATGACAACCAAGCTTAGCCGTAACGATATTCTTAAGGTCACCCAAGACTACTTTCTGATTCATGGCAAAATGCCAAGTATTCGCCAGCTTGGCGCTGAGCTGGGCTGTGACCCAATGGCCATCTACTACTACTTTTCCAACAAGCAGGCGCTGCTAGAAGCACTGTGCATCGAGCTGGTAGGCTCTTTAGAAATCACTAAGAAAGGACGTTGGCCACTACAAGTGCAAAGTCTGTGCGAACAGTATCTGGATTTACTGCAACGCTACCCAGGGTTGCTGCACATACTGTTAACAATGGAGTCGAATGGGCCAGCACAGCGTTTTTGTCAGCAACTGGCAGAAATTGTGGCCGGCCATCTATCTGACGCGGACATTGAAATCATGCTGCACTTACTCGCTGATTACCTGCATGGCGTGGCTTTGGCACAAGAATCGCAGCCGGAGCGCTGGCAGGATATTCGCCAGTCGCTGCGAACGGTGCTGCCTTGGTTGTTGCAAAAGTTCATTTAATAACCACCGAGACACTGTCTTTAAACCAGACAAAGACAGCGCCGTCAGTATGTTAAAACGACGCACTTTGCTGCAGCAACAACTGCCACTGTGGCATAGCGCTATCGTGTTGCAGCGCTTCGTACCATTGCCCCCGTAACTGGCTGCCCGCCCACAACTCGACACTGGCCGCCAACGTTAACACTGTTGGTTGCTGATCATGATGATTCAGTCGTGATTGCTCCAAGTCGCGGCCATTGACCCGGCTAAGTTCAACATCACTGTGAAAATCATCGTAGCGCAGCGCCAATTGCCATATAGGCTGTGGCGATTGCCAGCTGAGTTGAACATATCGGCCAGCAGCACTCAGCTGCATAGCGGCTTGAGCATCCAGCGCCTGGTTAGGCGCACTGCTTAAATCACCTTGCTCTTGGCGATATTGATACTCGGCTTGCAGCTGCCAATGCCCGGCCAGGGTTCGATGCTCCAGTGCTAACGCTAAGCCGCCATGTTGAACATGGCCGGAGAAAAACTCAGAGGCATTATCACCATGACTGTGGCTTAAAGACGTCTCACTGAACAATTGCATACCGGATTGCTGCAACGACGCCCAATAACCATCTAGTTTTGCGCTAACAATCCACTGATTCCAATGCCGCTGCCAACGCAACGAGGTTAGCAGTGCGCCGCTATTGTCGCGAGTATTGCGCTTCGCTGTGGTTAAAGCAGTGCTAGTAAAGCGCCAGTTCCCCGCAGCGTTATACCAGTCACGCCAGCTGCTGATGCCAGCTTCGCTGGTTTGCCCAGACCAAAAGGCTTTATACAATAAAGGTCGATCTGTAATTGCCAGGGCATGACTGTGGCGCTGATTAAGCCAACCAATATCAGGTAGCATTTGCCCAACTTTTATCTGCCACCCCGATCGTTGTGGTTGTATCCACGCCTGCTCTAGCTCAAGCTCATCGCCGTGATAGCCTAGGCTGATCAACCCCTGCATAGCACTGGGTGTGGCAATATAAAAACCACGACCAACGTCCAGGTGCTTCAACCGCAGACCTGCCTGGTCATAGTGGTTTTGCTGCGGCAAAACGCCTGTCTGTGGCACTTCTGCATCTTGCGTGTAGCTTAATAAGGCATCGACCTGCCACGCTCCCTTGCCTGTCGACGCCGCGCTGGGGGCATGAGCATTCACCTGCCCAAAAGGTAACATCAATAGCGAAGAAAAAAGAATGGCACTACGCATCGGGCTGCTCATCAAAGGGGTTGGAAAAACGTGGGTCACGAATAAACTCGTAGTCCGTTAAGCTTTTCAGAAAGTTGATTAAATCCTGTTTTTCTTGCTCTGTGGCCTCAAAGCCGGTGACAAAGTCACTCTTATAGGGGTTTAATCGCCCATCGCCCGCCTTTGGCCCAGACTCGATATGTCGACCGCCCGCAGCGTAGAAATCGATGACATCTGCCAAACTGGCAATGGAGCCATCGTGCATATAGGGAGCCGTCAGCTCGATATTGCGCAACGTCGGTGGCCTGAACGCGCCCATATCAGTCCAATCGCCAGTGACTTTAAACTTGCCCGGCATATCCGCCGGATAGCTGCCATTTTGGTCGAGGTTATATAAACCGTTATTAAAAAATACGCGCTCTGGGAAGCGAGTATTCACCGTCACGCTGGAGCTGGAAAAGTTAAAGCCATTATGACAGTGAAAGCATTCCATCTTCTCGGAAAAAAACAGCTCACGCCCACGCTGGGCCGAGGCGCTAAGCTCACCGCGATCGAACGCCGAGCGATCTGATACCAGTGTGCGGGTAAAAGAAGCCAAGGCTTTGACCACATTGACTAAAGTAACTGGATCATTGTCAGTCGGAAAAGCAGCGGCAAATAATGACTGGTAACCCGGATCATCGCGAAAACGCTGTAACACGGCTTCACGATTACCGTCATCAATGCCCAGCTCTACCGGATCGTCACCCGTCAATGGAATAAATAGCTGGTCTTCCATTGTCACCAAAATGGGGTTCCACCAAGTATAGGTTGCGTTGTAGGCAACGTTGGTCAAGGTTTGCGAGTTTAATCGCAGCGTATGCCCTTCTGAACCCTGCGGCAGAGCTTTGCCATCGGTAAACGCCAGTGCCTGCTGATGACAGCTTTCACAGCTTTGCTGGCCATTGCCCGATAAGCGAACGTCATAAAATAAATGCCGCCCTAGCTCGGCTTTGGCGTCGGTCAGTGGATTGTCTTCGGGAATGGGCGGCAACACAAAGCCACCCTCAGCACTCAGCTGCAACGCTTGATTGCCGCTAATTTGCTGTTGTTGGTCGATATCAAAGTTCGACTCAGGTTGGCACCCAAACAGGCCAACCGTAGCCACCGTGACAGCCAATAATGCTTTCTTTTGGGACGCTGGACAGACCACGGCTAACTTCTCTGCAACGATCACAGCGCTATGACCGTGGCGTAATAGACACCCAGCTCTGACTGTCACAACCGGCAGCCGAGCACTCACCCGTCACTAAATCCAGCCCCATCGCTGTAAAGATGGGTCCGCAATCGCTGTCGCTGGCCGAGGACATACAGCCCAGTGGCGTTTCGGCAGCATTGCTTGAAATGTCGGCATTATTGACCAGTGCAGCGTAGTCAAAATAAATTTGATCGTTAATTAAATCGAGATTTTTCAAGATATAGGTTGGGCGATTGGGGCGATCATTGGAGCAATCCAAATTGTCGTTATTATCATCCAACGTACAGCCCGTGGTTCCAAGGTGAATGTTCCAGCCATTTACGTCTAACCTAGCGTGCTTGTAACCGCCAGCCCAACTCCACGTCATGCCGTCAATATTTAACGGTGACAGTGCCGTGGTTCGGTCCAAATGGTTGAGTGCTTCGGGCACACCTAGGGTGAAACGCACTTGAGTTACATCACCGCTGATGTTGCTCACCATGCCAGTCAGCTGTTTGTTGGTGGCAGCATTACCGCCACTGCAGCTGGCGCTTCCGTCTTCGAAATCCAATAACGCGACATTCTGGTGCTGCCAATCATTCTGCTCAAGCTCGACCGCGTGGAATTCACCGTCCGTACCCGCTACCTGCACATCCGAAATATAAAGGCGGAAGTCTTTTACTTCTGGTGGCGTTTGCTGACGACCCACCGGAGTGGTGCGCTCACCACATGCCATGGCTTCACTGCCAAGGCCCGCAGCAAAATTGATTGTAACTGCCTGGCTGTGAGCGCCATCACTGTCACTGTCGTTATCACCGCCACACGCCACCAAACAGGCAGTCGCCAACAGGGTTAAGCTGGGTTTAATCATTATGAATTCCTATATCATTCTCGCCATCAGCATAAGACGCGGCCGGCCAAGCACCATCAAACCCCGTCACAATTTGGGTTTTATTATGCGTATTCATTATTCAGTGTCAGTACAGCGCGACATCATGTCGCATATGGTGGAAGGAACTCATGCCATAGCAGGAGCGTGGATATCTGATGGCTGTGGGGAACAAGCTCAATCACAAACCAATATTGATTGAGTTATCATCATACTGAGAACATAATCGCTACTTTCTGCAATTTTTAAGCTAAGAAGCGACAGAACCATTCCGCACTCATCTGCGAACACCTGCCTGCACTTACACCATGACGGAAAACCACTTGAGCACAAGCAAACTCAATCCCCAGCACATAATGCAGCTTTATAACCAGTACGAACGACAGGTAATCGATGATGCCAATGGCAGGGTCGATATCAGCCCAAACATCGTTCGTGTGGTCTCAAACCAAGCCTATGGCAGCTATATCGCCTACTTTGACTTTGCTGCCGATCAAACCGACAGTCAAATACAGCAACAGGTCGACTACTTTTCTAAACTAGGTATTGGCTTTGAGTGGAAAACCTATGCCACAGATCAACCCAATAACATTGAATCGTCTCTGTTAGCACACGGCTTTGTGCAGGAAGAACAAGAAGCCTTTATGGTACTGGATATCGCTGCCATCGAAAGCCAGCCAGTGCAGTCTCCGGAATTGCAGCGCGTCACCGATGAGCAAGGGGTTCGTGATGTTATTCAGGTGCAGCAACACGTGTGGCAACAAGACTTTGACTGGCATTACCAGCAGCTGTGTGAGCAACTGCACAAAGCGCCAGAGTCTATTTCTATTTACGTGGTATACGACTCTGGTCAACCCGTGTCTTCTGCCTGGCTGACCTTTAAAGCAAACAGCCCGTTTGCCGGCATATGGGGAGGCAGCACCTTAGCCAGCCATCGCCACCAGGGGCACTACTCAGCCCTATTGCAACAGCGCATTCATGATGCCAAAAGTCGTGGCAAGCGTTACTTAACCATTGATGCCTCTGATATGAGCCAACCTATTGTGGCAAAATCTGGTTTTCAGTTGATAACCCATACTCGTGGTTATAGTTTCAGTCCCAGCTAAGCCGCACTTAAGAAACGCACTTTCAGGAGTATTTGTGCAGATCGTAGCCGCTACAGCGCAAGATTTAGAATCATTTTTTACCTATCTTCAGCGTCAACTCAGTGACAATGCCACAGATGGCCAACCACTGTTTCAACCGCTAGCAAAAGCCCATCGTCAGCTCTCAGAGACGACTCGGAATAAGTTTATCCATGGCTTCGACCATTGTTTAGGACAGTCGGGTTGGCGCAAACTTTGGTTAGCTAAAGACCAGGATGGCCATATTGTGGGCCACATTGATCTTCGCCACTACAGCGAGGCTTACAAATCCCACCGCTTAGTGCTGGGAATGGGGGTTGATAGCAGCGCTCGCCAACAAGGCTTGGGCATGCGCTTACTGCAACATGTTATTGCATTCTGTCAGCAACAGGATGGCATAGATTGGCTTGATTTAAATGTGCTTTCGAACAATGCACCCGCGAGAAACCTGTATCTCAAAGCCGGATTTGAGATAATCGGCGAGATGAGTGACTGCTATCGCATAGATGGCGAAGCCGTCGCTGAAACCAGCATGACGCTGAATACGCGCTATTGAGTGCAAGCGCAGACTCAACTCCGACAAAACTATCGAGGAATTTTTTTTGATCCATGCGTTAACCGATGAATTGATCGAGCCCGTTTTTTCTTTAATGAAAAGCAACATGGAGCCCTACTACATCAGCAGAAACGAGCCATGGCATGAAGAACCGATTCGCAAGCATTTTTTGGCTCAGCACGGCATCGTTTTAGAGCAAAATGGCACACTAAAAGGATTTTCTTTTTATCAGCATGCCGATCACCGCTTGCACATTCACACCTTGCAAATAGCACCCGAGTTTCAAAACAGAAATCTCGGTGGCCGTTTTCTAAACTGGTACAGGAACCAAGCGAAAACGCTGGGCGTACAGTTCATCACCTGTGGCGTGTTCGCCAATAACCCAGCACGCCATATGTACCATCGCATCGGGTTTGAAGAAGTGGGCGAAGACAATGGCGTCGTGCAAATGTCGCTGCCAGTTAAATAACTAGGGCACCGAATTATTCAGAGGCGCCCTAGAATGGCCTGCAGTAGCTGCTCGATCTGGTCATCCGCCAGCTTGCCATCGGGCGGCATCTGTCCAGCCAAACCTCTGAGTTTTAGCTCCAGCAAGGTTTTTCCTTGCTCTTTTCTTAACCAGCCGGTATGGCGGTTTAATACCAGTGCCGGGGTTGAGCTGAGTTCCTGATGGCACGCGGCACACTCCCGCAGCAGCAATTCCTTCGCCGCGCCGCTAAAGTCATATTCAGACAAATCGCTCACGACCTTCACTGCTTCCACTTTGTCTTTGCCAGCATCGGTATAACTGACACCGGTGGATAAACGCAGCAGCGCTTTATTCTTATCATCCACGATCAGTAATGATTCATCTTCCAACTGTGTCAGCCCCACCGGTGCACCTTCTGGGCGAACGCCTTCTACGTGGTTCCAGTGGGAGATAATTTCCTGATGCTGCGCATCGGCATAAGAGCCCCCTCTGGGGTTGGCAATATGACGAGTAAACTGGGTCGCAGGGGCAATGGGATCACGCATAAACCAGATGGGGTTGTCGTCGTGATTTTGTAAAATCGGCAAGCCCTCGTCATCGACGTCATACGCCACTAGTCGATTACCGACAACACGATAGCCGTGCCAGCTGACCAGCAGTTTGCCATCTAACTGCGGTAACTTGTCACCGTGGTAGTACATCATACCCAAGGGTGCCGTGTGCGGCGGCATCAGTGAATACGGTGGCTGATAGTTTTTTTGCTCACAGCCAGCTTTTATAAACTGCTGGTCAAAATGTCGATTTAAACAGTAGGGCCAACCATAAAAACCGCCTTTTTTGACGACGTTGATTTCTTCATAGGGCTCGTCGGCGTCTTTAATATCTGAACTGTTTTCACCTTGCAGTAGGGTACCTGATGGGTGGGCGACCAAAGCCACCGAGTTTCTAAGCCCAGTGGCATACTGTTCATACTGTTGGCTCCAGCGTTTTTCTTGTGAAATGTATGGATAGCGCCGCAGCCCAACCCACGATGCTTCAGCACATTCTGGCTGGTCATACTGGCCTGCCGTTAAACCACAGTCATCGCTCGCTGAACCCACATTAATCAGCAAACTGTTGTCGGCCATAAATACAAAGCTGGTCAACGGATGGCGATATGTCTTGGCGTCGTAAGGTAAATCATTAATCACTTGCTGGCGCTGACCAATGTTGGTGCCATGCAGTTTAAAACGCCAGATACGATCCGCTTCGCCTATATAGATCCAACCTTGCGGATCTTGCTTGATCTCATGAGGCAGCATCAGCCCTTCGGCCAGGCGATGGGCCTGCTTCAGCTCAGCAAAGCCTTCTCCAGTAAACTCCAACAGCCATAAAATGCCTTGGTTAGCGCCCCAGCCGCCCATATCGGTAACCAAAATATAGGGGCTAGCGGCAGGCTGTAATGCCTTGCGCGGCTTCTTAAATGGCAGCATCGTATCGTCTGCCACTAAGCCCAAGCAGGTATCTTTCACCGTGCCCACCGCCACTTGCGGTAAGTCATCACAGTCCGAGTCAAGCACAGGGTAGCCAGCCAGTGCTTGAGTCACTAAAAAGCTGCTGATGAGTAGCCCAGCCAATGAAGTGGCAATGTGCGAAATGGCCGTACGCGTCATAACAATTCCATCCAATATCAGGCGGCTACTCTACAATGCTTCTGCCAGTGTTTGCCAAGGATAATCCGATGCAGTTATCAATTCGAAGTTACAGTCGTCAAATCAATGCTCATAGCCATGTGCATCACCAGCTCGTGTTGCCACTGCAAGGCAGCATTCGCTTACTGCAAACGGGCTTTGAAGGCTTGGTTAGCCCAGGCGAATGCGTTGTGATTCATGCCGGCAATGAGCACCAGTTCAGCGCCGACGAGGTTGCACGATTTTTAGTCGCAGATTTGCAGGATTTGCCCGCGAATCTGATGCAAGCGCAAAGGTTGGTCTTTGCGATCACTGAATCTTTGCTGCGCTTTTGTGAGTTTGTTGAAGTCCAGCTGTCGGCGCAGGTAAATGCCAGCATTGAAGAGCATTTAAAAGCCATGTTTTGGCTGCTGCTGTCGGAGCAGCAAGATTTTCGCGTTATCGACGCGCGCATTCGACGTGTGCAAGCCTATATCGAGCAGTATTTCAACGAACCTCTAACGCTACAACAGCTGGCACAGCAGGCTCATCTCAGCAGCACACAACTGAAAGCATTATTTCGCCAACACACTGGTGAGACCGCGATGGACTACCTTACCCGCCTGCGAATGAATAAAGCGAAAGCCTTATTGCTGCATACCGACCTACCGATTCAACACATTGCCGAGCACTGTGGCTACCTCGACAACTCTGCCTTTAGCCGTCGTTTTCGCCGACACCATGGTGTATCTCCGTCCAAAGTACGCGATTAAAGCGCCTATTTAAACCAGAATGCCGTCCGATCTGCACACTCATATAAAGAGCCACACGCTAAACTTTGGTCTTTCAAATGATGCGGAGGCAGCATGCCGAGCGGCCAAACTCCCACACGGGGCATACTCAGTATCGTCATCGCCTGCTTTTTGTGAGGCACCACAGGCACTGTGGCCAGTTTTACCAGCGGCATCAGCCCTTTCGCTATTGGCGCTATGGCAATGGGCGGCAGTGGTATTTTATTAGCGCTTTATGCCCGCAAGACGCTTTGGCAAGATCGTCACCGCTTGCTGCAAAACCGACGCTTATTGTTGCTCGGCGCATCGGCTGTGATGTGTTATCCGTTGGCATTTTATTCCAGCATGGCCTATGCCGGCATTGCTGTAGGTTCGGTCATATCTTTGGCCTGTGCGCCGTTTTTTGCCGCAATGTTTGAAGGCCTTATTCACCGCCGCTGGCCCTCTGGGCGCTGGTTCATTAGTTTCGCGATCGGCGCTGCGGGAGTACTTATGTTAGCCCTACAACAACACAACAGCGTCATTACCACCGGTGCCTATTCATTGGGCATTGCCTTAGGCCTGCTGGCCGCCGCCAGCTATGCACTGTATTCCTGGGTAGCTAAAACCTTAATTGAGCAAGGCATAAACTCCAACAGCGCCATGGCCAGCCAGTTCTTTTTATCTTCCTTGGTACTGCTGCCGCTGTTTTTCGCCATCGACAAGCAAGAATTTTCCAACGCAACAAATACCAGCATTTTATTGTATATGGTGTTTGGCCCCATGTTTCTTGGCTATTTACTGTTTGGCTATGGCTTGCGCTTTATCAGCGCCAGTCAAGCCACGTTACTGACCCTGCTAGAGCCCGCGCTGGCGACCTTAATGGCTGTCGTTATCGTGGGCGAACAACTCACGCTGAGTGGCTGGCTGGGTATGGCGATGATTTTGGGTTGTTTATCGCTGCAGCATGAACAGCAGTCTGAAACGAGAGAGACCAGCGTCATTAGCTAGCTACACGATCGGTCAGCTTGCACCATTAGAGAAAGACCAGTGAACAGAAATTGCTTTCACGATGAAGAAAGTTAGCCAGCTATTCAGCGGCAGATAGTTTCACCTGCAAATGCGTTTCAGCCTCTCAGGCCGGCATTTCTTGCCAAAAGAAATGAACAGTGATTCACTTCTTTAAAAAGACAGAGCACTGCCATGGCCTATCGTGAAACCGAGCATACACGTCAGCGCAAAGCCGAGACCCGTCGGCGCTTACTAGAAGCCGCCCGCCAGTTGGTGGCTGAGCAAGGCTTTGCGGCCGCGACAGCCGCTGCCGTGGCCCAGCGCTCGGGCGTAGCTGCCGGTACCATTTACCGGCACTTCCCCAACAAGTCGGAGCTGGTGGCGGAAGTCTTTCGCTATGCCACCGAACATGAAATTGACCAAGTAAAGGCAGCCAGTGAATTGGGCCAGAGCGCTAGCGAGCACTTACATCATGCCGTTCGTGTTTTTGCCCAGCGCGCTTTGCAAGGCGCCACGCTAGCGTATGCTCTAATCGCTGAGCCCGTCGACCCGCGCGTTGAGCAAGAGCGACTGAAATATCGCTTTGCTTACGCCGAGCTGTTTGAGGATTTGATTCACAGCGGCATTGAAGCACAAGAGTTTTCCCAACAAGACACCGCAGTTAGTGCAGCAGCTCTGGTGGGCCTGTTAGCCGAAGCATTAGTTGGGCCTTTATCGCAACGTTTTCGTGATCAGTCCTGCGATAGCAACACGCCAGACAATCACTACTTAATCGAGCAATTAGTGATATTAAGTTTGCGCCTACTGGGCGCTAATCCATCACGTTAGGAGCCATAAAGTGGGTGAACAGTCCTCCACCTCGCGCGAGCAACACTTGGCCCAAGCCGATACCCATGAGGTGTTTAACCAGCCTACCGCGCTGGAAAACTTTAATGCCTACCAATCTGATTTGGCGCTGCAACACTGGACGCGCGTTTACGGTGGCGATTGGGCCAGTGAGCGCTTACATGCCTACGGCGAGCTATGCGGTGGTGATTTAATAGAAGCGGGTTTTTTAGCCAATGAAAACAAACCGCAGTTTTATCCCCATGACCGCTTTGGTCAGCGCATTGATTTAGCCAAATTTCACCCGGCCTATCACCTGCTGATGCGCAGCGCGATTGACGCACAAGTGCATTCGCTGCCCTGGGTATCGCCTAAGGCCGGCGCTCACGTAGCGCGAGCGGCACTGGAATATATGCATATGAATGCCGATGCCGGTTCTGGCTGCCCATTAACCATGACCTTTGCAGCGGTACCCGCACTGCGCCACAGCCCCACGCTGGCGAAAGAGTGGTTGCCAAAAATCATGGCAAGCCACTATGACGAGCGCAATGTGCCCTATTTTGAAAAAGAGGGGGTCACCATTGGCATGGCGATGACGGAAAAGCAGGGCGGCTCGGATGTGCGTGCCAATACCACCCGAGCCTACCCTGTAACAGAGCAACAGGGTAATGGCGCGGAATATGAACTGATTGGGCATAAGTGGTTTTGCTCAGCACCGATGTGCGATGCCTTTTTAGTGCTGGCCCATACCGACAACGGCTTGTCGTGTTTTTTATTGCCACGCTGGCGTCCGGATGGCAGCAAAAACCAGATGTTTATCCAGCGCTTAAAAAACAAACTGGGCAATATCTCTAATGCCTCATCCGAGGTGGAATTTCGTGGCGCCTTTGCCTGGATGGTCGGCGATGAAGGTCGAGGGGTGCGCACCATCTTAGAAATGGTGGCCATGACGCGCTTTGATTGCATGGTCGGCTCATCAGCACTAATGCGTGCTGCCGTCGCTCAAGCCATTCACCATACCAGCGGTCGCAGCGTATTTGGCAACAACTTGCATAAGCAACCACTGATGCAAAATGTACTGGCTGATCTCGCCATCGAAAGCGAAGCCGCCCTCGCCATCAGTATGCGAGTAGCTCATGCATTAGATCATAGCGATGATCCGCAACAGGCACTGTTTGTGCGCTTAGCGACCGCCGTCGGTAAATATTGGATTTGCAAACGCACTCCCCATTTAGCCTATGAAGCGATGGAATGCATCGGTGGCGTGGGCTATGTGGAAGATAATATATTGCCACGCATTTATCGCGAAGCCCCCGTCAACGCTATTTGGGAAGGCTCAGGCAACGTGCAGTGCCTAGACGTGTTGCGCGCTATTAATAAAGAGCCCAAGGTGATCGATGCCTTTATGCAAGAACTGCAACAAGCGTGTGGCCACTATGCGGCCTATGATCAATTCGTAGCGGCATTGGACACGGAATTTAACGACCTTGAAGCCTTGGAATACCGGGCACGCACACTGGTAGATAAACTCGCTATTGCTTTGCAGGCCAGTGCATTGATTCAACAAGGTGAGTCTATGATCGCCGCCGCGTTTGTTCGCTCTCGTATAGAAAGCAATGGCGGCATTAACTATGGCACCTTACCGGCTGATGTTGACTGCCAAGCTATTATTGCTAGAGCCAGACCACAGCTAGAGCATGCATAAACGCTTTGCTTTCTTTTTGGGAATGGCAGCCATCATTCTGTACAAGTCGATGTGGAAAAACGCCCTGCGTTAAACGCAGGGCGGACGCTCATACAAAGGCCTTTTTACAACTGCTTCGTTATAATCGCAGGTGCAGACATAACATCCGATGGTGTCAAACGCCACAGCATAGGAGTGTCCAGCAGCTCCAGTTTACTGATGGCAGGCTGACCTACTGGTGCAACGATGGCTATGCTCCACATCCGAAAACTATCTCCGTGGTTGGCATTTTGATAGTTGTCTTTCCAAACAGTTGGCTCCCATTGCTTACGCGCACTGTCTTTTACAATGCGGTATGCCACACTGCCATCGCTGTAAGTTACCTTAAGAGTATAATCACAGCCTAAGCGCTTGCAGTAGTTAGCAAACTCCACCTGACTTTGATCATCCGCCTCGAAGTTGATGTTATCCAAATGCGATTGATTGGTTGGATCCAGGAATGCAATGGCATTGCCCTGGTAACGGATCGGATTATAGAACTGAGTAATTTCGTCTGTACCAGCAAAGCTATGTGTAAACAGGATAAAGTCGGTTGTTTTATCAAAGCTAACTGGGTGATGCTCTTTAATATCCCAAGCAGCTTTATGTGTAGTGACTGGGACAAAGTCCTGCCACGTGCCTGCTTCATCAATCAGCTCGAATCCATCTCCACTCGCATTTAACTTACGTCGACCTAGCATCCAATTTTGCATCTTCCCAGCGCTGAAATCAGAGAATAATGGGAAGTCAGCATCTGGATCTTTTTGCTCATCGGCGGAATGCATAGGCTCTAAACGATAACAACGTCCGTCAGTCGTCTTCTGGAAGATTGCGCCATGGCGCATCACTCCACAATTGTAGTAAAACGATGTCGGTGTGGTCAGCGGAGATCTAAAATAGCCTTTAGCTTCGTCGTATCCCCAAGCAGAACCTTTTAAGCTGGCTTCCTTATATGGGTACAAAGGGTTTTTACTATTTCGACTATCATCCAGAGAATGGCGCAAACTCATGGCATGACCGCCTTCATGCCACAGTAAGCCGAAGGTCGGATAGCCCATCGAGGCGCCAGAGCCTCTGTATGCTACCCCACCCAGCCCTCGAGTTTTGATTTTTTTATCGATGCCATGATCAATCAGCATAGATGGAGCGTAAGTAATATTGTTTAAACGCATATCGCCCGTAGTAAAAACCACATGCCAAACAATATCCAATATGGGTGACATATAATCTGGGGAAGAAGCGGATTCAATTTTTTTTGCTGGTGCCTCTCCTGAAGGCTTCTGAATTAAGTAGCTGGACTCAAATACCCCTAACGGATGGTTGACTATCCGCGTTGCTGAAAAAGGCATGCCCGCGGATGCCTGTTTCTTGCCATCGTCATCCATCAGCATCTCTTTCAGCTCTGACGTGGAAAATGGCATGTTGTCGTCATTGGCACCGTAGATCAGAAAAGGCAGGGAATACATGGTCAGATTCATTTCTGGATATAAATCCGGCTCAATAACTGCGGACGGGAGTTGACCAGCAGCGATTAATCGCACAGACATTCCCTGCTTCATATGCTCCGCAGGAATGGTGACAGACCAGAGTTCATCTGAGTACTTGATATCTCCTCCCTCACTGGGTGGCAACCTATTTGGCGCATCAAGCTGTTGACGATATTGAAGAACATTATTCTCGTCGTACAACTGTAACTCAATAGAATCTGTACCACCGGTAACAGATGCCAGTAGCAGCGTATTACGATTCTCTACCAGCTTGTAATCACCCGCTCCTTCTAACTCCCAACTGAGCCCTTGGGCGGGCAGTACATGAGATTGAGCAAACTCGATGGTTTTAATCGATGTTGGCGTGCTTACAACCTCACCGTCATCATTTCCTCTTGAATCATCACTAGAGTCATTACCGGCGTCATCGCTGGAGTCATCGCTGGAGTCATCGCTGGAGTCATCGCTGGAGTCATCGCTGGAGTCATCGCTGGAGTCATCGCTGGAGTCATCGCTGGAGTCATCGCTGGAGTCATCGCTGGAGTCATCGCTGGAGTCATCGCTGGAGTCATCGCTGGAGTCATCGCTGGAGTCATCGCTGGAGTCATCGCTGGGGTCATCGCTGGAGTCATCATTGGAGTCACCACTGGAGTCATCACTGGTATCCGGTACGTCGTCACTAGAATCACCTGCTGAAGTGTCGTCGCCATCGCTCGTACCAGCGTCTGTTGAGTCACCATCACCTAAATCGCCAACTTGTGATGATTCAGAGCTATCTTGACCGCCTCGACCCGTACTATTTCCTCCGCCACACCCAGAAACGCTGGTTATCAGAAACAGCGAAACAGCTAACGCTGCTAGCTTCATACTCTTCTCCAAAAAGTAACTTTTTATTAAATAACCTGGGAGGAAAATGGCTTTCTAATTGAGAACCATTTCGTTAAAGTGAGAAGAAGCGTTTTATTATTTTTCTATCACTATACAGCTAAATATGATGCACAGCGATCCTGTAATCATACATCAACCAGATACATATAGTTTCAATAATCGCTTGATATTTATTCAAGTGGAACATGAAAAATAATCATCGAATTATCAGAAAAAAAGTGTGACAGAGCTATCAAAAAAAAGAAATACTCCTGTACATATTAAACAATAATATGCAGCAACTTCACTGGCAGAGATTTGAAATACATTGCATGTATGGTTTTCTGAAGTCTAAGCTGCCACCCTAGAGACCGCAGGATAGATAAAGCTGACAAATACAACAAATAGAATTGCAACGGAGATGAATCTCTTATGTACTGCGATAATACAGACCCTAATGCTAAGACAATAGTCCAGTTCAGCCTGATCGCCATTCATCGCCACTAGACTTATATTACCAATCAGCTGTCCGCTGGGTTTTAGTTTGATTGCAAAAGAAGCACCGTTCTTGCCTACAAGTGTTCAGGATGGCAATCCATTTCTCTGCCATGCTACCCTCATAAAACAGCAGAGCTGAGAAAAGACCCAGCTCTGCTTGGCGATGTTACAGTTGGCATAGCTCTTTCCAAGAGCCATCCGAGCCGGGTTCGCTATTGGTCCACCATTTGGCTTGATAAATCACGCCCTTATGCAGCATTTTATCCCCTGTTGCAGCATGGCTGGGGTTACCCGCCCAATCGCTTTGCGGCCAGTTTGGATACTCAAGAATACCATCGGCGCTACAGCCATCGTCCCCATTGCCATCTCCATTGCCATCACCGCCGCCATTTAAATCCGCGACAGGCAATAATGGATACTCTTGACGGGTGCCATACACATCATCACCTACTCGCACACGCATGCCATTGGGCAAAGGTACCGGAAGGTAATAGTTCATCGTAATGTCGAGACTGTCGCCAGCGGCAAGCGCCTTCCAGCTTGGTAAGGTTAGGCGTACACGATGAAAGTCGTTTTCTAGACCGCCCACGTTACCGCTGGCGGTATTGCTGCCATCGGCAATCACAGTCAGCCCCATGCCACTTTGGTCATTGATAACGCTAGACGTTGCCGTAGGCATATTAAATTCAATCTGTGTACCGCCCGGAATTGCTTGCTCACCACTATTGGTAAGCCTGAGTGTTGGATTCAATGGATAATTGTTGTCACCCACCTTATAGCCAACAAAGTCATAACTAAGCGCCACAGCTTCCACTGGCAGATCAAGGTTATCGGCAGCGACTACTTCGTAAGGTGGTGCGTCGCGAAATGCGTTATAGGCTAACGTTGTCAGACTGTCACCCATAAAATATTGCTGATTATCCGGCTGCCAATCATAATCACCCGCCAGCTCCCAGAACATAATCCCACCTACGCCTTGATCAATCACGTACTGCACTTTAGCCGCCATGGATTGCTCATCTTCGGTGGACAAAAATACCTTCTGCTCTGCATTCCAAAGCCAAGGGGCTTGCGCAATGTCGTCGTAGTAGCGCTGATAGTTTCCCGTCAGTTGCGTATCGGCTGGAAAGCCATACGCTGTTAAATAAGACCCCACAATACCTTGCTGTAGGTTCTTCGCATGCCACATAGGGTTAGAACCTGCGCCAATCTCAACTCCTTTGGCATCTTTGTCATGCCATAAATTATTGAGGCCCAGCGCTCCAAATCCACAGGGTGTTGAAATACCAGTTCCAGGTGGGCAATCAGTTTGCGAAGGCAATGCTGCTTTACCCCACAAGCCATGCGCTCCACCCTGCACGTTTTGCCAGCCACGGGTGTAATAGGGCACGCCGATATTGATGCGCCCGGCAGCGATGGCTCCACGGAAATAGTGCACCGCCCAGTCGGTATTAAGATAACCAATATTGCCATACTGTGGTGTGCTATAGACCTTGCCTTCCTGCAGCTCCAGGTCATCACCGGTATCGTACAAAGCCGCATTGTGGCCGACGTAATGATTCCAGGCGCCGTGCAGGTCGTAACTCATAATGTTGACAAAGTCCAAGTACTGCACGACGTCAAAATCTTCCATGCCCCGCAACAAATACGCTGAACTGGGCGACGCGATGGTCAATAAATAGTGCTTGCCATCTTCCACCGAAGCGCGATCAAGGGCCTCACGCAGCGCCTGCATTAAAACTTGATAGGAGCGCCATAAATTTTTACGTTGGGCATCACTGAAGGTGTAATCATCCGGGTTGCCGGCACCTTGCATGGAGCTAGGGTATTCATAATCGATATCCAGCCCATCAAATTGATAGCGCCGCAGAAACGTCACTGCCGATTGCGTAAAGGCATCAATGCCAGCATGATTCACACTGCCATCGGCATTGGTGGTCATGGAGTAAAAACCACCATTGGCGACGCGTTCCCCATCTTCATTAAAAAAGCCACCGGTTTCAGCCCAACCACCGACAGAAATCAAAGTTTTTACATGAGGGTACTGGCGCTTGTACTGAGTCAATAAGTTAAAGTGCCCCTGATAAGGCAAACTTGGGTCCATTTCTGCGCCCGCGACGCCAGGCCAGGTCATTCCCGTCGCAGGGTTATCTGGATTAGCTGGATTGCCCACCGATAGCCGATAATCGTTATCTATGTGAGCAAAGGCATAATTAATGTGAGTGAGCTTTTGCCAAGGAATATCGTTAACCAAATAGCTCGGCTGACCATTTTTGCCATGCCGCCAGCTGGTAAAATAGCCGATAATTCGGCGTTGATGCTCAGTGCCGAGCTGTTCACGTCCGTCCTGATCATAAACGCTGCAATAGGGCACAGGTGTGTCTGGTGTTGTATACAAGCCGTTAGGCTTGCAGTTTCCATCGTTGGCTTGAGCCCCATAGGTCACGGTGGCCAAAGCAACTAACAATAACTGTCGAATCATTATCGTTCTCCCTGGGCCTTAGAGAAAGACTCTAAGGCCCACTATTGATATTATTGGCTGACTTGGCTGTGACCCAGCCCTTGGTGCATGGCATTGAGGATATGGCCGTTATCGGCATCAATTTCCCAGGCAAAAATGCCACCGAGATTATTCGCTTGAATGTACTGCCCTTTGGCTTTCACCGAGCGTGGCGTATCAAAGGTAATTAAGGTGCCGGTGCTGTAGTTCCATAAATACGATGCTTTGGCGATGTCATCCCAAAACAACTGGAAGCCATCCATGCCTGTGCCATCGACGCCACCCATATATTTTTGCTCGATGACTTTGTAATCTTCGATGCCCTTTTCCCATGAGCCGCTGATACCATCTCCCCCCGTACCAACAAATGGATTATCAGGCTGACCGCCGCTGACATTTTTCCAGCCACGGCCATACATAGCAGCGCCTAGAACGATTTTTTCTGCAGGCACATTGCGGGATAACAAGTGTTGCACCGCATCATGCGCGCTAAAGCCGTCGATGGCCGCATCGGGCGCAGCATAAAGACCCGTTTGATGGCCCAGCACACCATTCCAAGCCCCGTAGTAGTCGTAGGTCATGATATTGATGTAATCCATATATTGCGCCGCTTGCTCCCAATCAACCTGAGACAGTTTTTCTACCCCGCCACTCATTGCAGCGGTTAGTTGATAATTACGGCCGGTTTCCTGACTGAGCTCATCCAGTGCTTGGCGCAGCTCTTTCATTAACACCACAAAGCCCGCACCGTCTTGAGGAGAGCCTAACGCCGGGTTAGCACCGCCACCGCCCGGAAACTCCCAGTCAATATCGATACCGTCGAAGAAGTCGTATTTTTTAATAAAGGCAATCATAGAGTTGATAAAGATGCCTCGGGCAGCCGCATCTGTACCTATGTCATACAGCGGATCAGATAGCGTCCAGCCACCGACAGAGGGAAGAATCACCAAATCTGGCTGGGCATTGCTAAGGCGATACAGCTGGCCAAAAATACCGCGAATTTCCTGATCCCAGACATCACCTGGGTAACTCTTTTCCAGTGCTGCAAACTTATCATGCACTACTACTTCGTAATCCTGCTTGTTGGCACATTGACTGATCAAAGCGGAATACCCTTGAGGATTGGCTTGGGCAAGGCTGTCATTCGGGCCGCAAACCGGAATAAAGCCGTAGTACAGATGGGTCAGATTCGTGGAAGGAATATCGGCGACCTGATAGTCGCGGCCATAAATGCCCCATTCAACAAAATAAGCCCCTACTTGCTTGCCGCTGGTATTCTGGTATGCCTGATTGTTTTGCTTCAGTGGCTTGGGCCAATCGCTATGGTCTAAATCGTCACCATCAGTGGGGCCGCCGCTCACTTTAACATTGGCCATGGCCGACATGCTGCACAGTTCATCCTTCGCATCCGTATCACACAGCTTGACTTGATATTTGTGGGTACCGTTTTCACTGACGGTTACTTGAGCCGATGCAGACTGCGCGTTGGGGCTATTCTTTGCTATGTCTGCCTGGTGTATTAATTCACCATCTTGATACAAGTACCAACGGTTGCCATTGGCGCCATACCAGAGATTCCACTTAAGCGTGAAGTCTTTTGGCCCAGTGGAGATATTTTGCTCACCAATCCAGGCGATACTGGGGGGTGCTGGCTGGGTTAAGCTTTCCATTTGCAAATCATCTTTGGCCATTGCGGCTGGCACGCCAGCGGCCAACCCAATGTTAACAATAAAAACAGTGGATAAAGATAGTCGAGTAATGGGCATAGCAAAGTCCTTCGCTGTTAGCTATTGATAAAAACTCTACTTTTCTGCGACATCTTTAGTATCGCAAAAGATATTGAGGCCGATCCCTTAAACGAAATCGAGCAAGTAACAGCTTAGGCGTCTCTGACGCGGCAAAAATCAGATAAAATTACCATTCTCATGGCATAATAAAATTGTGCTAAAAAAATTAAACTGAACAACCAAACAAACTAATTCGCAGGCACCAGCAAGAGCATAAATCGGTTGCTTATTTAAAACCATTAATAAATAAAAACAACCCCATCATAAAACTTGATAATCTCCATACAATATAGCAATAAACCCATCGACCAAAGTATAATAAAACCCCAAAATTTTCATGGCCTTTAATTATTCAAACAAGCGCCCCTCTGAAGGGCCATGCCCTTCAGAGGGGCTGTCAAGCTACTTTAAATAGCAGTTGATGCGAGTTAACAGTTCGCTAACCGGCGTGGTTTTGGGATCGTTCAGGTACTCTTCAAATGCTGGAAAGTCTGCCATTTCTTCACCGCTATTGGGCAGCCATTGGCCAAACAAATACGAGTAGGCTTTTTCCAGCTCAGCATAAGGGCCTTGAAATACCAAGCTGGCACAGCGGCCACCCGGCAGTGACAGCACTTCGACACCTTCACTGGCATGGCTTTGAGCATCTTTGATACTGATGCAGGCATGAGAGCGCAATTCACTTTCTGGCACACTGTCTGGATCCTGATAATAGATACCAAGGGTACGGGTTGTCGGCCCTAATAGCTGCTTAGTGGCGGCATAGATATACAGCTTTTCAAACGCTTGGCCAATATTTAGGTATGAGCCTTGATGGGCCACGGCCAGCAATTCGGCGGCCGGGTTTTCTGTGATATCAACGGTATACATAGGGGGCACCTCAGTTTGAGCTGCCAGCATGGCGACAAACGGCTCTAGTTTGCTTGGTTTTCCCTGACGGCTACGACGATAGTCCGCCGGGGTTTCGCCAAACTGGGTGCGAAAAGCGCGTCCAAACGCTTCATTGCTGGAGTAGGCCGTTTTGCTGGCAATACGTGATATCGGCCAGTCACTCTGGATGAGCAACCCGGCCGCATGATGTAGGCGCAAGCGACGTACCGTAACATTGACAGGTTCTCCTGAGATCTGACGATAGATACGATGAAAGTGGTACGGTGATAACGCCGCAACGTCAGCCAGCGTATTGATATCCAGATCCTGATCGATGTGCTCATAGATATAATCCACCACACGCGTCAGGCGCTTACGGTAATGCTCACCGGTACTGGCTTTCATAGCTTGCTCCTGGTTTCGGTTTGAGCTTCAAACCTTGATGCCATAGTAAGAAAGGCCAACTGACAATGTTTGCGCTTTTTCTGCCTAGTCCAGCAATCGACCTAATTCAGAAAGATGCTGAATGGTATTGGCCGCTGGTGCAATCTCACTCGCGGGATAATAGCCCTGCAGCCAGGTGGCCTGCATGCCCGCCGATAGCGCACCTTGAACATCATTCACCGGATGATCGCCGACATACATGCACTCTAATGGTTGAAAGCCGGCGGCTGTGATCGTTGCTATGAAGATGCTGGCGTCGGGCTTAGCCACGCCAAAGTCACCCGAGCTGACCAGTTTGCGAATCAGGGGGCGAAACGAGGTGTTATCCAAGGTTGCCTGGCGCGAAAATTGAGCGCCATTGGAGATAATGCATGGGCACCTCTGAATAATTCGGTGCTTGCTCTGGATCGCCAGAGGGCTTCAGATCACGAAGCCGGTTTGCCGCTCTAGCCAGCTACAGCAAAAATCGGTGACACAGAGCTGGAGTTCTCTGGCACTCCCCGCAGGGCGCGGGCTGCAGGCCTCCATAACGTCGTTGGCGACGTTGAAAAGGGCTGGCCATTTCCTGCCATCGCCGACTTGTTCTGAAAGCCTGCTGCACTCGCGCAGAGCTGTGCAGAATTATTCAGAGGTGCCCAAGGTAATAACCATCGCTATGCAGTTGTTGCAATAAGCGCTTGGCACCGTCCATTTCCACAGTATTTTTAGGAAATTCTACTTGCCAAAACCTAGTGAGCTCATCAGCACCAGGGTTGTCGAGCCAGTCAAGCTGCTTAGCCAGTTCGCAGCCGATTGCTTCATACACTTTTTTATAAGGTGAACCCAGCGCTAAATAGCCACCGTTATCTATTTGCTTGATGAGGTCAGCGATGCGCTCAACATCGGCTTGCACCAAACGCGCCTGATAAACATCAACAAAAGCCACTGCAAATCGCTCAATACTGGCCGAGCGATCCACCAAGGTGTTATCCAAATCAAAAAAGATGGCTTTAATCATTATTCCCTCGATACACGCCATTTAACACATTCGCCAATCGCTGCGCTGCCAGACTGGCTTGTTGCTTCCAGAGGGCGACATGCTGCAGGTGCAGCTCGCTGCCGGCGGCAATGGTTTTATGTGGCTGGCGATAAATCTGCCGAGTGATTTGCAGCGATTCGCTGGCCCAGTCGTAAACAGATAACCTCACAGGTTTAGAGGTTAAACGCACAGGTGTTAGCGTTTGAGGCTGATACTGCAGTAAGCGTCCATCCCAGTACTGGTGTAAATTGGTCCGCTCACCATCAAACTGCAGACGCAAGCGGTTGCCACCCAGATCATCTCTGTAGCTCACATGCATCGGTTGATGGATGTCACCGATAAAATGTCCAACAAAGGCCAGCGCTTGCCAGTTTTGTGGCTGCTGTTTTAATAATTGCCATTGCTGCCGTAGTGCCTCAGTCACACAGCCTTGGCGACCACAGTCATGTGCACTAACGCGCTCAGCCTTGCGACTGACGTTAATGTAGTGCCAGGTTTTGGTGTGCTTAAACTCACTGTGTTTGCGCACCTGATCTGGCCAGGTACATAAATCGGCAAAGTTTTTTGCACCGCCTTGGCTGGCAATCGCATCCAGCTGTTGCGCCACCTCCGGCACTAGCGCCTGCTGTGCTGTACGGCAAATCAAGCGATGACCATAGCCACTAAACGACCAAGCACTTGCACTCGCCAAGCTCAGTACCATCCCAGTTAACAAAACGAGCCGATTGCCTTTCATGTTGTTATGCCCCTACTATTTCATTTATTAACCACAGAACGCTGACGGAGCCACCATGACACATGCACGCTTGGCTACTTTCATCATGCTGCTCTCGTCTGCCGATGCATGGTCGAATCATCAAAGCTTGATTCCCTCGCGCCCAATGGGCGAGTTGTCTGCCACTTATTTTGAGCCGGCCAAGGTGCAAGACATCGATGCCAACGCGGACATCACACAGGTCGACACCCGCTTGAAATTCCCCGTGGGCAAGCTCGGCAGCATTGATCAAGGTCTTTGGGTTTTTCAGTTTAATCTGTTTGAGCGGGAATTTCGCACCACGGTAGAAGACCAGGCCAATGGCAAGCAACGATTGTATGATATTTCAGCGCCTATCAGCTATGTGCGAAAAATCAGCAACAGCAGCCGCTATACGGTGAATGTGTCACCGGGTGTGAAGTCATCTCTGGAATACCTTGGCAACGATGACTTGGCCATCAATGGCGTCGCACAATACAGCCACAGCGACCATGGGTTTGGCTACAACATCGGCATTGTTTACACCCATGCCTTTGGTGAAGGGCGGTTTGTGCCTCTGGCCAACGCCCAATGGGATATTGGCCAACGATTTCAAGCCATTTTGGGGTTTCCGTTCAGTCGCGTCAGTTATGCTCCCAGCAAAGCGCAGCATTATTATTTAAAGCTGACCCCCAATGGCGGTAACTGGCACGTCTACGGCGACGACAAAAACAACACCTTTGACTACACCCAACAAGGCTACCGCTTAGGCCTGGGCGGCGAGTGGCGTGTGATTGGCCCTTGCTGGCTCAATATTGAAGCCGGCCGTCAATTTGCTCAACAGCTGGAGTTTGATAATGAGCAAGGCTTTAGAGAGACATTAGATCTGGACGACAGCTCCTATTTGCACATCAGTGCACGGCTGCGCTTTAACTGAATCACGCGTCATTCAAATACCGTGTCAGTCTTATTACCCGGGAATAAAGCCACATTCTTCCAATGTTTGCCGCCAAGCATACACATGACGCTGGCTGGCTTGGGTAAACATTTGCTGACGCCGTTCCAGCTCCGCCAGCCATTGAGTAAAAATTATTAGCGATTGCTGCTCAGGTACATCTAGCAGCGCGTGCATGTCGTTTAGCTGAGCCAGCAACTGCTTTCCCAAGCGGTCGCTGCGACTCATATACGGCTGTACCTGTGCTAAGTAGAACTTTTGAAAAACGTTAAACAATATTTTGGCGTTATTTGTTTGCTGGCCAGTTATGCACAAAGGTTTGTCAGCAAAGCGCTGCTCCAGTACATCGGCCACACGGTTTAATACATCGGTTTGCAGCGCTTGGGCATGCAGCCATTTACCTAGGGTTTCGCCTAATAACAGTTGTTGCTGATGAAACTCCATATCACTGCTTTGATAGGCGTAGTTCTGCTGCTGCCAACGCTGGCCTTGGGCGATGGCGTAATCCAGTGCCTGGACGCTGAGTGATATATGCGCGGGCTCTGTGTCTGTCATCTCCAACGCAGGGGCTGCTGAGCTGATAAAAGCTTGCCATTCTTTAGCAGTCAGCCAGGCATTCCACCAAGAGCGCATGCGTTGTTGCTGTTTTAATTGGTTGGCGGCGGCCAATTTGGCGGTTAACTCGGGGCGCTTGCTGCGCAACTGCTCGATGCACTTGGGTGCCAGCAATAAAAAATCACGCTCCATATGCAGCCGCTGACTGGGCTGGGCAACCTTGCCTAGAGTGGAGTTTTTTTGGCCGATGGCATAGCCCAGCTCACATTCATTTAAGCGTAAAAATTCTAATAAGCCGACATCGGCCTGGGCCAGTGGCAGTTGAATTTGCCGAGTGGGTAGTACCGGCAGCTGCACGCTGGCAGGCTCAGCTAAAGGCTGCTCTACCACGCGAGCTACGCGCTCGGCATAATCTTCCAGCCGCTGCGCAGGGCCATTGGAGCAGCCCAACAACAGCAGGCTAAAACAGGCTATGCAACCACTGCGGACGCGGCGCAAAGGCTTGCTGTAAAGCCACCACTTCATCTCGAAATGCCTCGGTTAAAAATGGCCGTTCCAGGGCAAATACCTGATACACCCCTCCCTGCAGCTGTAACATGTTCTCCGGCTG
The DNA here is from genome assembly GCA_965233665.1 of Bacterioplanes sp. Taxonomy (GTDB): domain Bacteria; phylum Pseudomonadota; class Gammaproteobacteria; order Pseudomonadales; family Oceanobacteraceae; genus Bacterioplanes. The sequence continues at coordinate 229,493 of CBDDTG010000069.1, read as the reverse complement.
TCCGCCTTGGGCCAGCAAATGGGTGCGTAAAAATGAAATCCAAGAGGTCACCACAATCCAGGTATTGAGCGCCAAGCTGTTTAAGTCCTCATCATTGAGGGCAATAATGCCCGCTGTACGCAGCCCCCGATAAATTGCCACCACGCGCTGCAAGCACTGGCGAAAAAACGCCTGATAGTGGCTTTTTAATTGGTCATCCGCAGCCAGTAAATGTTCCATATCGCGATGAATAAAGCGGTAATCCCACAGGCCAGACAAAACTCCCTGCAAATAGGTGATTTTGTCCGTCACCGTCAATGCCCGCTCCTCGGGCACTTCTAGCACCGTCAATACCCGCTGCTGGTAGCTCATGGCCAGCTCAAAGATGATGGCCTGCTTGTTTTTGAAGTGGTAATACAAGTTGCCGGGCGAAATCTCCAGGTGCGCGGCGATGTGATTGGTGCTGACGTTGCGCTCGCCCTGCTCGTTAAACAACGCCAGGCTGGCGTCTAAGATGCGTTGTCGGGTGGTCATAGTGCCCTTCTTGTCATGTGTAACACGGCGCTGGCCGTATCGGCCCTGTTGCCGGGAACCTTGACGCTTTAGAGTAATCACTCTAATAATGGCATAAACGCAGCGTCGTGGGGTGGAAGCCTAATGGCGTCACCCAAGTTGATCAACTCACTACGCAGACCACCGTCAAGGAGCACAGCTTATGGTCGCCACTGTCGCAGAATTTCGCTCAGACAACGCCGAGTTAGCGCGAATGAAGGAGCTGTTTCAGGCTCAGCGCCAAGCCTATCGCCAGCGGCCAATGCCGTCACTGGCAGAGCGCCTTGCCGATTTGGGCAAATTGAAAGACGCTGTGCTCAAACATCAGGATGCCCTGGCCAGTGCAGTAAACCAGGATTTTTCATGTCGCTCGGTGGATGAAACCCGCATTGCCGAAATCATGACCACGGTCGAAGGCATCAACTACACCAGCAAGCGTTTGCGCCGCTGGATGAAACCTTCCCGCCGTCATGTCAGCATGCTGTTTATGCCCTCTAGCAACCAGGTCATGTATCAGCCGCTCGGCGTGGTGGGCATTATGGTGCCGTGGAATTACCCCATTCAGCTGGCGTTATTGCCGTTGATGACCGCCCTCGCCGCTGGCAACCGCGCGATGATAAAAATGTCGGAGTTCACCCCGGCTACCAATCATGCATTAAAAACCCTGCTGGCAGAGATTTTTGACGATAAGCAAGTGGCCATTATTGAAGGCGAGGTGGACGTTTCCAGCGCCTTTGCTGAGCAGCCTTGGGATCACTTAATTTTTACCGGCTCCACCGCCGTGGGCCGCATCGTCATGGGTGCGGCGGCGAAAAACTTAACTCCAGTAACGCTGGAGTTGGGCGGCAAATCACCGGCCATTATTGCGCCTGGGGCCGATATGCACGCTGCGGTAGAGCGCATTTGCTTTGGTAAATCGTTAAATGCCGGCCAAACCTGCATCGCACCCGACTACGTGCTGGTAGAAGAAGGCCGTCAACAGGAATTTATCGATACTTACCAAGCCGTCTTTGCCCGCATGTACCCCAAGGTAAAAGACAACAGCGACTACACCGCCATTATTAATGAGCGCCAGCACGAGCGCTTGCACAGCTGGGTGAGCGAAGCGGCTGAGCAAGGCGCCAAGGTCACGGTGGTGAATCCGGCCAATGAAGATTTTAGTGGCACGCGCAAAATGCCACTGCACATTGTTGAAAAGGCCAGCGATGATATGAAAATCATGCAGGAAGAATTGTTCGGCCCGGTATTGCCCGTGGTGCCGTATCAACACCTGCAACAGGCCATTGACTACATCAACGACCGTGATCGCCCGCTGGCGCTGTATTTATTCAGCTACGACAGCACCATTCAGCAGCAAGTGTTGGAGCAAACCCACGCTGGCGGCGTGACGATTAACGACACCCTAATGCACATCGCCCAGGACGATATGCCCTTCGGCGGCATTGGCCCCTCGGGCATGGGCCACTATCACGGCAAAGAAGGTTTTCTGAGTTTGTCCAAAGCCAAAGCCGTGCATAAAAAAGGTAAGTTCAATAGCGGTCAGTTTATTTATCCGCCTTATGGCGGTGCACTGCAAAAATTGATTCAAAAATTATTTATTCGCTAGGGGCCGTGCATGCTGACAACCAGCCGCCGTGGTTTTATGCAACTCAGTGGCGGCGCCGCCGCTGCGTTAACCTTGGGTTCTTCTCTGGCTTTGATGTCAGGCTGCAGCCGAGAACCCGCTGATGGGCTCAAGTTTTTAAGCGCCGACGATGCCGATTTTCTTGCCGCCTTGGCGCCTGTGATTATGGCCGGTAGTTACCCCGGCCAACTGGGCCCAGAGCAAGCCCGAACACGCCAAGTAGCAGCGCTGGACAGATTAATTGGCACCCTGCAAGAACATGCGCAAAGCCAGCTAAAACAGCTGTTGTTGGTGATGTCCTCCGCGCCACTTAGGGCCGCTATGGGTGCGCCCTTTACCAACTGGCGTGAAGCGTCACCCGAGCAGGTCGAAGCCTTCCTGCTCAGCTGGCGTGACAGCAGCCTGCAGTTAAAACGCATGGGCTACGCCTCATTGTGCAAACTGCAAACCATGTGCTGGTACGCCATGCCAGAAAATTACCTAGCCACCGGCTACCCGGGGCCACCGCAAAAAATCCCAGCCTGACTATAACAACGAATTAGCTGAGCAGTTATGAAAACCACCGAGCGCAAACCCGATATACCCGTCGTAGCCGGCATTCAAGACCCTATGGTTAACGGCATCGCCAACGGCTGGCAAGTGCAGGAAGCGACCGAACTGGACGACGGCAGCGTATTAGAAGCGGACGTCGTCATCATCGGCACCGGCGCGGGTGGCGGCACCAGTGCCGAGATTTTATCGGCGGCCGGTCTTAAAGTGCTGATGCTCGAAGAAGGACCACTAAAATCCAGCAACGACTTCAACATGGACGAACGCGAGGCCTATCGCGATTTATATCAAGAAAGCGCGGGCCGTATGAGCAAAGACGGCGCCATGTCGATTTTGCAAGGTCGCTGTGTTGGCGGTACCACCGTGATTAATTGGACCTCCAGCTTTCGCACACCAAAGCAGACGTTGGATTTTTGGGCACGTGAATTTAATGTTCAAGGCTTAAGCCAGGAAGAAATGGCACCTTGGTTCGAACGCATGGAGCAGCGCTTAAACATTAGCGATTGGCAAGTGCCGGCCAATGAAAACAACGCCGTCTTAAGCCGTGGCTGCACAAAATTAGGCTATGACTGGAATGTGATTCCACGCAATGTCGCTGGCTGCTGGAACTTAGGCTATTGCGGCACTGGCTGCCCCACCAATGCCAAGCAATCCATGCTGGTAACGACCATACCGAGCGCGTTAGAGCAGCAATCGCAACTGATTTACAGTGCTCGCGCCGAGCGCTTAATCATCGAAGGCAATACGGTGCTGGGCGTGGATGTTACCGCGCTGGATGCGCGCTATCAGCCCTCCGGCAAGCGCCTAATCGTTAAGGCACCGCATGTCATTATGGCCTGTGGCGGCATTAATGGTCCGGCATTGCTTAAGCGCTCCAATGCGCCAGACCCGAATAACCGCATCGGCAAGCGCACCTTTTTGCACCCTGTTGCCTTTAATTTTGCCCGCTTCGATCACACCGTGGACCCTTACTATGGTGCACCGCAATCGATTTATTCTGACCATTTTCAATGGCAGAGCGTTGCTGGCGCCGTGGGCTATAAATTAGAAGTGCCGCCACTGCAGCCAGGCTTGGCCTCAGTTTTATTGCTCGGCCACGGCAGCGATCATTTTAATGATATTGCCCAACTTCCCAATACTCACTCCATGATCGCTTTATTACGTGATGGCTTTCATGCGCAAAGCCAGGGCGGCAATGTCGAATTAGCCAGCGACGGCTCGCCTATTTTGGATTATCAAATTAACGACTATTTATGGGACGGTTTTAAGCGCGCCTTTTTAACCATGGCAGAAATTGAGTTTGCTGCTGGCGCTAAAGCCGTGCGTGCCTCGCATCTCGACTCACGCTGGGCGAGCAGCTGGCAACAAGCCCAAAACGACATTCAACAGCTTGAGTTTCGTAGCAATGCCTTTACCGCTGGCAGCGCCCATGTCATGGGCGGCTTGGCTATGGGCGAGGATTTATCGCAGTGCGTGGTCGACAGCAATGGCAAATACCATTACTTAGATAATCTATACGTCTTCGACGGTTCGGTATTTCCCACCAGTATTGGCGCCAACCCACAACTCTCGATTTATGGCTTAGTGGCACGTCAGGCCACGTTGCTGGCCCAGAAGTTAAAACCTGTGTAATAAGTACTTGTTGGCTCTGTATTATCACAGAGCCAGCAGCTTAAATACGTCAGCGAACCACACTGTCGGAGGGGTTTTCCGGGTCGTACTTGATCGTCAGCTCTTTCCCTTTAGGAAAGCGGTCCATTCTATCCTCAACGTAGCTTCGATAATCACCTTCGAGCGCTTGGTAATTATCCACATAGCGTCGACCATCGACCTCGTAGGCATAATTCACCAACAGATAATATTCTTTCTCCCGGTATCTTTTCTTTTCACCGTTGACGGTCTTTTTGGTCTCCCACTCCCAACCTTCTTCGATATCGACATCGACGACTTGAGCCACAGAGCTCGGCCAGTCACGAATCTCCATTTGACGTTGAATCGCTTGAATAGCAACAAATACAACTCCCACGCCCACGACAAGGTTAATAATCTTCTTCACCAATACTCTCTACGCTTGTTCCTTTTGGCATTCATCATGATATTTGATAAAGATAACTTTGTCGTGATGCTTATCTCACCCCGGGCACCCCTAAACAATTCAGTGCCCGCTATGGATCGTCAGAGGGGCCCCGGATCGCGAAGCTGGTTTGCCGCTCTAGCCGGCTACAGCAAAAACAGCGACACAGAGCTGGAGTTCTCTGGCGATCCCCGCAGGGCGCAGACAGGAGACCTCCATAACGTTGTTGTCAATGTTGAAAAGGGCTGGCCATTTCCTGCCATATACGCCTTGTTCTGAAGGCCTGCTGTACTCGCGCAGAGCTGTGCAGAATTATTCAGAGGTGCCCTAGGCAAATATTGGCTCAGGTTCTTCGCCATAAATGACCATTGGCATGGCTCAAGCATCTCCTGCTACCTGGGCCGTTCAGCCGCTATTTACATCTGAGTTCCGTTACTTGATCGAACCCAATACCCCAGTTATCGGTATTGACCTCGTCGATAATCACAAAGGTAGTGGCAGGGTTTTTATCCAGAACATCGACCATAAGTTGGGCAGCCCCTTGAATCAGGGCTTGTTTTTGCTCTTTGGTAACACCTTCGTCGGTGATTTGAATATTGATATATGGCATAGATTTATCCCATTTTAGTTATCTGCATACATTTTATTAACGATTTTCCATTCGCCATTTTCTTTTAAACAGCCAAGAAAATCCGTGTAGTCTCGCCCTAGTAATGGGCAGTAAAGTTTGGCCAACGCTTGCTCATTGAGCACCTCAAGCCACTCCAACCGATAGTGGTAGTCATGTCCTAACTCACTGGGAACCGGGCGCTGAGCCACCAGCGCTAGCCAATCATTTAAGTTACGGCGCAGGTTTGGGGCTTTTAATACCGCATCCGGATGAAAGATGCGCCGCAGCAACACCACATTGCCGTGGTGCAAGCCATCGCAGTAGTCGCTTATTAACTGCCTGACTTGCTGCTGGTCTGTTAGTGCACTCATTAGGCAGCCTGCTGCGCTTGCTCTGCTCGCAACGCTTGTTGGAAGGTTGGGCGATCAATGACGTGCTGTAACATGGCTTGGGTGTTCGGCCCGATCACAATATCGACGGGAAACGCCGCACTCCAACGCGAGTACACCGCGAGCATAATATCTGCCGCAGATAACTGCTCACCGCCTAAAAAACGCTGCTGCTGCAAGCGTTGCTCGACCACGGCCCACAAACGCGATACCTCCTCTGCGGCTTTTTCCATTAGCCCCTGCCGTACCGAGGCATCCACATCGGTACCGGCAAGAAAGAACAACCGACCATACGCCGGGTGCATGCTGGCATTGGCAAACATAATGTCTTGCAGCGCCTGCTGCTGCCCCTCGGCTGAGCTTGGCATCAACGCGTTAGGGTGCTTGTTAAGAATATGCAGCATGACCGCAGCGCCCTCCAACAGGACTTGCTCCCCGTCTAACAGCACAGGTACAACGCCCGCTGGATTAATTTCACTAAAATTATCGACCTGCTGTTTGTTAATCAGCGTGACGGGCTGTTGCAACTCGCGCAACACTACTTGAGTGGCCAAAGAGCATGCATCGGGGAGGTAATAAAGGGTGTACATAACGTTCTCCTGTTGAATTTGATTGGCCTTCATCGTCAGGCCCAAACACAGGTTAGGCTTCTCCTCTACTGCCATATATAGCTACAATGCGAACCTATTGTTCATAAATAGGAAACAACAATGGATAAGTTGCGCGCCATCGAGTGGTTTGTACGGCTGGCGGATTTGGGCAGCTTTACCCTAGTGGCCGAGCATGCGCACACGTCTAAATCCATGATCAGTAAGGAAATTAGCCGCCTGGAGCAAACGCTTGGGGTGCGCTTGTTACATCGCACAACCCGCAACTTGCGCCTGACCCAAGCCGGCGAAGGCTACTTGCCTAGAGCACGACAAATACTGAACCAACTTAGCGAAGCGGATAACTTTGCTCAGCAGCTCCAGCAAACGCCCAAAGGGCGGCTAAAAGTTAACGTGCCCATGGCGCTCGGCATTACCGACCTAAGGCCCATGTTTGCTGAGTTTATGCAGCACTACCCAGAAATTGAGCTAGACGTTCACCTAAGTGATGGCGATATCGACCTGGTGGAACAAGGCTTTGATTTGGGCCTGCGCGCCAGCAGCCAAGCGCTCGATTCCAACTACGTTGGCCGGCCTTTAACCCGCTTTAGCTACCATATTTGCGCCGCAGCCGATTATTTTGATCATCATCCAGCCATTATAAAACCCAGTGACTTACGCCAGCATAATTGCTTTGAGTACAGCTATTTTCGCAGCAAAAATACCTGGCCCATTGATGATGGCGTCGTGATTAATGGCACGCTACGAGCCAATAGCGTGTTATTTATGCTGGCCGCCATTCGCGCTGGCCATGGGCTGGGTATGGTGCCCGACTTCTTGTGTCGAGAAGAGCTGAAAACCGGCGAGTTGATACCGGTATTACCGCAAGCCAAGAAGCCGCAACTAACCCTGTACGCCATGTACCCAGCTCGTCACTTTGTGCCCGCACGAGTACTGCAGTGCATTGAATTTTTACAGCAAAAGTTCAGTCGTTAGTCACCGTCATCTAATAAGACAGACATATAACATCTAATAATAACATCTAATAAGACAGACACATTAAAAGAAATATCTACCTATCCCTGATCTCAATCACAAGCATCTCAGACCCTTATCTTGTGACGGGCGCTTAAATTGATTCGAACGAGAAAATTCCATAAACCTCAGATTTCAGGCGAAGTGGTTCTCTGTGTTTTGATCAAGCAGTTTTTTGACGGAGGGGTTTTATTATCCACAGCTAAGTCAGAAGTTGCTGGCAAGCACTCATCTAATAAGACAGACATATAACATCTAATAAGACAGACACATTAAAAGAAATATCTACCTATCCCTGATCTCAATCACAAGCATCTCAGACCCTTATCTTGTGACGGGCGCTTAAATTGATTCGAACGAGAAAATTCCATAAACCTCAGATTTCAGGCGAAGTGGTTCTCTGTGGTTTGATCAAGCAGTTTTTTGACGGAGGGGTTTTATTATCCACAGCTAAGTCAGAAGTTGCTGGCAAGCACCGATACCAGATGTTCTGTGTCGTTTACTGTCGTGGAGAAAGTAACTTAGCTTGGCTTTAAGTTTCTGAGTGCTGCCCACCAGACCCTTAAACTGGCTTTCAAATTGCTGTGTCATGACTAGCCAATGTTGTGGATCAATGCCCAGCCTGAGCAACGCGGGTGGTAGGTTCTGATCAATATAACCGCGCTTATCATCGCGGATTTGCCTGCCCGTCCAGTCGACTAAGTCGATATAGTCGGTTAACTTCATCGGTATGCCTTCCGGCATGCTTTCACGAGGGTTGCCAGCGAAGTTAAATAACTCAGGGACTTGCTGAAACGGATGGTTAGGTGACCTGGCTTGCTGCGCTTTGCGGCTGCGTTTTTTGATCGAGGTATAATCAGACGCTTCTGGCGTGTCCGCCATACCTGCTCTAACAGGGTTTAAATCCACGTAGGCCATACAAGCAGCCAGTGCTTTTTCATCGAGCAAGGCCTGAGATTTGAAACGACCTTCCCAGAAGTGACCTGTACATTCGTCTTCTTCGTTGGCCATGCGCGCAATGGTTTCATTTAAACGGCGCATAAACCAGCTGATGGAGGTTAAACGCTCACGCCATTCGTTGGCGTACTTTTCAACTAACTGCTCTTCCACTGAGCTCAACGCTTCGCCTAACAGATAGCGCTGAGTAAAAGCATTGCCTTTGTACAGCCGGTGCCAGCGCTCGATCACCTCGCGCACAGACCAACTCGCAGCCTGACTCTGTGCGACATGCAAGACCACATGAAAATGGTTCGACATCACAGCATAGGCAGCGATATCGATGGCAAACACCTGAGCTTGCTCCAGCAGCAATGGCTCAATCCAGCCTCGGCGATGCTCAAAGCTACGCCCTTCTTGGTCAAAGCCGCATAAAAACGCACGCCGCACACAGCGTGAGACGCAGTGATAATAAGGCGTGGCTTCCAGAGAAACGAGTTCCTTGCGCGGCTTGGGCATCACAGACTCCCAGTAAATAGGATCTGCTCATAGCCTAGCCAGCAGATTTAGGCGTTGCCATCAGGCAGCTTTCTTATTATGACTGTCTCGGTTGCTTTAGGTTGCTTTATTGGTTGCTGGTCTTGGTTGCTGTTATGTCACAACAGCAATTCATATCCGCGACAGCGGCGCTTGTCATACACCTTAATGTTTAACGTTTCTGGGTTGTCGCCCAAATAATGCCAAAAAGCCCCCTTGAGATTGAGTGAAGCTGGCAACTCATGAACCTCATCGTTCGGTAACGATTCAGACCACACATGCCAATACTCCATAAACTGCTTGAAACCCTGTCGGAGGTACCAATTATTCGCATTTTCGTTTTCCCGGGTCCAAACTTCAATGCGCTTGACATCGTGCTTTTGGGTTTCTTCTATCAGTTTATCAAACAGCAATTTACCCACCCCTTGACCTTGAAACTTTGGGAGTACAGCAATACAATGCAAGTCGTAGTAGGTAACATCCTCGTCTTCATTCATTTCAGCATCTAGCAATCCCACGACACGATTATCGGCGAGCGCAACAAGCTCAACCGATTTTCCATCATAATGCGGCTTTTCGATAATTACATCGTCGTAGTAATCAGTTTCAAAAAATGAAATCAATCGGCACTTCAGCCAATCCTTTTCTAAATCTGCTTCGTAGGCATTTATCGTAATCGTCATGCTGGCTCACATGTTCTTGCGGTGGATTCTACATCGACTAGTAAAACCGTACAACCAATGTTTCACCTTGTCTATCTCCATTTTTTATTGTTTTCTTATTTTCATTTGGTTACTATTTTTAGCGAAAATGCTTGATTGAGTAACGGCTCGATCTTTTAGCCTTCGACAATGCATTTTTTAATTGACAGATAAATAGGAATATTTAATATGGAAAATAAAGCAACAATCTTCACTTCGATTCTCGCCAGCATTGCTGCCTCCGGAACAGCTTCAGCGATGGATTTCAAGCACACACTAGGTGGATTTGAGCATCACGGCGTTACTGAAATCACAACGAATGGTCAGATCAATTTATCCATGGACGCCATTGGTTCTCTTTCACAATCCTTGGAAAAGGACGGATTGGGTTTGCAAATCGAAGAAATTGACCATAATGGTTTGGTAACTGGAACCATCGTGAATAAGGATATCTTTCAGTCTGAATCCCTCGAGGAATTCAGTGAAGAATTCACAATTGAAGTGGAATCGGATGAACTACTAGCTGTAGCTGGCCGACCTGGACGTTGTAAGCCTGTGATTAACGTATAAACTTTAACCCGGAGTTGCGGGGTCAATCCATCCCGCAACCTATCATTTTTAAAATTTTGCGGAAGCCATCTGATGTCCGCAGGTTATGTCAACTCTCAATACTATGCAATCCTATGTTTGCAAAATTTCCATCTTGTTTATTTGATTCGCCGATCACTTGGGACATTATCTCTCAGTGGGACGAGTCAAACTTAATAAATTTTCTTAAAGAAAATACAGCCGAAAAGGGAAAGGCTCTATTTCCGGCCTGCGGTTCAGGCCGAGTTACAAGTCAGCTGCAGGAGCACTTTGCTAAAATAGATGCCTTCGATATTAATCCAAAAATGGTGCATTACGCATCCAAATTCAAGCAGGATCCCGGTGTTCGGTACTTTGAAGCCGACATGGCCAGCTTCATTGATGACCAGGTACAAGCGGAGCAATACGATGCTGTCATAGTAGTGTGCAATTCCTTTCGTTATCTTTTGAACTACCTAGACTGTCGAAGTCATTTAGCTCAGGCGTGCACCGCACTTAAAAACGGCGGAAAGTATTTCATAGAACTTGGCTTAAATGAAAGCCCAAAAGACGTAGGGCTCGAAATACCATGGAGAGTTAAGCTACTGGATAGATCAAAGGCAATAAAGAAAGAAATCAAGGTCTGTTGGAAAATAGATAGAATCGAAAGCGAGTGTTTAGTGGACAAGGTTACCTTACAGATTTTTGAATCTGGCATACAAACGCTCGAGCATACTGAATACCAAAAACAGCGCATTTGGACGATGAGCACATTACATCGGGAATTAATCCTTGCTGGGTTTAGGAAGGTACGATTTTTTGATTCGAGTTTCCAACCTGTGAAGAGTTTTGATGGTGTCGAGTCATCAAAGTATGTTGTGGAGGCGACTAAATGAGCAAATATATAAAAGACGGCGTTCGAGCTATATTCCACCCCAAAAGTAAAACAGGCTACATAATTAAAAATGGGAATATTCGAACTCTATCCACTAAAGAATCGCAGTTGTTGTTTTTTAATCGCAGCCACATCAAACCAGAAGACTCTCTATATGAGTATGTCGATAAAGAATCAGGGGCTCAATTACCTACCATTGTGACGAGCAGCCATCATCTTAAGACAATACAATATGAGCTAAACCTCCAATGCAATCTCCAATGCAGTCACTGCTATTGCGAATCCTCGCCTACCGCTTACACAGGACTATCTACAGATCAAGTTCTTGATATCGTCCAAAGTGCAGCAGATGCTGGTGTGATTCACATGTATCTAACCGGAGGTGAGCCTCTGATTCGGAAGGACATCTTCACCATACTGGAGCGAGTTCATAAACTAAATATAATTCCAACGCTATTTTCAAACTCAACATTAATTAATGAATCGAATGTTAGAAAACTTGTTACATTCGGCGTCCAGTGTGTTAACACTTCACTGGATGGAGACTATGCTGAGTTACACGATGAAATTCGCGGACAAAGAGGTGCATTCCGTAAAGCATTACGTGGGATTGAATTGCTCAAGGATGCAGGCATCCGTGTGGTTGTAAATGTTTGTTTAAGCCAACAAAATTTCCATCGCATTCGCGATATCGTTTCTCTTCTCGAAAAACTCGATGTGGAATTTGAAATAGATCGTGTAGTACCGACAGGGAGATCCATCGCAACCGACAATGCAATCCCTACAAAATTATTTTTCGAAGAATATATAAAGGCCCTGCCTCAATCAAGGCGTCAAACCTATCAATGCAATGTACCAAAAATTAGTCAAGATTATTATGAACCACATTGCGGCGTGGGGTCGAGTTACGCCTTTATCAAAAGTAATGGAGAAATGATACTGTGCCCAACCATGGGCTCTCCAGAAGGCTTTGTCTATGAAAACAACAATGCCTCCTCCACTAGAGTGATAGATATTTGGGAATCAAACCCAACTTTCCAACAACATCGAAATATGCAGTGCCACAATATCAGCTTTTGCCCAGCAGCAGAGACTTGCAGAGGCGGATGCCGTAGTAACGCTGCAATAGTACATGGCTCTGTTGACCACCCTGATGAATTTTACTGTAATTTTTTTAAAAACCCCTCAGATAAATTTATTGATGCTGTTGACTTGACGCCTGCTGCTATCAAAAAGGCCGGCGAATCGAAAAATTAGTATGTTGTTTTTTGAGATGTAAGATATGGGAATATATTTGCTACCATCTGAGGTAACAAGTCGAGTTAAAGGGACAAAAAAGGGAACTGAATTCGCCGAGAGTTTTCTTCTCAGAAATGGATTAGCGTACCATACCGCGCATTCCCACTTTGATTTGACTGGACGATTAGACCCCTCAGAAAAATCACTCTTTATCGGGGGAGAACATACAACCACATTTCATATCCTGAAAGGTTTTGATCAAGTGGGAAAAAGGAAAAATCTATTTGTTATGGATGCACACCATGACGCTTACGATTTGGATGACCTCTGTTATTACACTCAAAATACCTTTATCGCAAATGAGCTTAATGCTAGGGTGGTCGTGATGGGCTCACGGTATGAAAACGAAGAGTGTCACCCCAAAATTGAACTTTGGGAGCTGAATGAGATACAGCGCCTATCAGAGCTAGGTGAGTTTCACCTAAGTATCGATTTCGATGTGATCGACCCACAAAGCTTTACCGCAGTTGGTTATCCGGTTTCTAATGGAATACCCTTAGAGATTTTTTGGTTTCTACTTAAAAAGGCTTTATTGTTTAGACCAACGTCTATTGACCTAGTTGAGTTCAATCCACTTTGTGCAACCAAGAAAAGCGACTATGCAGTTTATCTAAGGACCTTAAGCATCTGTTTGAATTATATCAGATCTATTTGATCCTGCAGAGTTAGGTACACCATAGTTAGATTTAGCAATAAATAAATCCACAGAACTTCGAAAGTTCCGGCACGGAATCAAGGAAACTCCCCTGGAGAAACTTGATCCAACAGACTGGGTGGTAGTGACTTCTGAAGTTGAAAAACTACATCCTCACATGACAAGCCAAACTACTCACGCACATGCTATATAAGATGATATATTAAGAATAATTTTTGATCGCACTTTTAATTTGCTCATCCAACCAATCAATTGCTAGCGAGTGTGATGCATACACCACTGGCATGACCTTGCCAGACAGAGGCATCTACACAGGACAGCTACAAAACTACCTACTTCATTTTAAAGGTAAAACTGTCTAGCGAAATTTAAATCGTGGGGAAATTTGTCAAGGGCTTAATGAAAGGAAAGGGTAAGGTAACAGCAACAGTTGGCTGGCCTTATGAAGGAGAGTTTAAGACTGGAATGCAGCATGCCCATGCTAAGGCTTTGAAAGACATAGCCCGTCCTTGTGTTGATGAGTATTTAAAAAGGTGGGGTAAGTTACTACATTTTCTTTGCTAGAACATAGAGAGCACGGTCATTCACTGGCCAAGGCAATGGCGCTGTTTACGCGCTAGTCGAACTTACCAACAGGCGATTTGAAATACGAAACCCTGTGCCCTCCCTCACTTCGATAGGCGACCTTCCTGCTTTGCGCTGTGGAGCAAATCTTGGCGCTAAATCGAATAATTTGACGGGATTTTCAGCAAACCCAAGCACCGTGGCTATCGACTCGGTGCCTGGGTTCACACATTAACGAGCACTTATGGATCGATATTGGTATCCGTTAATGCCCCTTCTGCCGCCGAGGTAACGGTGCTGGCAAACTTGGCCAGTACGCCACGGCGATAACGCGGCTGCGGGCGCTGCCATAAGCTTAAGCGGCGCTGAATTTCCTCGTCACTCACGTGCAGCGAAATGGCCATGTTTTCTGCATCAATGGTGATGGTGTCGCCATCTTCGACAATGGCGATGGGGCCACCGTCCATGGCTTCTGGCGTCACGTGGCCAACCACAAAGCCGTGGCTGCCACCAGAGAAGCGACCGTCAGTAATCAGGGCCACATCGTTACCCAGGCCTTTGCCCATCACTGCCGAAGTTGGGCTGAGCATTTCTCGCATACCAGGGCCGCCACGCGGGCCTTCGTAGCGAATGACAATCACATCGCCTTTGACGATACCGCCATCAAGAATGGCTTGCAGCGCTTGTTCTTCTGAGTGAAATACTTTGGCTGAGCCGGTAAAGGTTAAGCCTTCTTTGCCGGTGATTTTGGCCACCGCACCGGTGGGCGATAAATTGCCTTTTAATACCACCAAGTGGCTGTTGGCTTTTACCGGGTTGTCGAAGTCGCGAATAATGTCCTGCCCCGCCTGATAATCACTGACGCTGGCGAGATTTTCTGCCAGGGTTTTTCCGGTTACGGTTAAACAGTCGCCATGCAATAACCCCTGTTGCAGCAGGCGTTTCATGAGTGGCTGAATGCCGCCAATGGCCACCAGCTCAGACATCATGTATTTACCGCTGGGGCGCAAATCGGCCAGTACCGGTACGCGCTGACCAATACGCGTGAAATCATCCAAAGTTAATTCCACGCCAATGGTGTTGGCCATGGCCAATAAATGCAGCACTGCGTTGGTGGAGCCGCCCAAGACGATGGTAATGGTGATGGCGTTTTCAAACGCTTCGCGCGTCATGATGTCGCTGGGCAAAATATTGTGCTCCAGCAAGTTCATGACCGCCGCGCCGGCGGCTTCGCAATCGTTACGCTTGTCTTTAGATACCGCTTCTTGCGCCGAGCTGCCCGGCAAACTCATGCCTAACGCTTCGATGGCCGACGCCATGGTATTGGCGGTGTACATGCCGCCACAGGAGCCCGGGCCAGGAATGGCGGTTTCTTCAATGCGCTCAACGTCGAGCAAATCGATGTCGCCTTTGGCGTGCTGCCCCACGGCTTCAAATACCGACACAATATCCGTGTGGCCAGCACCTGGCTGAATGGTGCCGCCATACACAAACACCGCCGGGCGATTCAGCCGCGCCATGGCCAACACACACGCCGGCATGTTTTTATCGCAGCCACCAATTGCCACTAGGCCATCAAAGCCTTGGCAGCCCACCACGGTTTCGATGGAGTCGGCGATCACTTCACGCGACACCAGCGAATACTTCATGCCTTCGGTGCCGTTGGCAATGCCATCGGATATGGTAATGGTATTAAACACCAGGCCTTTGCCACCCGCTTGGTCGGCACCGATGCGGGCATGCTCGGCCAACTCATTAATGTGCATATTGCACGGCGTCACCATGCTCCAGGTCGAGGCCACACCGATTTGTGGTTTTTGGAAGTCTTCTTTGTTAAAGCCCACGGCGCGCAACATGGCACGCGCTGGCGCCTGTGCGACGCCATCAACCACCTGAGCCGAGTGCTTGCGTTTGTCGGTCATGCTGTCACCTTTATCCTGTTATCACCGCAATAAAACTGCAGCCTAGCAGCAAGAAATAAGGCGACCAATACACTGCAAACACTCCCTGACGCTACCGCGCTGACTTTTTAGAAAACCTCTAACAGCTGATTATAAAAGCAGCGCATTACCCCTACGATTGCGGGGGAGAAAGCCAGTTCTCGGCATCATTATGTGAATTATCACCGTAGTGTTCTTCCACCCAAGAAGGATGCTTCCAAATAATGCGTACATCGCGGTAGCGCACCACATCCCGCAGCAGGCTAAAAAATTCGGCGAACACCAAGCGCAGTGGATTGAGTGTGGTCGCCGGGCGATGATCAACGCCGTAGCGAATCTCGCCGGCATCGCGCTCATCAACAAAGGTGCCAAACAATCGGTCCCACAGCATAAACACACCGGCAAAATTGGTATCAATTTGCGCTGGGTTGCTGCCGTGGTGAACCCGATGGTGCGAGGGGGTATTAAACAGCCACTCGAACCAGGCTGGCATGCGGCGAATGGCCTCGGTGTGAATAAAAAACTGAAAGAACAAGTTCAGCTCTAACGCCACCACGGCGTACTCTAATGGAAAGCCGACCAAGGCCGGTGGCAGCAGCGCCACCAGCATCACGCCATTAAAAGACACCATCGGCGTTTGGCGCAAAGCGGTGGAAAAGTTAAAGCGCTCGGAGCTGTGATGCACCCAATGGCCGGTCCAACCGTAGCGCGTGGCGTGCATAAAGCGATGCACCCAATAAAAGGTGAAGTCGACCAAGACAAACAGCAGCATAAAGTCGAGCCAACCATGGCCTGAGCTCCAACCCCAGCCCAAATTGTGCACACCTATATAAGCTGCACTGCCGGCCAAGATCAGAAACAGCGCATCGCCGACTTTATAAATAAAGCCAGTGCCGATGTTGGCCAGCGACTCGCGCACGTCGTAGGCCTCGGTGCGCCCCTGGCGCAGCAGCCACCAGCGCTCCAAGGCTATGACCGAGATAAACACAGGTCCGGCTAACAGAATAAAAATCATCGCTCCGGTGAGTTCGCTCATCATCTGCTCCTGTTGTTATTTTTATCGCTGCCAGTGGCAGCGGCTGTGATGCATTGACAGCCTACGGCGAAATTGGCGAGAGTTATTACCTTAACGTGACACACTTTTAGCATTTCACGCCACACTCTTACTTGGGAGAGAAGCCGGTATGAGCACAGCGATTCGCGTCAACGGCAGCTGGATTCGCTTATTGGTCGATTGGCTCGATCGCCATCAGCTGGCCGCACCTGGCATACGTGCGCAAATCGCCCAATACCAGCCCAGCGATGCCGTGCCTATAGCAAACTGGCAACACCTGTTAAACCAGGCATTCGCACTGCGGCCGCAGCAGACCAACCAAGCACTGGAAGTGGCGCAAGGGGTGACCCTCGCTCATGTTGGCGTGCTCGGCTATTTGGTGGTGGCCTGCGATCACTTAGGCCAAGCGATGGCCACTTACCAACGCTTCGAAACGCTGTTTTATGGCCGCCCATTGGCCAGCCTAGAAAGCCATGGCGATCAGGCCGGTATTTACTGGCAGCCAGAGCAGCACCTGCCAGAAGCAGAAGAAATTGGTTTGTGTGCGCTGGTGTATTTGGCGCGCCAGCACATAGATGCAGGCACTGCGTTGCCACTGCAACAAGTGTCTTTTTGCCATCAGCCCGGCGCTGCCCAACTGCACGCGATGGAAGAGTTTTTTGCCTGCCCAGTGATGGGGGGTGCACAGCGCAGCGGCCTAACGTTTCATGCCTCAGCCTTAATGCTGCCGCTGCGCAGCAGCGAACCGGGCTTGCGTAAACTGTTAGAAGAACAAGCCAGAGCCATGCTCAAGGCATTGCCAGAAGCCGATGAGTTTCAACAGCAGCTGCAAACACACTTGGTGCGACAGTTACCCGAAGGCCATACCAGCATTGAGCGCGCAGCAGCTCAGTTACACTGCTCCGTGCGCACACTGCAACGACGCTTACAGCAACGCAACCTGCACTGGCACGAGCTACTTGAGCGTACCCGTGAGCAATTGGCGCTGCAGTATTTATCGGACCCTGGGCTATCGCTGCTGGATATTACCTTGCTACTGGGGTATCGCGACCAAAGCACTTTTACGCGGGCGTTTAAACGTTGGACGGGCTTGCCTCCTACGCGCTACCGGAAAGAGCAAGGGCACCTCTGAATAATTCGGTGCCCGCTCTGGATCGCCAGAGGGCTCTAAGTCACAAAGCCGATTTTTACTCCAGCTAGCTACAGCAGCAATCGGCGACACAGAAGTGGAGCTCTCTGGCATTCCCGTAGGGCACGGGCGGCAGGCTTCGATAACGTCGTTGGCGATGGCAGGAAAAGGGCTGGCCATTTCCTGCCATCGCCGCCTCGTTCTAAAACCCTACTGCACTCGCGCAGCCCCATGCAGAATTATTCAGAGGCGCCCAAGAAACTAAACAAGAATAAAACAGCAGTTATACAAAAAATAATTTTAATATTAATTAATTCGCCAGCAAGCGCCGCCATTATTGCAACATATCAAGCCAACGGGAAATAATACGACAGCAATATTATTAGCTGCCGCATTAAGACCAGGCATCATCAGCCATGTCATTTAACGCCACAATAAATAATAGATAAGACAATTAACGCTTATTTATCAGAACGATGGTTTTAAAAACTGACCGATCACTAAGTCTTTCTACTTAGCCAAGCAAAAAACTTCACAAAAGAATGTAACAAAGCAGAAACAAACTATTTCTATTTTAAAAATGATCGGTTAATTTTCGCTGTCTAATAACAATGCATAAGTAGAGACGTCATGTTTTCCCTCGCCGAGCTTTACTCAAAGGTTAATTCGAGCCACCACTGTTCACGTATAAGTGATACACACGGGGCCTTTCTGACGCCTGAACTAACCGTGGCGTGTTTGGATGCATTAACTGGACAGCAAACGCCAGTGGCTCATGGTGACAAAGTCATCATTGAGGTAGAAAACACGGTTCACTCCATTGCTTGGATGCTAGCGCTGTGGAAGCTCGGAGCGGTGGTGGTACCGGTTAAAGCCGGCATAGATCACAAAGCGATTTATGCCATAGCAAACGACTGCAATGCTAAGTACTGGCTGGCCAATAATTATGTGCAGCTACTGGATAGCTGGCAGCCGCCTACTAATAAAATTGTACTCAATACGGCTCCACGCGTAACCGGTGTAGACCTAGCGCTGTTGATCTACACCTCAGGCAGCACCGGCACCCCCAAAGGCATTATGTTAAGCCATCAAAATGTGTTGGTGTCACTGAAATCGATTAGCCAGTATTTACGCATAACGGCAGAAGATCGTATTTTATGTTTGTCGCCTTTGTCGTTCGACTACGGTCTTTACCAGGCACTGTTCGCCCTCTACAACGATTGTCACACCCTGTTGTACAGCCAGGTTTTTAATCCCTTAGCTGTGGTAAAAACCTTAGCTGCAGAGAGCATTACGCTACTCCCATTGGTGCCAGCGATGGCATCGGCAATATCGCGTTTATTGGCGGTCCTCAAACCAGATTTATCCTCTTTGCGTGGCATTACCAATACCGGCGGCCACCTGCCAGAAAGCGTGATCAATGCATGGAAAAGTTACCATCCAGAGCTGGATGTTTACGCCATGTACGGCCTAACAGAATGCAAGCGCGCACTGTATCTAGAGCCGGAGTTTTGGCTCTCAAAGCCTGGCTCAGTTGGCAAGCCAATTCCTGGCTTAGACGCCAAGGTACTGATTGAACAACAAGGGCAATTAGTCGAAGCCAACGCCGGTGAAGTGGGCGAGTTGCACGTTCGTGGCACGGCGGTCATGCAGTCTTATTGTGATTCAAACGCGAGTGGTGGTGCACGCCTGGTTGCCGGCAATTACCGCGATGACAACTGGCTGGCGACGGGCGACTTGTTCACTACCGATGAAGATGGCTTTTTCTATTTTAAGGGTCGCAATAAAGACCTGATCAAGCAGGCGGGCTTCTGCATTTATCCGAAAGACTTGGAAAGTTTGATTGAAAGCTGTCCTTTGGTTGAGCTGTGTGCCGTTATTGCCGCAAGCGATGCCAATGGCGATGAAATTGCCGTGGCCGTGATTCAGCTTAACTGCACCGATGCCAGTACAGAGGCTTCAGTGAAAGAGTGGATCAGCCAACATATTGATAAAGACTATACCCCGCGTGATATTCGCTTTGCCGACAAACTGGCGCTAACCGATAACAGTAAGATTGATAAAAAGAAGTTAGAGCAGGAGCTGTTCACTGGCTAAAAAATTGATGCTAACAGCGGTAAAAACTGTTGCTTGTCATAACAACAAATAAGATCAGAAAAGGTTAAAAAATGACATCATTTGAACAACTGAAGTCTCAGCTTCAGGGAGATTCCTGTACCTTGTCGACGCCTTGTTACGTCTATTCCGTAACCGATGTGCAACGCAACTATGAGGCATTAAAAGCGGCCTTGGGTACCCAGTTGATCTACTCATTCAAAGCCAATAGCAACCTTGATTTGATCGTACGATGTGGCCATTTGTTTACTGATGGCATTGAGTTGGCATCGCAGGGCGAGCTCAACTTATTGGCCACCGGTGATGCTCCACGCTACATCAACAATCCATCTGCTGATAAAAACTTTTACCGTGCGGCCATTGCCAGCAAAGCCCACATTATTATTGACCACCCAGCCCAAATTGAAATGCTGGCTGAGTTTATCGGTAAAAGACCGATTCAACCGCTGATTCTGCGATTGAACCACTGCGTCTTGCAGGAGTTTGATAGCCAATTAGCCTTTCGCGATAACCACTTTGGTATGGACTGGCCCGCCGTCGAATCCGCGATTCAGCGCTGTCAGCAACTTGGACTAGACATCAAAGGCGCCCATTTATTTACCGGCTCGTATCAGTTTGAGCGCCATGCCATGGCAACGGCTCAAGCGGCTTTGCAGTGCATCGAACGCCTGCAGCAAAGGCTGTCAGGACCGATTGAATTCTTTAATCTGGGAGGTGGGTTTGATGGTCACTGGCAAGACAGTGGCTTCGATTTTGCTCGCTACCGTCAGTTATTGGCTGAATTTCCTGAGCACGTCACATTGGCCCACGAAAGCGGTCGCGGCATTATGGCCAGCGCAGGCTATTTCGTCACACAAGTACGCTATGTCAAACAAGTTCAGCAGCAGCACTATGCCATTTGCGATGGTGGTATGGCGCAGAATTTTTTGCTGGCACAAACAGAAAACACCTTTCGCCGCCACACCCAACCTCAGCATGTAACTCGCCAGGAAGCCAGCGGGGACGCGTGTGACTATTTGCTGGCCGGCACCTCATGTAATAAAGACGACATTATCGGAAAATTAACCGCCACAACCGTCGCCAGTGGCGACTACTTGGTGTTCGACCACTGTGGTGCCTACAACGCCAGCTACACCGTGGCGCCCTTTTTAAGCCTGCCACAGGCGCAAACATACATCATGGAGTGACCTATGAGCATTACCAACATCATGGGTGACTTTATCACTCAGCCGTTAAATACCGTTGCGCCTTTACCCAATAGCTTTGCCAACGTGCTGCAGCTGGCATGTCTGCGCTTAAGCGAAGCGCAAATGTTAATTGAAGATCCATTAACACCGCTCGCACCACCGCGGCCATCTAACGTGCAGCAGCCACTTGAGCAGTTTGAGCAAACCTGGGTGCTGGATGAAATCATTGAGGCCATCAAAAGCGAAGGGCTAGCGCCACACTTTCACAATATGATTGGGTTGTTTGGCTCCATCATGATGAGCTTAAGTGCAACACCAGAGCAGCTAAAACAAGTTGAAAACTGGGTAGAGCAAGGTCTATTTGGTCATTTTTTGATGACAGACAAGGGCGGCCCGTCCCTTGCCAACTGGCGTACACAGCTGTATCAGAAAGACGATGAACTGCGCCTTAAAGTCGATAAAATCCATGGCATCGAGGCACATAGTTTAGGGTTTGCCATGGTAGTAACGGCTCAAGCCAGCAAGCCCTTCCCCATGACGGTGATGCTGCCACCAGAGCTGTGTCAGCAACTTAATCAGCGCGCTGTCGGCACGCCCTACCTAGATGGAAGCATGCAACTGGGCAACTGCAGCGGCGATGTTGCAATTGATTCCAGCATGCTATTAAGTGGCGGAGGACTGGGCAGCGTTAATCGCTTTTTAACACTAGTGCGTCCGCGCTTTGTTAAAGCGTTAATGCATCATCTGTTGTACTTACAGCGCCAGGGAAAAGTCAGCCTGGAGAGCCAAGACCAGCATCATATTGAATATTTAATCGGTGTTTGCCAGCGCCAGCTGGAAGACAAGGTATTTTCGATTCACAGCGTTAATAAAGTGCTGGCGACTAAGTTTGCCAGCAATGAGCTGTTACTGGATCTGGTCAGTCGTGGCTGCGTCAACGATACCGCCACCGAGCGTGACCTATTAAGCTTTACCAAAATGGAAGGCAGCTCTTACCGCTGTTTCTTTGAAATCTACAGCAAGCTCAAAGGGCAGCGCTTATGAGTTTGTCTTTGCTCGGAGCGGCTTTTACACCCATCGACACCTTACCCGATGAAGCGCAAGCCTCCTTAGCTTGGCAAGCACGCTCCCTCGCCCGGTTAATCGCCCAGCAAACTCAGCAGGTTACCGCAGTTGCAGGCTCAGATATAAGTGCACAATCATTGCGCCACTTTCTGTGCTCCACCATGTTGGAATTGCCATTTACATCTGCCGAGCTGACATTGCAGGATTTTCAGCAAGCACCACAGCGCCATGCCCCGAGCAGTTACATCAGTACTTATGAGTGCGCGTCTTGGGGTTATAGCTTGCGCTACTATTTGCAACAAATGGCAGCCACAGGCGAAAAATCCGGATATTTATTATTTAGTATTTTAGATGCCAACGTGCTGCGCTTAAGTTTCTGGCGAGAAAATGAAAACTGGGGGCACAGCGGCTTTGGTCTCACCACAGTACTATTGCATTGTGATGACGTCGAGCAAGCACGTCAGCAGCTGACCACTGGCTGCGCGCAAACTTGGAATTCAACACCAGAGTTCGCCACATTAATTCGGCGCTATATTAGTCAGCGTCCAGAATTAACCCTGTCTTTGCCGTTTTTCCCCGACAATATTCGGCAAATATTCGATAAATTGCTACAGCATCCCAAGCTGGAGGATCGCCATCAACGCTGGGGGCATGTGTTTGGTTCAGACCCTTGGCTCAACCTGATCGAACATCAACGCAACTCATCTGAGTCTGTGGCCGGTTTATATTTGCCGGCCTCGATCGCGTTAAACGGCTATTACTGCTGGGCCGAAGTTGAACTAACCCAAGCAAGCCAAAGCTGGCTCAACCCAGTTTGGAATTGGCAGCAGGAGGAGCAAGCATGTTAACGGCTCAACTGAAATTATGCGCCAATCCCTTTGCCGATACGCCCAGTCTGGCCCAGGCCATGACCATGCCGCTGCATACCGAGCGTGACTTTGCCAGCATGGCAGAGTTGCCTACTGGCGATGTCGCCATTTTGCTCAACCATGCTGAACACTACCGCTTAATCGACGGTTTGCTGCAAACCTGTTGGCAGGTGCTGCCCGAGCTGCACATGTTGTTGCGCATGCAAATGCCTGCAGGTGGGCGCATGCCTCGGAGTTTTTTAGATGAGCGGGTATTAATGGTGCAGCACGTGGGCGATGAAGAATCACGCTGGCAGCCAGCACTCGGCCCCTTGCTCGTCATTGATGACCACCTGCCTCGTTACCCCCTAGAGGCCGGCGATAATCGCCTGCAGTTGCGACTGCATGCCGCCGAGGAAACACAGCTAGCACCGTTGCTCGACAGCGCCATCGACTATTTATGCAGCCATGCGTTCGAGCTTGAGAGCAAAGCTAAATGAAGCTGTGTGTACGTGATTCCTGGTTTAATTCGGTGCCCGCACAGGCGGTTAATCAGCACCATAACAGTGACGCGGACACCCGCTTGCACCTAGCCGAACTGGATGAAAAATTAGCCCAGTGGGCGCAGCGACAAACCCTGCCCGCCACTTGGTATTTGACTTCGGCTGGCGAAGCCAATGTTCTGCTCGATCCTATATTGCAACAATGGCTGGCCAACAAAGCTGAGCAAGGTTGGCAGCTGGAATTTTTAGGCAGCGCTTGCACCAGTTGGCACGCAGCGATTCTCGATTTTAGCGCCAGCGAGCACCAAGACGTGTTAGTGCTGCAACTGGAGCTCAATAAAGATCGTCAGCAAGATTGTCTCGACTGCCTTGGCATTGGCACCGCGCCAGAGCAAGACGGTTTAGATGCAGTGACAGGCGTCGCCTTAAGCTGGCTGAGCAAAACGCCCACTGAGCATGATCAAGCCCATATTGTCGACTGTGATCTGCTATCACAGCCAGCCAGCCTGGATGGCTTGCCCAGATTAATTCAACTGGTGCGCCAACGACTCAACGGCGCTGCAGCTACCGATGTGGTGTCTTTTGATATTCACTCTCGCTGGGGAAAACAGCTGTTTCGTGGTTTTGGTGAGCAAGCCCAATATTGGCTGCCCAGCCTGGAACTGTGTGGCCATCACTTTTTAAGCATTAAGCCTATGCGGGAGTTGCATCAGTATTTATTGCAACAAGCGCGTCATGACATTTGGATTTTAACCTTAGGCGGCGGTGGTCGCGTAGGTTGCTTGCGACTTGCCAAACCGACCGCGTCGGGCGTCGACTTTCTACCTCGACCGGTGCATCGCCAGACGCTTACGCTCGCGGCATCACTGGGCCAGTTTCAAGCAGCATTGGCGGTTAAAGACCATAGCGCCAGTGCTTTCTATTCCATGGTGCGCAGCGCCATGACTTATCCACAAAAACGTTTTCGTGGACACCACAATCAAGTCTTCTATTGGCAGACTCAACAACACTGGAAGCATCTGCCAAAGCAATATGGAGCTCAGTATGGAAAAGCGTAATTTTTATAAAACCGACCTACGCGAATTTGAGTTTTTGCTGTGGGAACAATTCAGCCAAGCTGGCACGGTGTTCGCGGATTCACGCTATCGCGACTGTACCCCAGAAAATGTGCGCACCATACTTAAGCGTGGTCGCCAGTTTGCCTATGAGCACCTGGGAGAATCGTATCAGGCTTCCGATGAACAGGGCTGCAAGCTGGTCGACGGTAGGGTTCAGCTGCCACAGGAATACCCTCAGTTGTGGCGTCAGTTTCAGCAGGACTGGGGCGACCTGGCCGGTGGTGAAGGCGAGAGCAACAGCCAGCTTCCACCTCTGCTAATGCAGATGTTGCTGGAAATGTTTATGGGGGCACACCCCAGCTTTATGACCTACGGCGGCTTTTGCTTACCATCAGCCACTTTGCTAGAGCGCTACGGCTCAGAATTACAAAAACAACTATTTCAACAACCGTTGGCAACCTCCCAATGGACATCGTGCCTCGCACTGACGGAACCGCAAGCCGGTTCTGATGTTTCTTTGGTAAAAACTCGGGCCGAACGCCAGGAAGATGGCACTTACCTTTTACAGGGCGAAAAGTATCTTATCAGTGCCGGCATGCATGACCTGACCGACAACACTGTTTATTTTGTGCTAGGCCGCGGTGATAAAAGTGGTGACGGTACCTTTGGCCTGAGCTGTTTTATTGTGCCCAAGTATTGGGTAGAAGAAGATGGCTCACTGGGCGATTTCAACCATGTTGAGTGCATTTCTCTGGCCGAAAAAATGGGCTTTAAAGGCTGTGCCAATACCCACTTAACTTTTGGCAAAAATGGTCCTTGCCGTGCCTATTTGATGGGCGACCGTGAAAACGTTGGCTTGCTGCAATTTTTGACATTAATGAACCAAGCACGCATCAGCACCGGGGTGTACGCACTGGGGATGGCATCATCGGCTTATTACAATGCCATGCATTACGCCAGCCACCGCTTGCAAGGCAAGCGCTTTCAGGAAAGTTTTAACCCTCGTGCTGAACGCGTCAACATCATTGATCACGCCGATATCCAGCGCATGCTGCTGGAAATGAAGTCGAAAGTCGAAGGCTGCCGCGCTTTGGTGGCGCGCTTAACCCTGTCCGAGAGCCTGATCAAAACCTATGAAGGCGATACCGAAAAAGAACTGCAAAGCACCCAAGAACAAGGTTTGGTTAATCTGCTTACGCCGGTTGTGAAAGCCTATATTTCTGATCAAGCCTGGCGTATTTGTGAGCTGGCCATTCAAACCTGTGGTGGCCAGGGCTACCTAAAGCACACAGGCATAGAGCAATACGCCCGCGACATTAAAGTATTGTCGATTTGGGAAGGCACCAATTACATTCAAAGTCAGGATCTCATTCGCGACAAGCTCGGTATGGGCAACCAGAGCAAGCTTTATCGAATTTATCAGCAGCACGTTGATGCCATGCTGGCACGGGCCAGTGACTATCCACAATTAACCGATCTCTTTGACCAGCTCAAGACCTCCTACCAGCATCTGGATGAGGCCTTGCAGCAAGTAGGTAGCTGGGTAAAAGCCAAGCAGCTGGAGCGTATTCCCACCTACAGCACCCGTATTTTGCATCTGATGGGTGATGTCACCTTAGGCTGGCTGTTATTGGATGGTGCCACCGCCGCCAGTGCTGCTCTCACGCAGCCATCACCACGCCACGATACAGATTTTTATCAAAGTAAAATCGACAGCGCACGCTTCTTTATTTTAAACGAGCTACCACGCAGCGCCTTTACTCTGCAGGTTATTAAAAACGAGCAAGCTTGCCCTAGCATCCCGGATTCTCAGTGGCAGTCTTTGTTGCAAGGAGTTGAAGCATGATGCCAAGCAATTATGTCGATGTGCTTATCATTGGTGGTGGTTGGGCCGGGTTAACCCTGGCTCGGCAACTAAAGCGCGAGCAACCACAACTCAGTATTCGTGTATTGGAAGCCAAAGAAGGCTTTTCTAGTAAGGTCGGTGAAGCAACGGTAGAAATGACCGGCCATTATTTTATGAAACGCTTGGGCTTGGTGAACTATTTATATCGCCGCCATTTGCCGAAAAACGGTTTGCGTTTCTTTTTTGATACACCAGAGCATAATTTAGCCCTGCAGCAGCTGAGTGAGCATGGTACAACGTCCATTCCACCGCACCCTGCCTTTCAGCTCGACCGTGCGCGTCTAGAAGAAGACTTAACGGCCATGAACCGCGAGCAAGGCATCGACGTATTGCAAGGTGCCAAGGTCAGCCACTGGCAATTAGGTGAGGGACAGCAGCCCCATCAGGTCACCTACCAGTACCTGGATGAAGAGCAACAACAGCAAGCACGCTGGGTCGTGGACTGTTCTGGCCGCCATCGCGTGGCACGCAAACAGAAAAAACTGCACCGTCAGGATAATGTGCCCAATAACTTTGCCGCCTGGGGGCGCTTTAAAAACATTCAGGATATCGACTCATTAGGCACAGAGGAATGGCGCCATAAAGCGTTTGGGCGTTTTTTATCAACCCTGCATTTTACCGGCGATGGTTATTGGATCTGGGTGATTCCGCTCAGTGGCGGTTATACCAGCATTGGTGTTGTGGGTGAGCAGCATAAGTTTGATCAGTGGCCCAAAAAACAGCCGGAATTCCTCCAGTTTTTGCAGCACCACCGGGCATTAAGCGAGCTGTTAGAAGGCGCCGAGCTGGTCGACTTTGAGGCCTGGGGCCAGCTGGCCTATCGCGCTGACGAGTTTTTATTCACTCAGCGCTGGGCCACATCAGGTTTTGCGGCCATGTTTCTTGACCCATTATTTAGCGGTGGCGGCGACGTTATTGCGTTATTAAACGACGCCATTAGCCAACAAATCGTACAGGATTTTAACGAGCCAGACCTAGACCTGGCTGACCAGCGTTTGGCTGAGCAAGTGCCGCAATACAACCAAATGGCCAAAGAATTCTATCAAGGCTTGTATGCACACATCGCCACGGTTTATCCGGTATTGGACTGCGCTGAATTGGCCAACGCCCTCGCCGCCTACAATACGGCGGCCTATTTTGTCGAAATAGCCTGGGATTACATGGCTGGCCATTACCGTGACCTAGCGTACTGGCAAAAGAAGAGTTTTTTACGTCGCGGCTATATGGCACTGGAGCTTATGCTGCAGCGTCAGGTATTAAGCACTCGCCATGCCTTACTTGAGCAAGGCCGCTATTTTGACCGCAACAGCGAAGGTTTTTTTGAATCCGGCGCAGATCATTATAAGTATTTTGTTTACCAGATGGGCGAACAGGGCCGTGACGGCTGGCGCATTGATCTGAGAATAAAACTCTTTACTGAAGTTTTTCTGCGCGTTACCCAGGCCAAGCTCAACTTGCCACAGTTAGCTCATCGCCGCGTCGTGCAACAGTGCTTTAGCTTTGTCGACATCCTAAAAGCCCCCCTGTTTGACCAGACTGACTTACCACCTTTGTTATCCAAGCTAGGTGAAAAACTCGGTGAGTGGGTAACGGAGCAACTGCAGCAGGATATTCAGGTCGAAGTCACGCAAGCCTCTTTTCACAGCAACCAAGTGAATTTGCTCAACGCAGACGCACTGGACGAAAGCACGGCAAAGAAGGCGCAAACGGTTGCTAATC
This sequence comes from Bacterioplanes sp., assembly GCA_965233665.1. Classification (GTDB taxonomy): domain Bacteria; phylum Pseudomonadota; class Gammaproteobacteria; order Pseudomonadales; family Oceanobacteraceae; genus Bacterioplanes. Next base: position 201,416 of record CBDDTG010000069.1, on the reverse strand, counting down.
AGCTATGGCAGCAAACCGATGAGTTTATTGCTATGCCGAGCATGGTGCCTGTATTCCTAGCGTTTGCGCGTGAGCAAGCGGACAGCATTATGGACACCACCATGGATCAGCGCTTGGTATTTGACCCGGCCACAGGTGGCCAAAAGCACAGCCATAAAGATGAACATAACGTCGCTGATGAGGTGTCGGTTTGAAGTCCCATCAGTATCAAGCACGTGACGGTATCACGCTTGCTTACCGCTGGTTTCCGCGTGCCGACAGTGAGCAAAATGGCATGGGTACTGTGTTGGTGTGCTTACACGGCGCCACCATGAATAACCTCAGGTACGTTACCCTAGCACGCACATGCCAGACCAAAGGCATTTCTGTTTGCCTGCCTGACTGGCGTGGCCACGGCGAAAGCGAAGGGAAAGCTGGCGATTTGGATTATCGCCAGCAATTACAAGATGACCTAGCCGATTTGCTGGTTCATCTACGTCAAGCTGGTGCTGAAAGGCTGATTATTGGCGGTCACAGTGCCGGCTCATTAATTGCACTTGGGTATATTGGTGATCACGGGTGCGATGCCATTGATGGCTTTTTTGCCATCGCCCCGCCTTTGTCAAAAACCGAAGAAACCTGCCGTTATGATTACCCAGGTGCGGGCATGCAGTATTTAGCCCGTTACTGGCGCAAAAAGCGTTACCAACGCCCATTACCGGAAGAAGCGGCTCGCTACCTCCCTAAGATCAACTTTGTGCGCTATTGGTTAGCGACTTGGGTGCCTTTTTTCCGCCATCAGGTGGTTATGCACTTTCCTACCATGGGCCCCAGCAATATACCCAATGATCATAGGGTATACGACTACACCTATATGCTCATCAGTGCCTATAGCCATACCCGCTATCCAGAGCTGCTGAGTAAAATCACAGTGCCTTGTCGCTTTATTGTGGGTGAGTTCGATGAAATTGTTGAGCCGGATTTAGTTCATCATTTACGTGCCTGGTACATTCACCCAGAGCTTGATAGTGACAGCCAAGTGATTGCTCGCAGTCAGCATATGTCGGTCATTATGCCCGCAGGCCATGTGCTCAGTGCCTGGCTCACGCGCTGGAACACTCAGCAGGAGGCTGCGTAATGAGCGCCTACCAGCCTATTAAGATTAAACTTGGATTGCAGTCACTGGCAGACAACCAGGCCGATATCGAAGCCACTTATATTGATCAACTGGTGATATTGCAGACAGGTCAATCCATCTGGTTGTGGCAAGGGCCAGAGCACGCGTTGGCTTGGTATGCGCGAAAATCCGATCAACAACTGCAACTCACGACCCAAGCGCCAGCCTGGCGAGATACTCAGCAAATTAATTATGACTGCCTAGATGAAGTGGCATTTTTTGGCCATGGACTTGATCAGCATACTTGGCTCGCCGACGTCGATCGCATTCTTCCTGGGCAGTGGTATGAGTACGCACTCACCGACTGTCAGTGGCAAAACTCACTGGCCATCGGCGATCAAGAAGCATTTGAATTACTGCCACTACCGACGCGCGATATTGTGCAACGACAAGTGACGTCTGGGGATGATGCCGCGATGGCAGAAAGTAGCCTGCATGAGCAGCTACCAGACTGCGCTCGACTGGCACTGGCCCCCATTACCACCACCTTGTTGCCGCAACTGGCGCTGTCGCTAGAGGCCAGTGATCAATATCACTGCTTGCTGCAACTGGATAATAGCAGCCGCACCGCACTGGGTATCGATTGCCGCATTGGTGATTGGTTTGCCATGTTTAAAGGCGAGCGCAAACGCCTCAAACAGCAAATCAAGAGCTGCTATCAACGGCTGGCAGAACACCAACCGGGTGCTGATAAATCGACACTGGATCAAGTTGCATGGCAGTACCATGGCTGGCCACAAGTTCAGCATCAACTGCGCAGCATCGCGCAGGCACAGGGCAAGGTGCTGAGTTTTGATTATGTGTCCAATACGCCTAGCCTGTTTCATTTTCACAGCCAAAGCCGTCCATTGAACAACCTGTTGGAAGGTTTTCAACGCTTATATTTTTATGCCTGTCAGCCGCTGCGTCAGTTGGGCTTTTTTCTGCCACCACTGATGAGCAAAGCATTGATTAAGCCGTTTCTTAATCAAACGACTCTAGAGCGCCAAAGTTTGCCTTTGATGATGCTGACTTTGGATTTCTTACTGCGCTTTCATCCCAGCGCACAACTAAATAATAAACACCAACCAAAACACAACGGAGAACACCATGACTGAAGTTGTCACTGAAAAATTGGAAGAGCTGTGCACCCAAGTGGCGCAAATGCTGAATAAAGACAGTGTCGATGCCGACACCCCGATCGCAGAGCTGGGGGTGGACTCACTCAACATCGTTGAGGTGATTTTAATCTGTGAGCAAATCTACCCAGGTGTCATGAACCCAGAAAACTTAGTCTTTGACGAGCACACCACGCTGCGTGAAATGGACAATCAACTGATCGAGAACTCGATCGAACTGTAATAAAGGGGTAGCAGGTGGCTAAAAAAATGTTAACTACAATCATTTCTGCATTTCTTATTGGTAATGTCATCGCTTGGTTTAGTGGTGCAGCACCCATTAATTTTCCTGAAGTGCCTTACAACGAGCAGCAACAGCAGCAGGTATCGTATTTAAAAGATGAGCTGAAAGCGCATCCTGATGATGTCGATGTGCTGTTGGAGTTGGGACAAATATATAGCCACCACAATCGCTTAGAAAAAGCGGACACCTTGCTATCAAAAGCTCTGGATAAGGCACCCAAGAACCCGCTGGCGCAAGCGGCCTATTACTCCAATGATGGTAAGTTAGCCGGCGCAATGTTCGACCCCAGCATGGGAATCTATAAGCTCACGCGCCTGCATTCCGCCATGGATGAAGTCAATGCTGCCGCAGAGGCCGCCCCGGATAATGTGCAGGTGCGCCTGATTCGCTTAATGACCTTTGCTTTTGTTGGCGAAATAAGCGGCTACAGTGAAACTGTGTTCGAAGATGAGCAATGGTTCAAACAACAGTTCTCGCAGGATTTTCCAGACACCATAAAACAGCTGGTTTATATTTCTCTAGCCCAAGCCTATCAGAGCAAAGACGCGCAACAAGCCAGCCAATATATGCAACTGGCAAACAGCATAGGGCCTTGCCCTAACACATTGGCGACTGCCTGCCAGGCGCTGCCAGAAGCCGCTTTGGCTGCCGAGAGCTAATCCATGTTGGTCGAGCTCAATCGCGTCAGCAAACAATACGCTTTGGGTGACAATCAGGTCTGTGCTTTAAACAGCATTGACCTGAGCATCAACCATGGTGAATTTATTGTTTTAAAAGGCAACAGTGGCAGTGGCAAAAGCACACTACTAAATCTCATCAGTGCTTTAGATGACGCCAGCCAAGGCGAGGTGCGCATTCAGGGGCATTCTATTCAGGGCTTAAACGAACGACAGCGCGCACGCCTGCGTCTGGATTACGTGGGCATTGTCTTTCAGTCGTTCAACTTAATTCCGGTATTAACGGCCCTTGAAAATGTCATGTATCCATTGACATTAAAGGGCATCAGCACAGCCAACGCGCGCCAGCGTGCGCAGCGTGCTTTGCAGCAAGTACAGCTAGCCGACCAACTTCATCAGCGCCCGGTGCATTTATCGGGCGGCCAAATGCAGCGCGTTGCCATTGCCCGAGCTCTGGTCACAGAGCCTGCGCTTATTTTGGCAGATGAGCCGACGGCCAATCTCGACTCCAATACGGCCCATACCATATTGGAGCTGATGCAAGAGCTCAATCAACAGCAAAACATTACCTTTATTATCGCCACTCATGATGAATACGTAATGACCCGAGCGTCACGCATCATCACTTTAAAAGATGGCTTGTTGATTCAGGATAACTCGCAATCTCCCTATTTTTCTTCCGAGCGAATGAAGTCAACCGTATGAAAGCATTTTTAACCATTCCAGTGCTGCTGTTCGCCCTGATGGGAGCGGCACACGCGCAGGATTATCAAGCGCCCACTCGCATAGCCATGACCATTGAACAGCGTCAACAACTCATTGAGCAGGCGCAGCACAGTGATGACCCTGTTAAGCAGCGCAGCGCCTGGCTGGCAGAGCTGGCTAATATCACAGCCAGCAACAGCAAAGATGAACAGCGCATCGAAACACTGATACAACAACTCAGTCAGGCGTTAACTCAGGCTCCCAACGATGCTGAGCTGATGGCGGCATTAGGTTCTTTGTACAGTTATCAATCCAGCCTGCATACCGATAACTTAGCAAAACTCAATATTCTGATGCGCAAAGGCACTCGCTACATGGACCGCGCGATCAAACTCAGCCCCGATCATCTAGGGGCACGCCTACAGCGTGGCTTGGCCTGCGCCAACATGCCGGCGTTTGTTAAGCGTGCACACTTTGCCATACAAGATTTAACCTTGGTTCGTGATCAAGTTGGGCAGCAATATGGCCCTGATTTTCAGGCTTTTGTTGAGTTCTATCTGGCGCAAGCCTTGTTGCGTGACGGCCAGCCCAAGGCTGCACGTGATATGTGGCATAACGCCAGTCAGCATCCAACCTCGTGGGGCAAAAAATCCGAGCAGGTATTGACTGAGCTATGAACGGATTAGGGATTAAAATTGCCGCCCTAAATGTGTTGCGCAACTATCGCCGCAGCTTAATTACACTGGCCGCCATTATTTTCGGTTGCGTTAGCTTGGTCGTATTTGGTGGCTTTGTGCAGTCAATGTATGACGGAATGCGTGAAAGCATGATTCGCTCGCAGCTTGGTCATATTCAAATTTATGCCGATGGCTATAATCAATACGCAAAAGCTGAGCCTGAGCGCTATTTGCTGCAGCAGCAAACGCTGGAAAAAGTCACCTCCTTAATTGAGCAACAGGCACACCCTTTAGTGATGGCTCCGCGCCTAAACTTTAATGGTTTATTAAGCGACGGCAAGCAATCCCTCGCCGTAATGGGCGTGGGTGTCGATGCCGATAGCGAAGCATTGCTGTCATCGGCCATTAAAATCGTCGCCGGTGAAGATTTGTTCCCCATGGACAGCGATGGCGCACTGATCGGCCAGGGATTGTTTGAATCTCTAGATGTTGAAGTCGGCGACTATTTAACTCTAATGGCCAGCACTACGGATGGCGCCATTAATGCGGTTGATATTCGCATTACCGGTGTGATCAATACCGGAACTCAAGCATTGGATGATCGCCTGGTGCGTTTAAATTTGCCCCATGCCCAAGATCTACTGTATACCTCGGCCGTTACACGCTTAGTCGTTTTGCTTGAGCAAACCGAAAAAACCGCCAGCACTCAGACAACACTACAGGCCGCTTTTGCACAACAAGGCCTTGCGCTGGAGAGTCGTCGCTGGGATCAACTGGCTGACTATTATCACCAAGTAGTGGCGCTGTTTGATGGTATTTTCGGTTTTGTGCGCATTATTGTCATTATTATTGTCGCTCTCAGTATTTCCAACACCATGATGATGGCAGTGATGGAGCGCACACGTGAATTGGGCACCATTCGCGCAATGGGCGCGACGCCTACGCAAGTGGTGCAACTGATTTTACTTGAGGCGGCGGTGCTGGGGCTATTAGGAGCCAGCCTTGGCATTGCCATCGGAGCCGCCAGTGCAGAGCTGATTACCTGGGCCGAATGGATGATGCCAACGCCTCCTGGTAGCACTCAGGACTACCCTATTCGTATTTTGATACTGACAGATATTTTATGGCAGACCTTTGTTTTGGGTTTTTTAATCGCTGTTTTCTCTAGTGCCTACCCAGCCTACAAAGCCGCGCGACTGCCCGTTGCTAATGCTCTTAGATTTACCTAATGGATCGAATATTTATGCGTTATTTTTGCTTTGTTCTACTCAGCCTGGTCGCTACGCTGGGGGAGCTTCAGGCCCAACAGCCAGATGCCCATGCTTTGCTGCAAACGTTTGACCAGTATCGTGGCTACGGCGATGAAGGTTTTAGTTTTGTCATTGATAACAGCAGCCATCAACCTGATACGGCTGCCAGAAGCAACCGTTTAAAGGTCCGGGTACTCGGTGAGCGCTCGCTGGTGAGCTTTTTAAGTCCAGAGCGGGAAAAGGGCAGAGCCATGCTGAAAGAAGGCAAAAACATGTGGCTCTATATCCCTGGTACGCGCAAAGTCATTCGCATTACCCCAGCTCAGCGTCTGATAGGCCAGGCGAGCAACGGTGATGTGATGGGAACGACGCTCTCCAAGCAGTATCAAATTGATGCCCTGGCGCCGGCTGAGGTGAATCAGCAACCGAGCTGGAAGCTGGACCTCAGCACCTCTGCCGAGGGCAGTACCTATGGCCGTATCGAATTATGGTTAAGCCAGCAAGCAGATCACGCTCCGTTGCAAGCTAAGTTTTACTCGCGCTCGGGTAAGCATTTAAAAACTGCCGAGTATTTATCCACCATGGAGGTGAACGGCGAGCCAAAGTTGGCGCAAGTAAAGCTGATTGATGCCATTCGGCCACAGCACTACACAGTGATGACATTCAGCCAATATCAAAAAGAAGACCTTGATGCCGCGCTATTTAATAAAGATGCACTTAAATACTTGGATTTTTAGTCTAGCGGCTGTTTTGGCCAGCAGCCTACTTCATGCCAGCGATTGGGATGTTCGCCAACGACTCACATTACTCGGGCAGTGGGCGCAGACACGAGAAAAAACGGAGTTTAATCCCGGATTGTTTCCTCGTCAGGACCAAGCACAACAACTCAGCTTGGATAATGATTTACAATGGCGCTTTAGCCCTCACTGGTCGAGTGCAGCACGCATGGCCTGGATAGGCGAGCAGAATGGTTATCGCTCTGAGGTAAGCCATTATGAGCGCCAACGCGATAGCAGTGCGCTATTGCTAGAAGGTGAGCTGTCTTGGCACAGCCGTTTTCGTAGCCGCCAGTTACGCATTGGGCGCATCAAACCGCAATGGAGCCAGGGCTTTAACTGGCCGGTGGTGGATTTATTAAAACCCAATCGTAGCCGCCCAAGCTTCGATCAGGACAACCTTCGCCAGCAACAAGGCGTTGATATGATTAACCTGCGCTGGCGTCATCAAGCGCTCGCTGTATCCGCGTTGGTGGCCACCCTCGACGATGAACAGTATTCCGCCCGGCACCAATCGGCGTTACGCCTAACCTACGAAGGCGACCTCGACGCCGGCCTGGTTTGGCACTATATCCCCACACTGGGTAGCCAATGGGGGCTGAATATCAGCCGCTTATTAGGCGATGCCACCAGCTTGCGTTTCGAAGCAGCACTTGAGCGTCAGCGTGATCTGGCCAGCTTTGATTTAGCACCAGGCGCTGCAACGCCCAATACCAACTACGAACTGGGCCAATACTGGAAATTACTGGCCGGCTTACAGCACAGTTGGGGGCAATGGGATGTGCGCGGCGAATATTTATATAATCAGCACGGTTACAGCAAAGCAGAACGCCAGCAGTTGAGCGCATGGGCGAATGACTATAAGGCAGCACTGTCCACCGCCCAAGCTGGCCACAGCTATCAGTTTTTTGCCAGCGCGAGCCAAGCCATGGCGCATGGTCAATTAGCCAAGAATGCCCTGTATCTTATGTACGGTAATGGCCGCAGCTCTGGGTTTTGGCATTGGCAGCAAAGCGTGCAATGGAACCTCGATGATTACAGCCAGTATCATCAGCTGCAACTCGGTCAGCGCTGGAGTGACGGCTGGAGCAGTCGCCTGCAACTGGAATATTTTCATGGCGATAAAGCATCTGAATACGGTCGCCTCGCTCAGCAAACCGTTGCCCGCCTAGCCGTTTACTGGAGTTTCTAACATGACTCGCGTACTCGACTACCGGCTGTTGTATTTCGTATTTACCCTCGTGGTGGTTTATAGCATCGCCATTGGCTGGGATGCCCAATCGCATCAACAGCTGCCAGACTTAATACGTAGCCATGGGCACTTTTTCTTTATCGGTTTACTGGCCGCCATTATTGCCAATGCCACCGGTGCAGGTGGTGGCATTGTCTTCTTTCCGGCTTTTATTACCTTGGGGTTAACCACCGAGCAAGCATTGGCGACCAGCCTGGCCATTCAATGCTTCGGCATGACTGCCGGCAGCCTGGGCTGGCTGCGTATTCAGCGCACAGAACTAAGCGGATATCAGCCGCAGTGGCATCCTCTAAAACGTATCCTGACGATGGCCTTACTGCCCAACATTGCTGGCCTTTGGTTAGCACAATGGTGGTTACCTAATCCCAGTTTTTCAGTCCATGTTTTCTTTTCGTTGTTTTCACTCGCCGTGGGCATTGCGATATTACTTAGGCGACAAAAAGAAACACTGCATGGACGCTGGCAACCTTTAACGTCTCTAGAAAACACCATTGTCATCGTCAGCGCCTTTTTCGGCGGCATTGTCACTGCTTGGCTATCCATCGGCATTGGTGAAGTGCTGGCAGTGGTGCTGATTTTCATGGGCTTTCGCACCAACATGGCGATTGCTGCTGCCGTGATTATTTCAGCCCTCACCGTGGTGTTGGCCATGCCCTATCACATTGCATACAGCCAAGCTCTGCAGGTAAACGTGTTAATGTTTGCTGCACCGGGAGCGGTCATCGGCGGCACCATTGCATCCGTATTAGCCGTCAAGCTGGGCGCAGCTAAGTTAAAAGTCGCCATGGCCAGTTGGATCATCTTCAGCGCGATTGCCTACTTATACGTATCGCAATAATAAACTCGTGTATTGACGGGCCTTTTTGGTGGCCCGATTCTCCCCAGAATCAAGTACCAAAAGCCTGCCAAAATCCGCATTGATTTTTATCACCAGTATAAAGTAAAGCCCATATTGACGCTCGTCAGCGTCATGACTGGGCGAGCAGCGATCTGCCTAGAATAAAAATTAGTTTACAGGTATCACCATGAGCAATGAAAAAATTCACAAACACGTGCTACAGCGTTCGACCTCCAACGCCATTGACTACGACCTGCTATTGGATCGAATCATTGAGATTGATGAGCAAATATTTGACCATTCCGATATTCGCGGCGAGCAAATAGATAAAGTCTTTCGCGACCCCGCCGACGATGACAATATTGCCTGCCTTATCTACCGCGGCAACCAACCCATTGCTTACTGCTTTGTCAAAATCATTTATGTGGAGTTTAACAACCGTAGAGTAAGGGCGATACAAGGCGCCGTCGGTATCTTACCGGGCCAACATGGCAGCAACTTAGTGTTCCCTACTTACCTTTCACTTTGTCTAAAGTATTTATTTGATTTCCGCTGCCCTACTTACGGTGTTGGCTTTATCACTAGTCCCAACTTGTATGCAGCTTCAGCAAAGTTCGCACGCCGATTTTACCCTTCTCCTGATTATCAAGATCCGAATTCAGACGAAGCCCAGGTACTGAAGAAAGTGATCGACCATTGGCAGGTCAAACCCATAGACCAGAGCGATTCACCTTTTTTTATCACCGAAGATGTCGCCGCGGTCGACTCTTTCGATATTGAGCCACGCAATAAAGAAGAAGCCTTTTTCTTTCGCTATAACCCCGGCTTTAAGCAAGGTCACTATTTGGGCTTCTGCGTTAAGTTTACCTTGCTACGCATGCTGCAATGCCTAGGCTACTTTCTTTATAAACGCTTTAAAAAGCAGTATCAGCGCCAGTCATCGGCTCAGGAAACAGCGGGCTGATGCGTGTCTCATGAGCCAACAGCCAGCGTTTACGCTCTAAGCCACCGGCATAGCCGGTGAGCTTGCCACTGGCACCGATGACACGGTGGCAAGGAACGATAATCGAGACCGGATTTTTACCATTGGCAGCGCCCACCGCACGACTGGCGCTGGGCTTGCCTATTTTGCAGGCGATATCCTGATAACTGCAGCAACTGCCATAGGGAATGGTTTGCAACGCTTGCCAGACACCTCGTTGAAACTCGGTACCCGCAGGATTTAAAGGCACATCGAAGCTTTGCCGTTGGCCGGCAAAATACTGCTGTAGCTGCTGACAGACCAGTGTCAGCCAGGGCTGATCAGCTTGCTCAACGCCCAAATCTTTAGGGCAAGTGGTATGCTGTTCAAACCACACACCCGTGACGCCGATGGAATCGGCTTGTACTAATACCTCACCCACCGGCGACATAAAACGCGTAAAAAACATCAGCGACTCCATAATTGTAAGGTGGCATAGCTACCCCATGGCGATATGCGATCAGGATTGATGGGGGCGATTTTCTCTAACTGTTTTTTCACCACCAGATCACCTGGCAATAAGCAGTCAGGTTGCAGCCAGCCGCGCATTTTTATGTAGTTAACCGTCCAAGGGCCGATGCCACTTATTTGCAGCAACTCACTTTCTTGCAGCGGCTTGGCATGACAGCAGTATTCGGCAAAAGATTTGAGCGTTTGCTTTCGCCTCTGAGGCATTTTTAACGCTGACATATCCGCCTGAATTGCCTGCTCAGGGGTTGGAAAACCCACCCATTGCTCGGGCTTTACCAATTGCACCCATTGATTCAATAAGTTAACGGCCGCAGTCAGTGAAATTTGCTGCCCCAATATGGCACGAATGCCAGCTTCCCAAGGACTCCACACCCCGGGTATGCGGATTCCTGATCGATGCACCAGTTGTGGGTGCACCGACTGCAAGTGTTGCTCCACACTGTCAATGTGGGTATCCAAGTCAAATACCCGCCTGACTTGCTGCAACAAACGGTACAACAGAGCTGGATTATTCAGGCGATAGCGCAGCAACATGGCATGCTCGCTGTGCTGCTGTAGCGCAAACCAGACAGGCTCACCGTCCATCTCAGCGGTGCGGCTATAGCTAGTATCATCCACCTGCTCGATACCGGTTATCGCTCTTAGCCGATAGAAATTTAACTGATGCGGCCAATCGATATTGCCCCGCACTGGAATGCGCACACTGTGCTCTGGCAAGCTCGCCGGTTGTGCTTTACGCACTGCCGTCGGTGGCAGGCGAAAATGCTGCTTAAAAGCATCATTAAACCGACGCACACTGTTAAATCCCGCAGCAAAAGCGATGTCGGTCATGCTCATATCGCTGTCATGTAACAATTGTTTGGCAAATAATAGTTGTTGATACAACTGGTACTGTTTCGGGGATACCCCCAGATATTTTGCAAACAGCTGGCGTAAATAGCGCTCGGAAACCCCTAAGCGATCCGCTAGGGATGCAATAGGCAGTGGCTCAGCCAGTGATTCTTCTAGCAGTTTTCGGGCGCGAACAAAGGTGGTTTCGACGCCCTTCCAGGCCCAAGATTGCGGTGCGCTATCAGGGCGGCAGCGCAAACAAGGGCGATAACCCTGCTGCACCGCCTGCATGCGACTGGCAAAATATTCGACGTTTTCTTCCTTGGGCAGCCGCGCCGGACAAATGGGCCGACAAAAGATTCCCGTGGTTTTTACGCCAATAAAAAACTGCCCGTCAAAGCGCACATCGCGGCTGAGCCGCGCCAAACGGCATTGCTCCAGTGTTAGTGATGTGTGTGTCAAATCTTTCATGCCGCTCGCCCGCATCATTAGTGTCCTGAGTCAGAACACTCATCCCGCCCAGTGTACTGTGACTCGCGGCTCACACTAGCCACTTTCGGCACTCACAGCCTCTGTGCGACGCCCAAACTTGCGCCATGGCAGCAGCGGCAAGATGATGAGGATCATGCCCATCACACTCAACACATCCGGTATTTCATCAAACCAGGCAATGCCCATTAGGGTGACAAAGATCAGCCCAGTGTACTCGGCCATAGAGATACGATCCGCCGGAGCGCGCTGATAGGCCATTACTGCCAGACCGTTGTACGCCATTACACAGACTGCACTGGCGAGCACCCAAGCCAGGTGCTGCCAGCAAACGGGTTGCCAATAAAACCCTGCACCAATAGCACTGAGCGGCAATGAAAATACCGAGGTCCAAAACAGCGTAGTAGCCACACTTTGCTGGCCTGACAAGCGCCTAGCCAGTAGATGAAAACAGGCCACACACAGCGCCGTCCCCAATGCAAACCAAGCCGCCCAATGAAACTGCGACGGCCGCAGCAATATCAATACCCCGACAAAGCCAATCAGGCTAGCGACTACTTTGGCAGGCTTAGGCGACTCTCGTAATAGCAAAACCGAAAACGGCAGCATCAACAGAGGTGCGGTATAAAACATCGCATTGGCCGTGGCCAGTGGCAAGTAGGTAATCGCCAACATGGTGCAGCCGCTGCCGACTAAAATCAGCTGTGCACGCAATAGCGTGATTCTGACATGAGTCAGTGCTCTTTCCACCGGCTGTTGGCAATACCAAAACGGTGCCACCAACAATAGCGACATGCACTGCCTCAAAAACGTGTATTGTACTGCGCTCAAATCACCATCGAGATTTTTGACGCTGACGTCTGCCAGCGATGCAACAAAATTCCCGGCGATTAACAAGACAATGGCCAGAGAAGTAGCCGACATATCAGCGGCTGTATTTCATGTGAATGTGCGGAATATCATCTTCTAAATAGGTGTCGGAAATTTGCTCAAAACCGTGCCCTTGGTAAAAGTCTTTGAGATATTCCTGAGCACTGATTTCTATGTGGTTATGCGGCCACTGTTGCAGGCAGTATTCCACTGCCCGTTGCATAAGCTCATGCCCTAAACCACTGCCACGAGACGAAGCCCGCGTCACCACGCGGCCAATGCTGGCACTGTCATAGCTAATGCCTGGGGGCAATAATCGCGCGCAGGCAATGGGCTGATCTTGCTGCCAGGCGACCAGTTGCATAACGCCAGCGGTTAGGTCTTTATCGTCCATGTCTTGATAAGGGCAGGTTTGCTCAACGACAAATACTTCACTGCGTAATTGCAATATTCGATAAACTTGGCTGACGCTCAACTCCGTCAGATGGGATACAGTCCAGGTGATCATTTTCATACTCCACAAACAGAGCGTTAGCTTACCCAGCTGCTAAGGTCGGCGCATTAACCTTTGTTAACGAGCTACTAAGGCAGCTCTGAATAATTCTGCACATCTCTGCGCGAGTGCAGCAGGCTTTCAGAACAAGGCGGCGATGGCAGGAAATGGCCAGCCCTTTTCAACACCGCCAACGACGTTATGGAAGCCTGCCGCCCGCGCCCTACGGGGGTCGACAGAGAACTCTGGCTTTGTGTCGCCGATTCTTGCTGTAGCTGACTAGAGCGGCAAAACGGCTTCGTGATCCAAAGCCCTCTGGCGATCCAGAGCGGGCACCGAATTATTTAGCGGTGCCTAATTAATTGGCCGATGTTAGTTGGCTTCGCCTCGCTGCTTTAACCGCGCGATGATACGACTCAAACTGATGGGCGTAATGCCTAAATAGCCCGCAATTTGGTAGTCCGTTAGGCGCTTGCGCAGAAAAGGATAGTGCTGGCAGAAATACACATAGCGCTGCTCCGGATTGTTTAACAGCAGCAACCGCTCTTTATTTTCCTTATGCAGTAGCTGCGACTCCAACAACCTCGTATACCAAGGATGACGTCGCATACGCCAGTGTTTTAACAGTGATATGGGCAACGCCATCAGCTGACATTCGCTCAGGGTTTCTTGCTGATATGGCAGGGGCTGCTCGGACACCAACGGCTCAAAGCCAATCACCCAATCGCCTTCCCAATAAAATTCTTTGCTAAATGATTTACCACCTGCGGTGATGTAGCAAGCGTGACCAATGCCAGAAAAAAGCCAATAAAAGTGCTGTAAGCATTGCCCTTGTGGAGCCAACAAGGTTTTGGCAGGCAGTGTCATTGGCTGGGCCTGACTGGTGAGCACATCAACATCGTCGGTACTGGCACCTTGTTGCTGCAAAAAATGAATAAACTGGGTTTTCATTACTCGCGCCGAGACTCCACTGTGAAACACCGCGCAAAAACCCAGCGAGCTTCTGCATGCTTCAGTATGCCATGACCTGTCGCTTGTTTAGAACGTTGGCTATCGCTATGATGCGCGCTCTTTATCCATTCACACACTGCACAGGAGTATGACCCATGTTGTTTATTCGTTCTGATGCAGGCCTCGCCCTCAGCTAATTCATACGCAATAGCTGCTCTGGGCTCAGAATATCTGCGGCCTGCCAATTCAACTTTTGTTATCCATTTAAAAGAGAATTGGAGCTATGGGCACGTCCATACAATTTCTTTCTGAACAGGTTTGCCTGCTGGCATCGAAAAATAGCTGGATCGAAGGCCAAGCCATTCAACAATTACATAACACAGCGGGATTACCCGGCATGTTTCGGGTGGCAGGCATGCCGGATCTGCATCCAGGCAAGGGCTATCCCATCGGCGCAGCCTGCTTAAGCCAGGGCCAACTGTATCCCGCGTTAGTCGGCAGCGATATTGGCTGTGGCATGGCATTGTGGCAAAGCGATGTCATAGTCCGCAAAGCCAAACCCGACAGCTGGGCACAGGCGTTAACCGGGGTAGAAAGCCCGCTCAATGCCAGCTGGCAACAAGCTATTCATGATGAAAAGCAACAGCGCCACATCCAGCAGCAGGGGTTTGATTCCGCCCTCGGCACCATGGGTGGTGGCAATCATTTTGCCGAGTTTCAGCAAGTGGATGAGATCTTTGATCGCGCCCGCTTTGACGCCTGCGGCCTAGATAAACAACGCATACAACTGCTGGTGCATTCCGGTTCACGCGGCTTAGGGCAACAAATCTTGCAACAGCATGTGCAGCAGTTTGGCCACGCCGGCCTCAGTGATGGCAGCTCTGAGCAACAGGCGTACCTGCAGCAGCATGACGACGCCTTGCGCTGGGCAGAGCTTAATCGAGAGTTGATCGCTCGGCGCTTTTTGCAGGCGATAAAAACCGAAGGCCGGCCGCTGCTCGATGTTAATCACAACCTGGTTAGCCAGGTTACTGACACTCAGCCAGGCTGGCTGCACCGCAAAGGTGCGACGCCGTCGGATCAGGGCTTAGTCGTGATTCCAGGCTCTCGTGGCGATTATTCCTGGCTGGTTGAACCCATTGCAGACGCCAGCCACGCCAGCACCACGCTGTGGTCTTTGGCACACGGTGCAGGGCGTAAATGGAAGCGCTCCGATTGCAAAGGGCGTAAGGAACCTCTGGATGATTCTGCACAGCTCTGCGCGAGTGCAGCAGGCTTTCAGAACAAGGCGGCGATGGCAGGAAATGGCCAGTCCTTTTCAACATTGCCAACGAAGCTATGAGAGCCTGCTGCCCGCGCCCGATGGGGATCGCCAGAGAACTCCGACTCGGTGTCGCCGATTTTTGCTGTAGCCGGCTAAAGCGGCAAACCGGCTTCGGGATTCGAAGCTCTCTGACGATCCAGAGCGGGCACCGAATTATTCAGAGGTTCCTCTGCCACAAATACAGCCAAGCCGATTTGCGTCGCACCCGCTTAGGCAGCCTGGTGATCTGTGAGGATAAAACCCTGCTGTACGAAGAAGCACCGCAAGCCTATAAAGACAGCCAGCAAGTTATCGACGATATGCAGCAAGCCGGGCTTATTCGCTTGATTGCCAAACTCAGGCCAGTGCTGACCTTTAAAACCCAGGGAGGGCGCTGCTGATGTGGTTATTACAGTTATCCGCTGGCCGCGGTCCGGAAGAATGTAAGCGCGCTGTCGGCTTAGCGTTAAAGCAACTGCAACATGAAGCCCAGCAACAGCAGCTTGGCTGCAAACTGCTGGAACAACAGCCTGGCCGCCGTGCAGGCTGCTTTAAATCTGTGTTGGTGCAGTTAACGGGCAGTAATGCCAGTGCTTTAAGCCAGCTCTGGCAAGGACCTATGTTGTGGGTCTGTGCCAGCCCTTACCGGCCTAAACATAAACGCAAAAACTGGTTCTTTAGTGGCGAAAGCTTCGAGTTGAGTTCATCAGAAACCGAGCCAGGGCTGGTTGACGGTGATATTGAATATCGTAGCTGTCGCGCCTCTGGCGCTGGTGGCCAGCATGTGAATACCACGGATTCAGCCGTTCAAGCCAGACATAAACTTACCGGCTTGCAGGTGCGGGTCGAGAGTGAACGCAGTCAGCACGCCAACAAAAAATTAGCGCGCTGCTTGCTGCTACATAAACTAAAACAGCAGGCCAATGTAGAGCTACGCCTGCAGCAACAGCAACGCTGGCAGCAGCATCTACAGCTGACCCGCGGCAATGCTCAGCGCCGTTTTGTCGGCACAGGCTTTATTGAGGAGACTTGATTCATAGCAAGCCCGGCTGATTAGGTTTGGCAGGGTTTGTCCTTTTTGTTTACTATGCGCCCGGGACAGGCCACAGCACTGGCCGTCCCACCGTGATGATAGCAACCAGCACAAGGGCTAATTATGAATACGGTCGTTTACCCAGGCACCTTTGATCCCATCACCAATGGACATACCGATCTGGTGGAACGTGCCGCGCGTCTGTTTGACCACATTATTATTGCCGTCGCAGACAACCCTAAAAAACAGCCCATGCTGGACTTGGATACCCGCGTCGATCTGGCGCGCGATGTGCTCGGGCACTTGCACAATGTCGAAGTCACCGGCTTTGACAACCTGTTGTCTGACTTCGTGCGTGAACACAACGCCAATATCATTTTGCGCGGCCTGCGTGCGGTATCTGACTTTGAATACGAATTCCAGCTCGCCAACATGAACCGTGTGTTGGCGCCGAATGTTGAGAGCATGTTCCTGACTCCGGCAGAGAAGTACTCTTATATTTCATCCACGCTGGTGAGAGAGATCGCGTCTTTAAACGGCGACGTCAGCAACTTCGTTCACCCGAGCGTTGCCAAAGCCCTGCAAAAACGCGTCAGTTAACCTGTGTGCCCATCCGCTTGCGGATGATATGACGGAGGTATGTCATGGCGTTGATTATCACCGATGAATGCATCAACTGTGATGTGTGCGAACCCGAGTGCCCCAATGAAGCCATTTCTGCGGGCGAAGAAATCTACGAAATAGATCCAGCCAAATGCACTGAATGCGTAGGCCACTATGATGAGCCCCAGTGCCAGCTGGTGTGCCCGGTCGACTGCATTCCGCACGATGACAACAATCAGGAAACTCAAGAAGAGCTGGAAGCCAAATACGAGCGCCTGACCGGCAAAAAAATCGCCTAAATCACTTAGGCGTCAGGCCAGTCACGCAACTGGCCTGTGTTTCAACTTCTTCCCTCTGCCTAGCGCCCTGCTATTTGCGCCAAATCGACGCCCAATAACCGCCGACAACATGACAGCCACGGCGCTCGCCCTGTATGCTCGCTGATTCCTAGCATTGTCTAGTGTCCTGAGTCAGACATTCGCGTATTTTCAGAGTGAATGGAAAGCGCTAGTGCACAGCGCTGTTCGCGGGAGGTATCGGCATCTTTTCAACAACAGCAACGCTGTAATTGAGCTTTCCACTCGCTCCCTTGAGGCGCGTCCTTCAAGCCCTCTTGCTTCGTTCTGTCTCTTGCCAATGGAACCACCATTGTATGCGAGACACGCCTAGCCAGAAAACTTGAATGGCGCGCTGAAAGCATGCGAACTTCTGACCCAGAACACTCGCGGAGACTAATAATAATGAAACAAGCACGCAGCATTCTTACCTTATTCGTTAGCCTTTGGCTGCTAGCAGCCTGCAGCAGCACCCCAGAAGAAGTTCGCACCACACCGGGCGCTACACCCGGCTCAGTGGCTATTGCCAGCGCTCATCCCATGGCTACCCAGGCCGGGCTCGATGTGCTGGCCGCCGGTGGCAATGCCGTCGATGCCGCCATTGCCGTGGCCGCCTCACTCGGTGTGGTTGAACCCTACGCTGCCGGTATTGGCGGTGGGGGATTCTGGCTGATTTATAACGCCGGTGAAGACAAATACCGCTTTATTGATGCCCGCGAGACAGCGCCTAAGGCGGCGCATCGGGATTATTACCTGAAAGACGGCAAACCGGATCGCGACCGTTCCATCAATGGGCCTTCCGCTGCCGGCATCCCGGGACAACCCGCCGCCTTTGCCTATTTATCACAGCGCTACGGATTGTTGTCTTTGCCGCAGGTGCTAGCGCCAGCCATAGAGCAAGCGCGCAGCGGCTTTACCGTCGATCAACGCTACCAAAAGCTGGCCAACTTTCGGCTGCACTACATGCAACGCTACCCAACAACAGCCGCCATATTTCTGCACGACAACCAGATTCCCGACATTGGCCACCGCATTGTGCAGCCAGAGTTAGCCGCAACACTGGAGTTGCTAGCAGAGCAAGGTAAAGCGGGTTTTTATCAAGGCGAACTCGCCCAAACCTTGGTCGATGCAGTACAGAAGAATGGCGGAGATTGGACACTGGAGGATTTGGCCAGCTATCAAGTGGTAGAGCGTGAGCCCATTGTCTTTGAATACGGGGAGCACACCATTGTCAGCGCGCCGCCACCGTCATCCGGTGGCATTGCCCTGGTGCAAATGCTGAGCATGCTCGACGCCTACCAACAACAAACTGGCACTGACTGGCGTCAGCTCGGCAAAGTTGCGCAGACCCACTTGCTTGCCGAAGTAATGCGTCGCGCTTATCGTGATCGCGCTGAGTTCTTGGGTGACCCGGATTTTTATCAAGTCCCCATCGACAAGCTGTTATCCGAACAGCGTGCAGCGGACTATGCCGCCAGCATTGATGCCCATAAAGCGTCCGTGAGCTTAGAGATGCAAGGCCCAGCCAATCTGTACGAAGGTCGCCACACCACCCATTTATCGGTACTGGATAAATACGGCAACCGCGTCTCGGCCACCCTTAGCATTAACTTGCCGTTTGGCTCTGCTTTTACCGTGGCCGGTGTGGTGCTCAACAACGAAATGGACGATTTTTCGTTAGCCCCTGGCGTACCTAACAGCTACGGCCTGGTCGGTGCTGAGGCCAATGCCATTGAAGGTGGCAAACGACCGTTATCGAGCATGACGCCCACCATGATCGAAAGCTGCGATCAAATCGCCATATTAGGCGCACCGGGTGGCAGCCGAATTATCACCCAGGTGCTGCTAGGTACCTTAGGGCACATTCAAGGACAGCCCGTGCACGAGTGGGTCAGCCAGCCGCGTTTCCATCATCAGTATTTGCCTGACCGCATCCAAATGGAACCAACGACCTTTACCCGAGCAGAGCAAGCGGCACTGCGAAACTTAGGTCATGACGTGCGCTCAGTTGGTCGCCAGTACGGCAATATGCAGGCCATTGTCTGGGATGTTAACAACAGTAAGGTGAGTGCGGCATCGGACCCCAGAGGTGTCGGTGAAGCCAAGGTACTGACGGTACCGCAGCTGAATGCTCAGCAGTAAATTGCAGACAATAAAAAAGGCAGCCAAGGCTGCCTTTTTTGACTCAAAGCTGAGCTTAGAACATCAGCGAAGCAGTAAAGTCGATGGTATCGACATCCACTTCGTAGCCACCGTCTTCCAGTGTGTAACGGGTATATTCGATGCCGGTACGCATGGCGTCTGACATACGGAAGTCAAAGCCAAGGCCGTACAGCAAACCGTTGCTACCCGAGCTGCCATCTGCACCGCTCTCGGTGTTTTCCCAGTTGGCTTGCCACTTGTGCAGGCCCAGTTTGCCCATGATGTCGACACCATCAAAGATCTCGCGACCAAAGCGGCTGGTGATTTGATAAGACAGCACCTGATCTTCGACGTTAAAGTCTTCATACTTAGGCGTGCCCAAATAGCGAGCGCCCAACATCACATCGAAACGGCTGGTATCACTTAAACGAAAGTGCGTACCAATGGCGAGGCCACCACCGACAGCGCCGTCGCTCTCATCCAGGCTCTTGTCCTTAAACATGTTGTAACCCGCATTCAGCTGTACAAAGTGCTGAATGGTTTTACCGTTGCCTTCTTCCATGCGTGACACTTCGGTGTTGATCTTGCGACAACCCAAGCAACGCAAAAAGCCTTGTTGCAATGGCGTGACCACCAGTGCTTCGGCAACTTCATCGGCTGAGTTGGTAAGCAAGGTCAACGGCAAGGTAGCGCCGTATACCAATGCACCTGCCTGCGACAAAATAATGTACATCGGGCGAGCAAAGGCAGCATCAGCAACGATGGCACCCGCGCTTGGGGTTTCTTCAATCTGATTGGCCGAGACCGATGTGCTCAGCGTTGCCAGCGTCAGTGCCGCTGCCAATGTTCCGGATTTCCTTAAGGCCGCCATCACTTGCATTGCCATTCCTCTCAAGTAAGCAGAATAGCAGGGACTATAGCAGTACCTGTGCAGAGCGTCACGACGCATGCGCGCCAGTGTGAAGCAGATCAACGCTGGCAACTCTGGCAGTAGACAGTACTGCGCTGACCCAAACGTATTTCCGTTAATGTCTGGCTGCATTGGCGACAAGGCTTACCGCCACGACCATAAACATACAACTGTTGCGCAAAATAGCCGGGCTGACCGTCACCACCGACGAAGTCGCGCAAGGTGGTGCCGCCTTGCTCAATGGCGGCCGCCAACACCTGCTTAATGTGCTCGGCCAAACGCTGGTAACGCACTCGACTGATTCGGCCAGCGGCTGTCGTTGGGCGAATTCCAGCTAAAAATAGCGCCTCATTTGCATAAATATTGCCCGCCCCGACCACGACCTTGCCATCCATCACAAAGGTTTTGACCGCCTGTTTTTTGCCACGCGAACGCTGATACAAATAGTCGCCGTCGAAGGCATCACTTAATGGCTCGGGCCCAAGGTGTGCTAAATACTCACTGTCTTGCCAGGCCTGACCTGCCGGCAACCACAGCAGTGCACCAAAGCGGCGCGGGTCGTGATAGCGCAAAATTTTGCCATTGCTCAACTGCCAATCAATGTGGTCGTGCAGACGAGCATCTTCGTTCGGCTCCACCAGCCGTAAAGAGCCCGACATGCCCAAATGCCAGATCGCGGTGCCCGCGTCGGTTGCGACCAAAATGTATTTGGCTCGACGTTGTAAGCTCTGTATCACTTGGCCTTGCAGCTGTTGAATTTCGTCAACCACTGGCCAGCGCAGCTGTGGCTGTCGCACCACGACGTGCTCAATGGTGGCACCTTTCAGCCACGGCTCGATGCCGCGTTTGGTGGTTTCTACCTCGGGTAACTCCGGCATGCACTCTCCTAAACACAAACGACAGACATAAAAAAACCCGGCGTTGCCGGGTTCTTTTCAAGCCACAAAGAAACTTATTTGATTTTCGCTTCTTTGTACATCACGTGCTTGCGAACAACAGGATCAAATTTTTTGATCTCCATTTTCTCAGGCATGGTGCGCTTGTTTTTGTCTGTGGTGTAGAAGTGACCGGTACCGGCACTTGAAACCAGACGAATCTTATCGCGTGGCATAACGAGTCTCCTTAAACTTTCTCGCCGCGTGCGCGGATTTCAGCCAGAACAGCATCGATACCTTTCTTATCGATGATGCGCATACCTTTGGTAGTAACGCGCAGACGTACGAAACGCTTTTCGCTTTCTACCCAAAAACGATGGTATTGCAGGTTTGGCAGAAAACGGCGCTTGGTTTTGATGTTAGAGTGGGAAACGTTATTCCCTGTTACAGGGCTTTTACCTGTAACCTGACAAACCTTAGACATGGATCTTCGCCCCGATTTTATCTGTATCGAACAATGTGAAAAATTCGTTACCAACCGTGGGCTAAACCGTCGAAAACGACAGCGTCAGGTGCCCTGGCTGAAAAGAGTTGCGCTTTATACCAAAAGCAGCCAGCCCCCGCAAGAGAAAGGTTGTTTTTTGTACGAAAGGCAGCAGCAGTTCGCAATCCTACAGCCAACCGCGCTCCGCGAAGGACACCGCTACCCCATCGCCCACCACCAAGTGATCGAGCACACGAATGTCCATTAGCCCCAGCGCCTGCTGCAAGCGCTCGGTAATGGCGCGATCAGAGGCACTGGGCTCGGCCACGCCCGACGGATGATTGTGCGCCAGAATGACCGCCGCCGCCTGATGCGCCAATGCCAGTTTGACCACCTCACGCGGGTAAACCGCCGCGCTATCCAGGGTGCCGCGAAACAACTCTTCCAAGCGAATGACCCGATGCTGGTTGTCGAGCAGCAGAATGGCAAACACCTCATGGCCGTAATCGCGCAAACAGGCACTCAGATACTGTTTGGTTAGCTCAGGGCTGGTTAGGGCATCGCCACGCTGTAGCTGTTCGGCAAGATGGCGCCGGCTCATTTCCAATACCGCTTGCAGCTGCGCGTACTTGGCATCACCCAGCCCCAACGGCTGGCAAAACTGTTGGCGATTGGCGGTCAGCAAT
This sequence comes from Bacterioplanes sp., assembly GCA_965233665.1. Classification (GTDB taxonomy): domain Bacteria; phylum Pseudomonadota; class Gammaproteobacteria; order Pseudomonadales; family Oceanobacteraceae; genus Bacterioplanes. The sequence goes on along the minus strand of CBDDTG010000069.1, from coordinate 179,187 downwards.
GGCCTTAACCCGCCAAAGTGCTGCAACAGCTCCCGTGCTAGATCCACTGCACTCTTGCCAGCCACGCCGGTGCGTAAAAAAATCGCCAGCAGTTCCGCATCCGACAACGCCCGGGGGCCTTGCTCTAGCAGTTTTTCCCGTGGCCGCTCAGCCGCAGGCCAGTCTCGAATCGCCATACACACTCCTTGTGTCGATCTCAGGTTTTGCTCACCTCAGGAAGGCGCCTTGTGAGGGCGCATGGGTAAGATATACTGCGGCAAAATTTAGTCAGCGGTTCAACAGCATGCAACAACTCTGTAACAAACGCATTGTGCTGGGCATCAGCGGCGGCATCGCTGCGTACAAATCGGCCGAGCTGGTGCGGTTTCTAAAAAAAGCCGGTGCCGATGTACGCGTGGTGATGACCGATGGCGCCAAAGAGTTTATTACGCCGCTCACCTTGCAGGCCTTGTCGGGCAACCCGGTGCATCACACCTTGTTGGATCCGGCCGCAGAAGCCGGCATGGGTCATATTGAGCTGGCAAAGTGGGCCGATGCCATTTTAGTAGCCCCCGCCTCAGCCAATTTAATCGCCCGACTGGCACAAGGCTTGGGCGATGATTTGCTGACCACCATTTGCCTCGCCAGCGATGCACCACTGACGCTGGCACCGGCCATGAACCAAGCCATGTGGCGCAATCCTGCCACACAAGACAATCTGCAACAGCTGCAGCGATTGCGCGGTGAGCAGCTGCGTATTTTGGGCCCAGACGCCGGTCAGCAAGCCTGCGGCGACGTTGGCCCTGGACGCATGCTAGAACCGGAAGTCATTGCACACTTATTGGCTGAGCAGTTTGATACCGGCGCCCTCAGTGGTAAGCGCGTGGTGATTACCGCCGGCCCCACCCGTGAAGCCATCGATCCTGTGCGTTACATCAGCAATCACAGCTCCGGCAAAATGGGCTTTGCTCTGGCCGCTGCCGCGGCTGAAGCGGGCGCACAGGTGACTTTGATTGCAGGCCCAGTTGCATTGGCAACGCCCGAGCGTTGTCAGCGCCTGGATGTCGTTAGCTGTGAGGACATGCTTCAAGCCGCCACAACCCAAGCTGCGAGCAGTGATATCTTCATCGCCGCCGCCGCCGTTGCAGACTACCGCCCCGCCAGCGTTGCCGAACAAAAAATCAAAAAGTCAGGCGAGCAAATGACGCTGACGCTGAGCAAAAACCCAGACATTGTCGCCACAGTCGCCAACCTTGAGAAGCGGCCTTTCTGTGTCGGCTTTGCCGCGGAAACCCAGCACTTAGGCGAGCATGCGCAAGGCAAGCTCCAGCGCAAAAGGCTCGACATGATCGTCGCCAACGACGTTTCCCAAACCAACATTGGCTTTAACAGCGACGACAACGCCGTCAGCGTGTATTGGCCCAACGGTGAGCAACACCTGCCCCAGGTCAGCAAACAGCTCCTGGCACGCCAACTGATTCAAATCATTGCGGAACGCTTTACCGCAACTCAACCACAGGCAGATTGATGACAGACTCTAACGCTTTCCCCCTTCAGGTTCGCATTCTTGACCCACGCATCGGCGATGCCATCGCCATGCCGGAGTACGCCACCACGGGCTCAGCAGGCCTTGATTTACGCGCTTGCCTCGATAGCGCCTTAACCCTGCACCCAGGCGAAACTCAGCTTATTCCTACCGGGTTGAGCATCTACATTGAAGATCCCGGCCTGGCTGCCATGATTTTGCCGCGCTCAGGCTTAGGCCATAAGCACGGCATCGTGCTGGGCAACCTGGTTGGCTTAATCGACTCAGATTACCAAGGTGAGCTGATGGTCAGCTGCTGGAATCGTGGCGACAGCGCCTTCACCATTAACGTCGGCGAACGCATGGCGCAGCTGGTTTTAGTGCCCGTTGTACAAGCAAAGTTTGAAATTGTGGAAGAGTTCACGGCCACCGAACGTGGCGCAGGGGGCTTTGGCCATTCCGGTCGCTCCTAACAGCCGCTACACTGAGGCAGACGGAGATTCTGCTTTTTGCACAGCGGCCTAACTAGGGCCGCTGTCACCTGTCACTGCAACAGCAGAGCCCTGCGCATTTCCGGCCAATTGGCCAAAACTTCGACAGATCGGAAGGAACCCAGGCATGAGCGGCGACGCCAAGGCACCGAAACGCACCCTATTGTTTTACACCCGCATCAGCTCCTGGCTGGCGATCCTCATTCTGGTGGTCGGCATGGCGGTGCAAGGCCTGCAAATCAACTTGTTTGCCCAAGCCGACGTTGACCGTGCTTTTTCCTCGGCGGTGGCCGAGCAAATGGCGCAAGCGCTTAAAGCAAGGCTGGAAGAGACTCGGGTTCAACAACTGGCCGCCAGCCGGCACCCAAATACGCTCGATGCTTTGCGTCGGGGAGACAATGCTTGGCGCGAGACGTTGAAGCAGTTTATGCCCGGGGTAAAACGCTTATTGCTATTGCCCAAACACGAAGCCCACGGCCTGCAAGATGAACTGGGCTTTGCTGTGCAAGAAATGGTCAGCCGCACTTTGAATGGTGCCAGCATGCGGGTTGAAGCAGTCAGTCGCAAAGGCCAGCTCAATTTTTACTGGGCCTCGCCCATCAAAGACCGTTCCGACAACGTGCGCGGCGTGATGCTGGCCGAGTACGGTCCAGATTGGCTAGCGCGCTTTCGCTCCGCCGCCGGCACCCATGTTGGCCAAGTCATCGTTACCCAAATGCTGAACCCAAACAGCGAGCAAGGCTTAGAAATTTTGCGCGCAGGCAGCAGCGAAGGACACGCTCAGGCGGTGACCGAAACCATCAACGACTATTGGTACCTGACTTTTTTGCCAACCAGCAACCGCCCCAAAGTCGCCGTAATGCCACTGATCACGCCTTGGATCATAGTGTTGGTGGCGACGCTGGCGTTGTTGGTGGGCATGCTGTGGCTACAAAAGCGTGAGCTAAAGCGCAATCAACTGGCGCTACTGAACCATGTGCGTGAAATGGTTCGTTTGGGCGAGGACAACCCGCCGGCATACACCATCGCGCTGTTTTACAACATCGCCCAGCAGATGCGTCAGCTCAGTTTGGGCAACCAAGGTGGTAGTGGTCGCAAAGTCGTTATCGCTACGCCGGATGGCGATGATGCCCCAGAGCGCGAGCGCATGAATGTACCGCTTGAGCAGCCGCGCATGGGTGGGCAGAAAGCCGCTTCTAACAACAGCGGTGATGGCTACTACGGCAGTCAGCTGCCACAAGTGAGCATCGACGAAGATGACGACCCGTTTGAAGCGCCAGACGCGGGCAGCAAAGCGGCTAGCCAAAGCCCGGCACCGGCCGCCAAACCCAAGCCACGACGCCGCAACGAGCCACCGGCACCCCTGGTCAGCCCACCCATCATGCCCAAGCAGATCTTCCGCGCTTATGACATTCGCGGTGTCGTTGGCAAAGACCTAACGGAAGAAATCGTTTATTGGATTGGCCGCTCATTGGCCGTCGACATGAAACAGCGCGGCTTCGATAAGGTCTGTCTCGCTTGGGACGGTCGCCCGTCTAGCCCCGCCTTGGCGGAACATTTTGAACGCGGCGCGCTGGATGCCGGCTGTAACGTGGTTGTCGTCGGTGCCCAACCCACCGGCTTGCTGTATTTTGCCACCCACGAAACCGACGCCCGTTGCGGTGTGATGATTACCGGCAGTCACAATCCGGCCAAATACAATGGCCTTAAGATCGTCGTCGATCAGCAACCGCTGACGCCAGAAGAATTACAGGGCTTGTACCATCGCATTGTGCGCAACGACCTGCCGACTGGGCCGCGTGGTAATCGTGAATCGGCACAATTAGAAGAGCAGTACCTTAAACGCATCGAAGACGACGTCAGCATCAACCGCCATATGCGCGTGGTGATTGATGCCGGCAACGGCATCGCCGGGCCGCTGGCCGAGCAGCTGATTCGCCGCTTAGGGCTGGATTGCATTCCGTTGTTCTGTGATGTCGATGGCCGCTTCCCTAACCATCACCCAGACCCAACGGTGCCGGAAAACCTCACCGCCATTCAACTGGCGGTGCAAGACGCCAAAGCCGACTTAGGCCTCGCTTACGATGGCGATGGCGACCGGCTGGTATTGATTGATAACCAGGGCAAAATCATCTGGCCCGATCGCTTACTGATGTTGTTAGCCAAAGACATCTTGCCGCGCAACCCAGGCAGCGATGTGACTTTTGATGTGAAATCATCGCGCCACCTGCCAGGCGTCATCATTGGCTCAGGCGGTCGCCCAGACATGTGGAAAACTGGCCACTCGCTGATGAAAAAACGCATGCACGAGCGCAAGGCCATTGTGGGCGCCGAGTTCAGCGGTCACATCTTCATTCGTGAGCGCTGGTATGGCTTTGACGATGCCCTGTATGCCGGTGCACGTTTGCTGGAGGTGCTATCGCAACAAAATGTTCCGGTAAGCATGATCTTCTCGCGCTTACCTGAAGATGACAGCACCCCCGAGTTGCACATCAACACCACAGATGAAGCCAAGTTCGAGCTGATCGAGCAGCTGCAGCAAGACGAAGAATTAACCCACAACGCCCGGGTGCACACCACAGACGGCCTGCGTTTGGAGTTTCCAGACGGCTGGGGCCTGATTCGCGCGTCTAATACCACTCCGACTCTGTCACTGCGTTTTGCGGGCAATGACCAACAAGCCATTGCCCGCATTCAAAAACGTATCAAGCAAGCGTTGAACCATTACGCTCCTGATCTGGTGCTGCCGTTTTAGACGGCGGCACTTCAGGCTATAATCGCCGCCACCTCGAGGTTGGCGCTGGCCGACCCGCCGCATGACTTTGCCGGTTTCGGTAACGGTTTTATAAGGAGTGACCGCATGCCACTGACGCGTAAACGCGCGATGACCACCGCCATGGTGCTAAGCCAGGCCCTGCCTTATTTGCAACGCTTTGTCGGCAAAACCATCGTAGTGAAGTATGGCGGCAATGCCATGATCGACGAGGAACTGAAAAACTCCTTCGCCCGCGATATGGTCATGCTCAAGCTGGTCGGCATTAACCCCATCGTGGTGCATGGTGGCGGCCCGCAAATCGGTGAACTGCTGGGCAAGCTAAACATCGAAAGCCGCTTCGTGAATGGCATGCGCGTTACCACCAGCGAAACCATGGACGTGGTCGAAATGGTGCTGGGTGGCTTGGTCAATAAAGACATCGTCAACCTGATTAATCAAAATGGCGGCAAAGCCATTGGCCTGACCGGTAAAGATGGCCAGTTGCTGCACGCGCGCAAACTCAAGGTTGAGCAAAATACGCCAGACATGCAGCAGCCAGAAATCATCGACATCGGCCACGTCGGCGAAGTGGCGCGCATCAACACCCAAGTGTTGGACATGCTGACACGCAGCGACTTTATTCCCGTCATTGCCCCGATTGGCGTCGACGAACAGGGACACTCTTACAACATCAATGCCGACTTGGTCGCTGGCAAAGTGGCCGAAGTACTGCGTGCTGAAAAGCTGATTCTATTGACCAACATCGCTGGACTGCTCGACAAGCAAGGCGAATTACTGACTGGGCTATCCACGCAGCAGGTCGATGAGCTGATCGCTGATGGCACCATTCACGGTGGCATGCTGCCAAAGATTCGTTGCGCGCTGGATGCGGTGCACGCTGGTGTCACCAGTGCACACATCATCGATGGTCGAGTGGCCCACTCCACCATGCTAGAGCTGTTTACAGACGAAGGTGTGGGTACCTTAATCAGCAACGGACGCCAATGAGAGCCATCATGACCCAGAGTGAAAAACTGTCGCGTCGCGATCAAATTCTGCAGGCCCTGGTGCATATGCTGGAAACCAACCCAGGCGCACGCATTACCACCGCCAGCTTGGCTAAAACGGTGGGCGTTTCAGAGGCGGCGCTGTATCGCCACTTTCCCAGCAAGGCCAAAATGTTCGAGGGCTTAATCGCTTTCATCGAAGACACCATTTTCTCCCGCATCAGCCGTATTTTGCAGGATCTGGATGGTGTCGATGAGCGCTGTGAAAACACCCTGACGCTGATCTTAACTTTCGCGGAAAAGAACCCTGGCATGTGCCGGCTTTTGTCGGGCGATGCGTTGGCCGGTGAGACCGAGCGCCTGCGCATTCGTATTCAACAGTTCTTTGAGCGCGTAGAAACCCAGTTACGGCAGATTTTGCGTGAAGCCGAAATGCGTGAGGGCAAAGTGCCGGTGGAAACCGTCAGTGCTGCCGCCAACTTGCTCACGGCAGTGGTAGAAGGGCGCATTCGTCAGTACGTGCGCTCAGAGTTTGAAGTACTGCCCACCACCTATTGGGATGAGCAGTGGCGCTTACTGCAGCCCAACTTGCTGCGGCTGCGCCAAAGCGCTTTATAAATCGCCTAAGGCTTGGTCGACACGATCGTAGTCGACCTCGTCGTCCAGAGTGCCAGGCTTGTACACCTGTAAGACGCGCATGCGCTCGTACTGATCCGCGTATTGCTTGGTATTTTGAATCATTTCTTGGCGACGGCTGTCGATGGTTTTGCGAATCTCGTCGATACGGTTTTGCAGGTTAACGACCTCTAAACGCATATCGGCGGGGACTTCACGCCCGACTCGCTCAACATTGGCGGCGCGGCCTTGAGCGGCGTTGAGCTTTTCTTCCAGGTCGGTGATGCGCCGGCGCTCTAAGCTGACAAAGGCTTCTAACTCGTCGACTCGGCGCTGGCGAGCACGTTCAACGTCTTCAGGTTTGGCGTACAAGCGCAGCAGTTCCAAATCTTTGGCACGGCGCTCGGAAATGGCTTGTTTGCGAGCTTCCTGGCGCGCTTCGGCTTCCTTCCTGGCCTGCAGCTCCTCTGGTGTCAAAGCCCGATCGACGTACTCGATCACCATGCCGCGCGAGTTCAAAACTTCGTAACCGAGATGGCTGTATTCCGACGGCACATGATCTTTCACGATCGTACGTCCGTCGACCTGAAAACGGTACAACTTGCCAGCGTAGCTACTGCATGCCATCACCAGTGTCAGGGCACAAACAAGCCATCTCATGGGGTGGTTACACTCCGTATTGATCCCGATAGCGACGAATCGCGTCTTCATGTTGCTGTAATTGTGGCTGTTGCGCCACATATTCCAACACCTGATTGAGGCCAACAATGCTGATCACTTGCATGCCAAAGTCGCGCTCCACCTCTTGAATGGCAGACAACTCACCTTGGCCCTTTTCTTGGCGATCCAGAGCAATCAAAGTGGCCGCCGCTTTTGCCCCCGGCGCCGCCTCGATCATCGCCATAACTTCACGAATGGCCGTGCCCGCAGTAATCACATCATCAACAATCAACACCTGTCCCGTCAGCTCAGCGCCGACCAGCTGGCCACCTTCGCCATGCTGTTTGGCTTCTTTACGGTTAAACACGTAAGGTACATCTTTACCGTAGTGGTCATACAGCGCCACGGCCACTGTGGTTGCCAATGGAATGCCTTTGTAGGCTGGGCCAAAGACCACATCGTAATCGATTCCGGCGTCTTCCAGCGCCGCAGCGTAAAAGCGCCCCAGCTTGGCCAATGCGGCACCGCTGTTAAACAAACCGGCATTAAAGAAATAGGGGCTGACACGACCCGACTTGAGGGTGAACTCACCAAAGCGCAAAACGCCCTGCTGAATTGCAAATTCGATAAACTCTTGTTGGTAACTCTGCATGCTAAGAACCTTGACTGCGGTGCGGTTGTCGGTCACCGACGCATCTGCAAAACGATGCTGGGCGATGGCACTGCAGCAGGCAAATAGTTCAGCAGCCAGTGCGAGTCCGTCTCGACGTGGCGACATGGTATAGACTGCAGCCGCCAACGGGCGTCGACGGATTCACAGATTGCGCGGATTTACCGATGCTCAGGATGCGGTATCATACACACTTCACTATTCGGGAACCATGTATGAGGATTGTCAGTTTACACGTTGATGGCCTGCAACAAGCGGTAGACAAAGGGCTATACACTTGGCTGCAAGGTGCCGATGCTGATGTCATTGCCCTGCAGAACCTAAAGGCAAAAGAGTATCAGCTGTCTGACGATGTTCTGTATCCCGACGGCTACAACGCCTACTTCTTTGATGCCGACGCCGATGGCTACTCGGGGGTTGCCATTCTCACGCGCGAGCTGCCCAAAGCGATCATGACGGGCTTGGCGTTTTCCCAGTGTGACCTGCAAGGGCGCTACATCCAGGCCGATTTTGAGCATGTCAGCGTCGGCTCCGTGCTGTTCCCCAGCGTCGATGAGCACAACACTTTAGAGGACAAACTGGCCTTTCAGCAGTCCTTTCTTGATCATTTGCAAAAAACTCGGCGCAAACGCCGCGAGTTTATCTTTTGCGGCAACTTTGAAGCGGCACACAAAACCGTTGACCTGCAAAACTGGCAAGACGCCCAACAAACGCCCGGTTTCTTACCCGAAGAGCGTGCTTGGTTCGATCAGATGTTTGGCCCAGTAGGCTTTGTCGATGCCTTTCGTGAAGCCAACTTTGGCGAAAACCAGTTTACCTGGTGGCCCGATGGCGAAAGCGCGCGGCGTAACGTCAACGGCTGGCGCAAGGATTACCAAATTTGCACCCCCAACCTGCGGCAGTATGTGGTCGATGCCAAAATCGATACCAACTTGCAGTTTGGTGATCATGCGGCAGTGATGGTCGAATACGAGTTCGACGACGAATAAGCGCCCCGCAGGGCGCTTATTATTAGCTGTCTAACGCAGCCTGCTGTGCTGCTGCCAGCTCGCCAATGGCCTTTTGCGCCAGTGCCAGCATGGCGTTTAACTCGTCGGCACTGAAGGCTTCTTGCTCTGCGGTGCCCTGCACTTCAACAAAGCCACCAGTGGCGGTCATAATTACGTTGAGGTCGGTATCGGTGAGGGTCTTCAGTAAGGCCCAGCGCTGCTTTTAAGCGAACAGTAGCATGGCCTCCTATAGATCCATCCCCGCCCCATGATGCTTCAACCATGCAAGGTGTTTCTGATAGTCCGGCATGACTTTATCGACCAGGTTCCAAAAAGCTGCGTTATGGTTGCGCTCAATGCGGTGAGCAAGCTCATGTACGATGATGTAGTCCAAAACCACGAGTGGTGTCATCAGACACCGCCAATGAAAGTTCAAGTCCCCCCTCTGTGAGCAGGAGGCCCAGTGGTGCTGAAGCTCCATAACGCGGATTGCACGATAGTCCACTCCTAGCTTTGGGGCGAAATGCTCTACCCGTTTACTAATGCGAGATAGCCCTTTGGTGCGATAGAAGTGTTTGAATAACTCGCTACCATATTCCACTTTATCACGACGCATCAGGAAGTAACCATTTTTCAGGATCAAGTCTTCTTGCTGATCATCCACCAGCTTTAAGCGATAATTGCAGCCTAAGTAGGGGAAGCCTTCACCGCTAACGAACTCACGTTCGACTTTGGTGCGGTTAAGATCTTCCCACTCTGCAAGGTTGCGATAAATCCAGCTTCGTTTTTCCTCAATGATGCTCTCTACTTTCTCAATATCGTAATTTTCAGGCGCAAGCACAGCAACACTCCCATCCCGTTCGATAAGAATGCTGGTGGTCTTTCGCTTGCTTTTTTTCAATCTGTATTTGATATCTTTATATTGCATGTTAATGCAGCTGATCTTTTTTCAATCTTTTCCGTTCTTCAACCGCTTCCTCAAGTTCCTTTTGCGACCTCACTTCGAGTGCATTGTAAGTCGGTTCAATGCGCTCCCTCTTCACTCTGCTCTTTTCCATCGCGCCTGCTAACATTTCTGGTAGCTCTGCAACTCTTTTAAGAAGTTTCTTGCATGCAGCCACTACAATATAAGTTGCGACATTGCCAATAACCCCCGCCAAAGCGGATAACTGGAAAAATGCCACAACATCAAAATCTTGACTCCCTCTCCTTGTCTGTTTTAGAGCAATGAGCGGAGCATCAAGTCCATCAACAGTTAATTCGTCTTTTAAAGCAGAAACAATGTCTGAAAGAGCTTCTTGAGAGAGTGCTGACATTAAGTCGTATTCAGTTCTCACTTCATAAGGCATGTTACTGTCTGACGATGGAGCTTCAGGCGCATTGGGAACGTCGATATCAGTTCTGACCGTCACAGAAGCCACTCGGATGAACTGCTCATATTGCTCAAGTTCGCTTGCTAAATAGAGCTCCGCGCCACATACCGAATATTTCAGCATATCCAGCATTCTTCGATCGTCTTCCGCTATCCCTGATATGTTTAGCTCTTTTATGGCGGCAATGAGCCTTTCAATTTTGATGGTCAGCTCATGATCAGACAAAAGCATTTGTTCCCGTCTACGCGCCAGCGCCACCACTTCTATCGTTAGCTGCTCACGTGCGTCTTTCAATTGCGGTACTTTACTGAGTATAAAGCGTTTTTTAATACGCCCTCTCAACTCAGAAACTAAATCCTCACGCTCCCAGAAATCTAGGCTGCTGATATTCTCGCCCAGTTCTTCCATAATGGCGTCGACACAGGCTTTCACCTTGTCCAGAGGCTTAACAGGTTCGCCATTTGGAAATGCAATGCTGACAATCAAATCGAAGAAAGGGTCGGAAATCTGCGCGTTAGGGCCGCGTCCCGCGTCGATTTCATCTCGCAATTCCCCCATCTTTATGATCACCGTTTCCCAGTTACCAGAGTGCTTTTGGATTATCTCATCCAGCTTCTCACTCATTTTTTTATAGAAAACTGGGTCATCATCCGCATTCACTTTGCAGTGCTTACGGATGGCGTGTTCCATCTCACTCGCTTGTGCTTGCAACAACTGTTCGTGCGTTTCTTCGGTCAGTGGTTCGGAACTAGCAAAAACAGCACGCCCCACCTGTGTCATAAAGGCGTCACTGAACAAATCAATCGGTTTGATTTTAGGGTTAATACCTAAACTGATCAGATGCTCGTTCACAAGGTGGCGAATTTTTTCGCCCACACCTTGGAAGCTCATGCTGTCATCCTGGTAACGCTGGCGTGCTTGCGCTTGAATATGCACAAACTGGTACATCGGCGTTTTATAAGGGTCCGCCAAGGAGTTGGGCATAATGATGTCCATACTTTGAAGGAACTTCTTCAAGAACACATTGAAACTGTCACGCTGGCGAGGGTCTTCTAAAACTGCAATCGCTTGTAGCTGAACTTGATAGTGTTCATCAACACTAAGCTTCTGGTTCACAAACGCTTCAATGTTGTGAACCTTGAGTTCGGTAAACAGCTGAAGCAATCGGCGATACCGACTTTCCAAAACCGGCACTTCGCTATCAATGTTTTGCAAGCTTTCCAGAATGTCATCTTGGTCATCCTGCGAGTACATAGACAGTGCATCTCTCAGGTGATGAGCCAGACCGATATAATCGACGATATAACCGCGTTTTTTCTCCTTCGCAGTTCGGTTCACTCGGGCAATGGTTTGCAGCAAGTTATGCTCTCGCAGCTTTTTATCGAGGTACATCACCTGTTCAATAGGCGCATCGAAGCCCGTTAACAGCATGTCACAGACAATCAAAAAAGCGACGCCAGTATTGGGCTTGCTGTGATCAAACTTCTTCTTGAAGCTTTCAACGGCTTTTAGCTCTTTGGCCTGCTTTCTGGCATAGGTGAAAGACGCGGCTTCATTGGTATCATCACTAGAGATCACGACCGCCGTTTTCAAAAACTCAAGGCGTTCAAGCCAGCCCTTATCAATACATTGCTCTGGCTGCTTTTTGTATCGCGTGATTTCTTTCGCCAGCGCTTTTTTAATATAGGTTTGGTAATGAATCGCTGCTTGCTTGGAAGAACACACCACCTGAGCTTTAAAGCCTGCTGGCAAAATCTGCCGTATGTAGTGTTTTACTAGGTCCTCTGCAATTTCCTCAATGCGCTTCTCTGCTTCAAGAATATCCCCCTCCGCACCGTACTTTTTACGGATCTCTCTTAGCTCTTCTTCTGTTCTGTCCGCAAAGAGATCTTCAAACTTGGTATCAAACCCCGCTTTATCGTAGATCGCGCTGTCAGCGGTTTTACCTTCGTAGAGGATTTTTAACGTCGCACCATCATCGACGGCATCCTGAAGCTTGTATTTGTCGATATAGGCTTTTTCTTGGCTGACGCCAAAACGCTTCCAGGTTGGGTAAGTGTGGTGGTCAGCAATAAGCGGTGTTCCCGTGAACGCCACTCGGGTCGATTTGGGGAAAGCATCAAACAGATTGTCTGAAAGGCTTGGGCGGTCTTTTCCGCCTCGCTGGGTGCGGTGCGCTTCATCCACCAAGATCAGAACTTTTTCACCGGCATTAATCACGCCGAAAGGACGATGCATAACGATTTCAGCATCAAAGTCAGCTTCCAGCTCCTCAATGCGCTCAACATCACCGGCTTCTTGCGCTTCCGCGAGCTGTTTAGATAACAGCTTACGCACAGATTCCGGCAGGAAACTGCTGTCTTGCTCGCGGAACTTATGTACCATCACCATGTTAGTGTTCGAGGTGTCGTTCGCCAGCTTCTCTTTTGCATCCTTGGTGCTCTTGATCTCAACGACCGTATCACCAATTAACGCTGCGGTATTGGTTAGTTGCTCTTCAAGATCACTGCGGTCGTTGACCATCAGTACCTTGTAGCTTTTCAGCTCTGGATGGCGACGAAGCTTGCGCACCAAGAACACCATGGTCAGGCTTTTTCCGCTTCCCTGGGTATGCCAAACTACACCGGAGCGTTGAATGCCCGTTTCACCCTGCTCCATACACTCAATGATTTTCTGCACCGCGCGAAATTGCTGGTAACGGCAAATCACTTTTACACGTGGGCCGTTGTCAGTATCCATAAACAGGGTAAAACAACGGGTGATATCAAGCAGCCGTTGTGGGTGAAGCATGCCCTTAACGAGCTTTTCCTGGCTGCGATGGGTGCCAATTTCCGGTGCGATATAGGGCTCGGTATCGGGGTAGATGGTTTTCCAGTTGAAGTAATAATCTTCATTCGAGGTGATGGTGCCCACTTTACAATCATCACCGTAGGTGCTGATCATCAACTGGTTGGTAAAGAACAGAGCAGGTTCACCTTCACGCAGTTTGCTGTGTTCAGGCTCGCGCAAGTCTGCATAGCGGCGCAATTGGTCAATGCCTGCAGCCATTGGGTTGCAGCAATGCTGTGACTGCTCTTTACACTCAATCACCACCAGCGGTAGGCCATTGACGAACAGTACAATGTCTGGGCGAATGTGCTCTTTACCAAGCCCTGGCGTATCAACGCGGAACTGGTTGATGGCGGTGAAGGTGTTGTTTTCCCAGTCATCAAAATCAATCAGCTTAACAACCGGGTCTTCTTCTCCGGTCAGCTCGTTACGGTCAAGCTGCCATTTGTGCAAACGGCCAATAAACTCTTCATTGGCCGCCAGTAATTTGTGAGTACCAAAGTCGGTGACATCATTGAGCAAGACATCGAGTTGGCTATCCGTCAGCCAAGGCTTGCCGTCATCAGTGGTATTGATGCGGTGTACTGCGGTTTTAAAAATGTCTTTTAAGATGACTTCACGAAAAGAGCTGCGAAAGCTGGTGGTTGGGTCGGTCGGCACACCTTGCCCTAAATCCGTTACATCCCAGCCCATGCTTTTAAGCTGTTTTAGCAGCGGCTTTTCTACCAGTTGGTACTCTGACATTGTTTGATATCCTTATTGCTGGCAGCGAGGCGTTGGCCTGCTGCCATTTTTATTTTTTGTTATGCGGGTACGGGGACTTTGCCTGTTAAGAGGTCTTGCATTAGGCCTGCTTTTTGAGAAATTAGCTTTTCCAAAAATTCTTTTTCAGAGCGCAACTTGTTACTGATTGACAGGCATACTTGTGAAATGAGCTCTTGCTCGACCAACTCGGGCTTAGGGAATACCATATCTTTAATGTCCCCAACCCTCACGTGACCTACCGTTGAACCGCCGGCCATATCTATCAACTTTTTCATAAAACGAGGCGACCTTGTAGCAAAATACATAAACATTGGCTGTATGGCTTCTGGGTCTGGACGATACAACATAGTTCTTTGGCCAAGGCACATTGATGGCATTTCATCCGTAATTAAAAATGATTCACCAACCGGTGCTTCACGAGTTATGACTACATCGCCAGGTTGAGGTATGCCTCTAGCTGTCCATAAATGATACGAATGCCCATCTGTAAATGTCAGAGAATCTTCCATCAACTCGCCATTTTTTATATTTGAGGTTTTTATCACAGCAAACCCTTCATTGCGTTCTGGCGGAGTCCTATTTTTACAATCGATAACCCTTTCACAAATTGTACTTGCAGGAACCACATCCCACTCCTTAGGCAACATCCCCAAAGGTGTTTTTTTATAACGCTCTGGCGCTTGTTCAGTCTTTGGCCGAAGGGCTTTGGTTTCTGGGTCGATACCTCGGCTAAATAAGTCCGCCATCATGCCTTGCTTGATAGCCGTGTATTTGTCGATAAGGGCTTGAGTGGCGTCGATTTGGTTGTCGATGGTAGTCAGAATACTAGCAATAGTTTGCTGAACTCTCTCACTCTCAACGTATGGCACTTTAAAACGTTTGATTGCATCCGTTGAGATACCTTTAACAGTCGAACCAATTGCATTTGAATCCAGCTCTCTTTGAAAATGTTGGATCAAATAACAAAGATACTTAGAGTTAACTTCTTCTCTCAGTAACAATGCTTTCAAATCTTGGTTAATTGCTACAGGTCGGGAATTAAGGGCTACTCGTCCAACAGCCATACGAGCACACATAATGGGAGTGCCAGCAGGAATTAATTTTGCAGTGCTATTCAACAAACCTTTTTCACTGATAGTTTCCTGCGTGTTTGACAAAGATAACCTACCATCTTCAAAATCCTTGACGCTGGCCCATGGAATGTCACCACTCCAGAATGATGGTTCTCCTCTTGGCGGAGTTCCCCCTCCAACAATTGAACTTAGCAAATCACTTAGGGGCAGCCATGGATAATCACTCATACCCCAGCTCCTTCATAAAGCCAGCTAACTTGCTCGCTTCCTGCTCTCGCTTGGCAATAATGCTTTTGGCGGTCACTTGGTATTTGCGGTGTAGGTTCTCGATAGCAGCAATACGGTCAAGCAACAAGGCACGCACATAACTTTGGTATTGGCGATCCAACTCAGTTTTGAACCGGTCCAGAATCAACACTTTCGCCTGTTCTGGCGTGATTGCCGCGCGGGCAGCCTCAAGCAGTTCATCACGGCGTTTTTCGGTTTCCTTGATTTCTGCTTTCAGCTGTTTCAATTCATCTTCTAACGCTTTGTGTGCTGCCAGCTTGGCTTCAATCGCAGTTGCTTCAGCCACAGCCACTGCACCTTTTCGCGCGTGCGCTTTGATCAGCTCAAGGTTATCCAACTGAACGCCGAGTTCATCCGCAAGCGCAAGGATCTCGCTATGAACAGCAAAGTTCAGCTCTTTGCCCGTTAACCCCTTGGTAAAGTCACCTTGCTTGGTACCTTTGGGTAGCTCAGCACTGTTTTTCAGCTGGGTAAACGCATCTTTAATTTGAGCCTTCAGCACTGCAAGGCTGGTTTTGATCGTTGCTTTGTGTTCTTTCAGCTCGTCTTTAAGCTGTTTAACATACTCAGACGGCAGCGCAGGGTTTTCATCGGTCGGCTCGTAGTCTTCTTCATCGGCTGCATCGGCAAAGGCTTGCAGCTCGCTGATACGCGCCTGTTTGCTCTCCAGCTCTTCCACCACATCCGCGCACTGGCTGGCGAACAGCACTTCGTCAGGAATAAGCTCGGCATTCCAGCCGCTTGCAGCAACAGATTTGAAATCTGCTTCCAGGGTTTTAAACCAATCCGCCAATGCACCACGCACCTTGTATTGGTTCAGTAGGTTGATTGGCATTAGGTGCTTTTCAATGGTGTTCAGAGATTCGCGGCGCAGTGCAAATACACCTTCATCACCGAGCTTTTTGTCCCCCAACGCTTCAAAGCCGGCAAAGTCTTGTTTCCAATCATCCAACGCGGCTTGGAAAACAGCATGTTTTTTCAGTACAGCTGGGAAGTTTTCAATATGCGGTTTGAGCGATGACAGCGCTTCAAACTCGTCGGCAAAGTCTTGGAACTCGTTGTTAGCACGTGGAACAAACAGGCTTTCTTGCAAGCCTGGATAATCTCTCCAAGTGCTTTGCAGTGCATCAATTTCTTTGGTTGGAATACCGCCGTTTAAGTGTGCTTTAACGTTTTGAGGCTCTGGTGCTGGGCTGTTGTCGACATAGCGGCGAATATTGAGGTTGTAATCTTCACGCTTGAGTTCGTTTTTGTGAACCAAGCGCGCATATTTTTCGACGCCAGGGTGCTCTTCATCTTCCAGCATGGCTTTATAGACGCTGGTGATTTTCTCAATATCTTCAGGCCGTAGGCTGTTTTGGTTTTTGCCTTCACGATATTCACGGTCGGCATTAATAAACAGCACTGAGTCACGGTTTTTACACCCTGCTTTATTCAACACCAACACACAGGCAGGAATGCCCGTACCGTAGAACAAACCTTGTGGCAAACCAATCACGGCTTCAAGAATGCCGCGCTCAATGAAGTCTTGCCGGCAAGTACGCTCTTCTGCGCCACGGAACAATACGCCATGAGGCATGACCACGGCAGCTTTACCATTCGCTTTGAGCGAGGCCACCATGTGTTGCACAAACATCAAGTCCGCTTTCTTACCAGACTCTGGCATAAAGGTGTTGAAGCGTTCTTTAAGCTGCACATCCACTTTCTTATAGTTTTGTGAAAACGGCGGGTTAGCAATGACGCGATCGAAAGGACGAGGTTCACCATCTTTGGTTCGGTGCAGCGGTGTGGCTAGCGTGTCACCATTTTCAATGTCTGCGCCACCTGTTCCATGCAAGATCATGTTCATCTTACAGATAGACCAGGTGCCGCCATTGTCTTCTTGGCCGAACAGGTGAATTTTCTTAACGTTGCCGCCCGTTTCCTGCACGTAGTTGCGGCTTTGGATCAGCATACCGCCCGAGCCACAGGTCGGATCGTAGATCTCCATGCCTTCAGCAGGCTCAAGAATTTCTACCAGCAAGCGCACTACTTCAGCAGGGGTATAAAACTCACCACCTTTTTTGCCCGCGCTGTCGGCGAAGTATTTGATCAAGTATTCGTAGGCTGCGCCTAAAAGATCGGGGAACTCAAAATCGTCATTTGAGAGAGGGATGCTGTCAAAGTGCTGGATGAACTCGACCAGGCGCTCATCAGGGATAGGCTTTTTACCCACCTTACGGTTGAAGTTAATGTGCTTGAGCACGCCTTCCAAGCCTTTCTTGGTATTGCTCTCTTCCAATGCTTCCAGCGCTTTGTTAAGCCCAGAGCCGACGTTGGTTTTCAAGTGCTTGAGGTTTTCCCAACGCGCTTTTTCCGGCACAAAGAAATCAAACTGTTCTTCGTCTTCTAGCAGAAGTTCGATCTCTTCATCGTCATGTCCTTCTGCTTTTAGCCCACTAACTTTGGCTTGGTAATCCTTATGGAACTGGTCTGACATACGTTTAAGGAACAGGATGCCGAAAATGTATTCCTTGTACTCAGAGGCATCCATTTTGCCTCGAAGTATGTCGCAGGCTTTGAATAACTTGCTGGACAGTTTGTTAAGCGTCAGTTTTTGCATCTGTTTCTCAATGATGGCTCTAGCAGCGAATAACACGCTAACGGGTTAGGCTCATAGGGTTAGTTTTTTTACCAGCAAGACCCTCACTTGCTTGGCTTAGCTTTTCTTCGGCAAGAGACCAGCTGAGGGCTTGGCATGGGTCTAGCTGTGCTGCATTGATCCATGTTTAGAGCTGATGCTCAACAACAATATCCATCTGCAGCTCGCAAAACATACGGCTATGGCACTTGGTTACACGTTTCGAATAAGCGCCCCGCAGGGCGCTTATTCTTAGCTGTCTAACGCAGCCTGCTGTGCTGCTGCCAGCTCGCCAATGGCCTTTTGTGCCAGTGCCAGCATGGCGTTTAACTCGTCGGCGCTAAAGGCTTCTTGCTCAGCAGTGCCTTGAATTTCTACAAAGCCGCCGGCCGCAGTCATGATGACGTTGAGATCGGTATCGGCCTGAGAGTCTTCGGCGTAATCCAAATCCAACACCGGCTCGCCCTGATAAATGCCCACCGAAATGGCAGCAATCGGGCTTTTGATCGGGTTGGTTTTAATGCTGCCGGCAGCCAGCAAGCCGTTAATGGCATCGGCCAGCGCCACGTAAGCGCCGGTAATGGCGGCGGTGCGAGTGCCGCCATCGGCCTGAATCACGTCGCAATCCAAGGTAATGGTGTTTTCGCCCAGCTTGGCCAGGTCCACCGCGGCGCGCAGGCTGCGGCCAATCAAGCGTGAAATTTCCACCGTGCGGCCTTGCTGCTTGCCTTTGGCCGCTTCGCGAATCATGCGCGAGCCGGTAGAGCGTGGCAGCATGCCGTATTCTGCCGTTATCCAGCCTCGGCCTTCACCGCGCATAAAAGGCGGCACCCGATTTTCAACGCTGGCGGTACATATCACCTTGGTATCACCAAACTCCACCAACACCGAGCCTTCGGCGTGCTTGGTAAAGTTGCGGGTGATGCGCACATCGCGCAGTTGATCGGGCTGACGGCCACTGGGACGCATAAAAACTTCCTTCGATTGAATGAAAGCCGCCATTATAGGGCCTGACCTAGCCGCTTTCGACCGCCATCGCTTGCTCGTACAATAACGTTTTTATCAATGGAGGACGCACAGGTGAGCCAACCCATCGTTTTCAGCATGACCGCCTTTGCCCGCGCCAGCAGTGAGCAGCAAGGTGGCCGCTTCACCTGGGAAATTCGCAGCGTCAACAGCCGCTACCTGGAGCCGCACTTTCGCCTGCCGGACGCCTTTCGTGACTTGGAACCGAAATTGCGCGAGCGTCTGAAGCAACGGCTGAATCGCGGCAAAATTGAATGTGCATTGCGCTTCCAGCCCCTCGCTGGCGAAGCGGGCCTGAGCGTTAACACCGCCTTAGTGGAGCAGCTCAATCAGGCGGCTGACCAAATCCACGCCATCATAGGCCCAGGCAATGCCATGAACGTGTTGGAGTTAATGCAATGGCCAGGCGTGCTCGATCAGCAACAGCATGACAGCAAAGCCCTGCAAGCCGCTGCCCTGAGCGCCTTTGATGAAGCGTTGGAGCAGCTGCTGGCCACCCGCGCACGCGAAGGCGAAGCTTTAGCTCAGATGATCGAGCTACGGCTAAGCAAAATGCAGCCTCTGGTAGAGCAAGTGCGTGAGCAAATGCCACAGGCTTTGCAAGCACAAAAGCAACAGCTACAAACACGTTTGGATGAGCTGCAACATCAATTACAGCCAGAGCGGTTGGAGCAAGAAATGGTGTTGCTGGCACAAAAAGCCGACGTTGCCGAAGAGCTCGACCGCCTCGATACGCACATTGCCGAGGTACACCGAATCCTTGCCAGCAATGAGCCCATTGGCCGCCGTCTCGACTTTATGATGCAGGAGCTGAATCGCGAGGCGAATACCTTATCCTCCAAATCGCTTACCGCCGCCATCACCCAAGCCGCGGTGGACTTAAAAGTATTGATCGAGCAAATGCGCGAGCAAGTACAAAACATTGAATAAGCGGTACGACATAATAATGACTCAAGCAACTTCTAGCCCCGTACCTTCTACCTCAGCAACGGCGAAGCAAGCTCAGGTATGGGATGTGTTTGTCCGGCTGTTTCACTGGCTACTAGTGGCCTGCATCGGCTTTGGCTGGTGGTCAGGCGAGCAAGGCGGTGAATGGATGGAGTGGCATATGCGCAGTGGTTACACCGTGCTGGGGCTGGTGTTGTTCCGTTTATTGTGGGGCTTTGCCGGCACGCCGTTCGCGCGTTTTCGCCAGTTTGTGCGCAGCCCGCTGGCAGTATGGCGCTACGCCCACGACTTGGTTCGAAACCGAGCGTCTGTGTATCAGGGTCATAACCCACTGGGCGGTTGGATGGTGGTGGCCTTGTTGCTGCTGTGCGCGGCTCAAGCAGGCACAGGCTTATTTGCCAATGATGAGATTTTTACCGAAGGGCCACTGGTGCATTTGATCAGCTATGACCTGAGTGTCGAAATTACCCGCTGGCACGAAACTCTGTTTGATCTGCTGCTGCTGGCCATTGCTCTGCATTTGGCCGGCGTATTGTTACATCAGTTGGGTAAGCGTGAGCCGCTACTGCAGGCCATGTTGCATGGCCGCAAGCCCGGCGCTAAAGCCGACCGCACTGTGTCACGAGTGTGGCTGCGCGGTGTTGTGGCGATAGCGGCGGCGGCGCTCAGTGTCTGGGCCTTGCTCAGTCTTTGAACTTGTCGTGGCAGGATTTGCAGGTACGCGCCACTTTGATGAAGGCGGGTTTAATCTCGCCCATGTCGCCGCTGGCGGCAGCCTGCTCTAATGCAGCCGTGTTGTCTTGAAACTGGCTCATGGTGTCAGCAAAGGTTTGCCAGTCGTCTTCGATGCTGGGCAAAGCAGAGGTAGCACTGGCATAAGTGCCAGGACGAAAGCCTTCCAATGGCATTTTGCTGAGCGCTGCCAGGTTGGCTGCACGGCGACTGAACTCTGCGGCGTCATAGTCGACTTTGCCTTTAACCATGTCGCCCATGGGGCCAAACTGCCACTTTACCGCTTTGAAAATGCCTTTGCGGTATTCCACCGCTTCAAACGGTTTGATGTCGGCCACGGCGGCCATACTGCTGGCAGCCAGGGCCGCCACTAGAGTCAGTTTGATCATTTTTTTCACGGTTGCTTCCTCTCAACAATTCTGTGCGAAGTGCCTGCTTGCTACTGGCGAGGCGGAAGCAGTTTATAGAGTCCGCTATTAACAGGGCAACGCACTTACCCTCCTTGACAGTTAGCAAGGCTCAAATAGGGCAAGTTCAATGGTTGGGTGTGACAATGCGCAGTTCACGCGCATACACCACTTCGCAGGCCCCATCGCCGGTGTCGTTGCGCGTCAGTGAGCTCACCCAGCGCCAGCCACTGGCGCCGTCGGCGCGCACCAGATGGCCACGAATTTCGACCACGTCACCTTTGCGCACATCAGCCAGATCATCGGCCACCCAATCATTGGCCGGGATGATGTGCATATTGGCGCTGGAGGTTTCAATCTGCCGACGCGGCACCGGCAGCTGCTCAGTGCGCCAGCGATACCAGCGACCGCTTTGGCTAATTTCTAATGCATCAATGACTTGGCTATCGGACATCACTCCCCAGCCTAAGGCCAAATCGGTTTTAGCCAGTTCAGATTCGCTGTCGAAGTAATAATTTTCGCGCGCGAGTACCCGTGCGGTAATCTCAAAATCGGCCAGCGGTGTGATCTGAAAATCACCATGGGCAAACGCTGCCTTGCTGCTTGGCGGTGCTTGTACCGGTTCAGCAGGCGCCAGTTGGCCGGGTGGATGCTGGCGCTCCGATAACGGCCACAGCTACCAAAGAGCAACGGGGAGTAATATCCACCATACTTTCATTGTCTTCTCCGTGAGCTTTGCCAGCGGCTTTTATATACTGGCGCGCTTTTAACCCCTGTGAGCAATCCCAGCGAGATCATCATGATTGGAACCCTGTATGTCTTTTCTGCGCCGTCCGGCGCTGGCAAAACCAGCCTGGTCAAAGCCCTGTTGGAACGTACGCCACACATTGGCGTATCGGTATCACACACCACGCGCGCCGCGCGGCCCGGTGAAGAAAATGGCCGGGATTACCACTTTGTCAGCAAGGCCGAGTTTGAACAGCTGATTGGCGAAGGTGCGTTTTTAGAGCACGCCCAAGTCTTTGATAACTACTATGGCACTTCTCAGCGCTGGGTAGAAAGCGAGCTGGCCGCCGGTCGTGACGTCATTCTCGAAATCGACTGGCAAGGTGCGCAACAGGTGCGCCATTTGATGCCGCAAACCGTCAGTGTGTTTATTGCTCCGCCATCGATCAGCGCCTTGCGCGAGCGTTTAAGCAATCGCGGTCAAGATGACGACGATACCATTGCTCGCCGCATGCGTGACGCTCGCAGCGAAATGAGCCATTACGGCGAATATGACTATTTGATCGTTAACGATGAGTTCGACAATGCCCTAAAAGAGCTACAAGCCATTGTCATCGCCCGTCGTCATCGGCTGGAGGCCCAGCAAGAGCGCCACGCAGCGACCTTGCAGGCATTGTTAAACGACTAAGTGAAAGCACTGGATCAGCGGCTGTGCCAGGGGTTGCGCCCGGGCTTGCGATAGCCGCCCCAGCACTGAACATTATGTAATCAAAAGGCTTTCTTTCAGACCGATTTCAGATAAACTAGAAGGTCCCTTCGAATTTGATTAAATCACAGGATTTTTATGGCCCGCGTTACTGTTGAAGATTGCCTGAACAACGTAGACAACCGCTTTGAACTGATCATGCTGGCCACTAAGCGTGCCCGCCAAATCGCAGTTCAGGGTGCAGAGCCTCTGGTACCGGTGGAAAACGACAAGCCGACCGTACTGGCCCTGCGTGAAATCGCTGAAGATCTGGTGACGCCAGCCAGCATGGCGGCGCATGAAGAAGCAGAGCGTCAACAAGCGCTCTAAGGCGGCCACTCCTTGCCCACCATCGATGCCTTGGCGGAACGACTGACTCAGTATCTGACACCGGCTCAGATCAAACAGGTCAGTCGTGCCTACTATTACGCCGAACAGGCACATGAGGGGCAGCGTCGCCGCAGTGGCGAACCTTACATTATTCATCCACTGGCGGTGGCCAACATTTTGGCCAACATGCATCTCGACCATCAAAGCTTGATGGCCGCGATGCTGCACGATGTGATTGAAGACACGGGCATTCCCAAACAAGCCCTAGCCACACAATTTGGCGACATCGTCACCGAGCTCGTCGATGGTGTGTCGAAGCTGACACACATTCACTTCGAAAACAAAGAACAACAGCAAGCCGAAAACTTCCAAAAGATGGCCATGGCGATGGCCAAAGACATTCGCGTCATCTTGGTGAAACTCGCTGACCGCTTGCACAATTTACGCACCCTGGGCTCTTTACGGCCGGAAAAACGTCGTCGCATTGCCCGTGAAACCCTCGACATTTACGCCCCCATCGCAAATCGCTTGGGGCTAAATGATGTGCGGGTAGAAATGGAAGAGCTGTGTTTCGAAGCCATTTACCCCATGCGCTCGAACATGATTCGCAAAGCGGTTAGTACCGCCCGCGGCCATCGCAAAGAAATGGTCGACACCATCTCTGGCGCCATTCGTAACCGCCTCACAGAAGTCGGTGTGCAGGCTCGCATCGTTGGCCGTGAAAAGCATCTCTACAGCATTTATTGCAAGATGCGCGATCAACGCAAACCGCTGGCCGACATTATGGACGTGTATGGTTTTCGTCTGATTGCCCAGTCCGTTGACGATTGCTATCGCCTGTTAGGCATTATGCACTCGCTGTACAAGCCGATCCCTGGCCGCTTCAAAGACTACATCGCCATTCCCAAAGCCAATGGCTATCAGTCGTTGCATACCACGCTGATTGGCATTGCCGGCTTACCGGTAGAAATCCAGATTCGCACCGAAGAAATGGACGCCATGGCCAATCACGGCATCGCCGCCCATTGGTTGTATAAATCCGATGTTGATCCGGCCAACGGCAGTCAGCGTGCCCGTCAATGGGTGCAAAACCTGCTGGAGTTGCAAAAGAGCGCCGGCAGCCCAATTGAGTTTGTCGAGCACGTCAAAGTCGATCTGTTTCCAGACGAGATTTACGTATTCACGCCCAAAGGCAAGATTCTCGCCCTGCCCGCAGGCTCTACCCCCATCGACTTTGCCTACGCCGTGCACACCGATGTCGGCAACCGCTGCATTGCCTGCCGCATCAATCGCCAGTTAGCGCCGTTGAGCGCCAAGCTGCAAAATGGCCAAACCGTACAAATCGTGACGGCCCCTAATTCGCAGCCCAATCCGGCTTGGCTCAACTTTGTGGTCACTGGCAAAGCCCGCTCCAACATTCGCAGTTACCTTAAAAACCAGCGTCGCAGCGAGTCCGTTGCCCTGGGTGAGCGCTTGTTGAATAAAGCCTTGAGTGGCTTGGGCAAGTCATTGGATGACATTGACCAAGAACACGTTGCTCAAGTGCTGCGCGAAACCGAGATGGCCAGCCTGGAAGATCTGCTGGAAGATATTGGCGCCGGTAATCGCATGGCGCCTTTAATGGCCCGACGCTTACTCGTCGCCCACCGCGATGCCGATGTTGACCTTAACGCCTACGAGCAATCGCCGTTGGCGATCAAAGGCACCGAGGGGCTCATGGTCAGCTTTGCCAAATGCTGCAGCCCCATTCCAGGCGATCCGATTGTTGGCCATGCCAGCTCTGGACGTGGCTTGGTGATTCACACCGAACACTGCAAAAACGTCGAAGAGTATCGCGACAACCCAGAAAAATGCGTCATCCTCAGCTGGGATAAAGACATCGACACTGAGTTTTCCGTCAACCTCAAGGTCTACATGGAGAACCGTCGCGGGGCCGTCGTTGAGCTGGCCGCCGCCGTCAATCAAGCCGACGCCAGTCTCGACAGTTTCTCAGTCCAGGAGCGCGATGCTCGCCTCAGCGTTGCCCACATGACCATCAGCATTCAAGGCCGCAAGCATTTGGCTCGCGCGATTCGTCGTTTACGTCATGTGCATGGCGTCACCAAAATCGTCCGCACCCGCAACTAAACCACACCAACCGAGCCCTTTCATGATGGATCACCTGCTTGAGCTACGTGAGTATCAAATCAAGCCCGGCAAGCTGACTGCATTTTTACAACTGATGAACGACACCATATTGCCGTATCAGCGACAGCAGGGCATGAACATCGTGTTCACCAGCCATTGGCAGGATGAACAGGGCGTCGACTGGTTCATCTGGCAACGCCGCTACCGCGATGAAACGCATCGACAACAGCTGTTTGAGCAGGTCTATAACCCATGGTGGATTGAACACGTACGCCCGCGCGTGTTCGAGCTGATCGAAGCCGATGGCGTGCGCGTACGGCTGCTAACTCCTACCCACAGCTGATCTGGTTTGGCGCGACCGCCATCCATGGGCATAATGTCCGCCTCCTGAATTCCCGGCACCGAGAGCTATGACGATATTTTTGCTGTTCCTGGCGGTAGGCGCCTTGGCCGGTTTGCTGGCCGGTTTGTTCGGTATCGGCGGTGGCATGGTCATTGTGCCGGTGCTGGTACTGACCTTTGAAACCCAAGGCATCAGCGCCGATGTACTGACTCACATGGCGGTGGCCACGTCTTTGGCCACCATTGTCTTTACCTCCATCAGTTCCGTGCTGGAGCATCATCGCAACGGCGCCGTGCGTTGGCCGCTGGTGGCACGTTTAAGCATTGGCATTGTCGCCGGTACCGCGTTGGGCGTGGCTTTGATTACCCAGGTGCCTGGCCCGGTATTGCAAAACATCATCGGTGTGTTCGCGCTGCTGTTGGCAGCCAAGATGTTTTTCGGCCTCAACCCCAGTCACGATGGCCACGTGCCCAGCGATGGCGCTTTGGTCGGCGCTGGCGGTGTCATTGGCTTTGGCTCTTCCTGGTTTGGCATTGGCGGCGGCACCTTTACCGTGCCCTATCTGACCTGGATGCAAATTCCCATGCGTCAGGCCGTTGCCAGCTCCGCTGCCTGTGGTTTGCCGATTGCCATCACGGGCGCCTTGAGCAATGTGTGGGCCGGCTGGCAGGTGCCTGGTTTGCCCGGCTGGAGTACCGGCTTTCTTTATTGGCCAGCCATTGTGGGCATCGTATTGACCAGCGTGCCGATGGCAAAAGTAGGGGCACGTTTGGCGCATCGCCTTGACCAGAACAAGCTGAAAAAAGCCTTCGCCCTGTTGCTGTGCGTGGTCGGGCTGCGCTTTTTGCTGAGTTGAACCACAGGCACCTAAATGCGCTCTGAACCTTCACATTTACTACCGATACTGCTGACTGAACTGATCGGACAAGGAAGCATGCATGTTGAAATACCCTGATATTGACCCGGTGGCCATTGCCATCGGTCCGCTGCAAATTCACTGGTACGGGCTGATGTATTTACTCGCCTTTGCCACCGCCTGGGCCTTGGCCAATTATCGCGCACGCCAACCGAACTCAGGCTGGACCAGCGAACAAGTGTCTGACCTGATCTTTTTCGGCGCCATGGGCGTGATTCTTGGTGGCCGCTTTGGCTACGTGATGTTTTACAACTTTTCGCAGTTTCTTGATGACCCGCTGTGGCTATTGCGAGTGTGGGAAGGCGGCATGTCTTTTCACGGTGGCTTATTGGGCGTATTGCTAGCTGTGGCTTGGTTTGGCCGTAAGTATCAGAAGAACTTTTTCGATGTCGGTGACTTTGTCGCCCCCTTGGTGCCGGTTGGTTTGATGTTTGGTCGCATCGGTAACTTTATCGGGGGCGAGCTGTGGGGGCGTGCAGCAGACCCGCAAGCCGTGCCTTGGGCCATGGTGTTCCCGCGTGCAGACGACGTCGCTCGCCATCCTTCTCAACTCTACCAAGCCGGGCTTGAAGGTTTGCTGTTGTTTATTGTGCTGTGGTGGTACTCCAGCCGGCCAAGACCACGCATGGCCGTAGGCGCTGCGTTTTTGCTCGGCTACGGGATTTTCCGTACCATTGCCGAATTCTTCCGTGAGCCCGATGCACACATCGGCTTCGATCTGTTTGGTTGGATGAGTCGCGGTCAATTGCTGAGCTTGCCGATGATCGTCGCTGGCTTGCTGTTATTGGCTTGGGCTTATCGCCGTCGTCACCAGAGTATTTAGTCATGCAACAGTACCTAGATTTGATGCGCCATGTGCGCGAACACGGTGTTTTCAAAGAGGACCGTACCGGCACCGGCACCTACAGCTGCTTTGGCTATCAGATGCGGTTTGATTTAAGCGCGGGCTTTCCGCTGGTGACCACCAAAAAACTGCATCTGCGCTCCATCATCCATGAACTGCTGTGGTTTTTAAGCGGCGAAACCAACATCGCCTATCTGAAAGAAAACGGCGTATCGATTTGGGATGAATGGGCCGACGCCGATGGCAACCTAGGGCCTGTGTATGGCTCGCAGTGGCGCAGCTGGCCGGCGGCCGATGGCCGCCAGATAGATCAGATCAGCCAGCTGATGGAGCAAATCCGCAACAACCCGGATTCTCGTCGCTTGATCGTTAATGCCTGGAATGTCGGCGAAATCGACAACATGGCGCTGCCACCGTGTCATGCCATGTTTCAGTTCTACGTTGCTGACGGCAAGTTGTCGTGCCAGCTGTATCAGCGCAGTGCGGATATTTTCCTAGGCGTACCGTTCAACATCGCCAGCTATGCCTTGCTGGTGCACATGGTGGCGCAGCAATGCGATTTGGAGGTGGGTGATTTTGTTTGGACCGGTGGCGATGTGCACTTGTATGCCAACCACTTGGAGCAGGCCGATTTACAGCTCACCCGCGAGCCACTGGCATTGCCAAAACTGGTGATTGCACGTCGGCCCGAGTCGATTTTTGATTATCACTTTGACGACTTTGTCATCGAGGGGTACCAAAGCCATCCGCATATCAAGGCGCCGGTGGCAGTCTGACCTGCCAATCCTCCCGCTGAGCTAGGTGTAAAGTCTGAGCTATCCGCGGCTGGCTATACTTCGGTAGAACCAGTATCGCGGTAGCTACTTATGACCACCCAAGCGAATCCCATCGCACAGGCGAGCGCAGGATTGTATTGCCTGGCATTAGACGATGGCGCTCTGATGTTTTGGCAGCGGTGTTCGCGGGGCGAAGCTCGACTAATTGCCTGCGATAATTTTGCGCATTTGAGCAGTGCCTGGCTGGACGACCAAGAAAACGCCATCGCCTTGGCCGCGCAACGCTACGATCAGCGCCTGCGTGATTTGCTAGAGCGTTTACAGCTGACCTTACCCGAAGCACCGGTGCTGGTGTTGTTGCAAGAGCCTTGCGGCGCGAACATTGCCATTGAGCTCATTGACCTCGGCGTGCAAGAAGTAGTGGTCTCACCCGACACTGGCTGGCAACTGGATGAATCCCTGGCGCTGGCCAATGCCCGCAAACAGCATGAGTTACAGCTGCAACGCAGCTCCCACTACGACAGCCTCACCGGGCTGGCTAACCGTACCCTGTTTCAAGATCGCCTCGATTACAGTTTGGCCCAGTGCCAGCGCCGCCAGCGTGGGTTGGTGTTGCTGTTTATCGACCTCGATCGCTTTCGCATCGTGAATGAGATCCTTGGTCACGATGGCGGCGATCAAGTGCTGCAAATTGTCGCCCAAAGGTTGCAGCAATGCGTGCGTCGAGCCGACACCTTAGCGCGCTTGGCCGGCAACAGCTTTGCAATACTGCTGGATAACATTAACAGCGCGGATATCGCCCGCTTGGTGGCGGACAAGCTGCGCAGCCGTATTCATCTACCCATTGAACTGGGCGAGGAAGAAGTCTTCGTCAGTGCCAGTATTGGCATGGAGCTGGCCAATCGAGTGGGGTTTGATGCCGGCCAATTGGTGCGCCGGGCGGAGCTGGCCTTGCACCAGGCCAAGCAGCAAGGCCGCCAACGCAGCCAACTGTACGAAGAGCAGCCCTCTCCCATCGCCAGCGTCAGAGCCGGGTTAGAAAGTTCTCTGCACCACGCGCTGGAGCGTGACGAGCTGTATTTGGTGTATCAGCCCCAGGTGCAGGTCGAAAATCGCCATTTCGCTGGCGTCGAAGCCTTAATGCGTTGGCAGCACGCCACTTTGGGCACGGTGCCACCGGCGGTGTTTATCCCTGTTTTAGAAGACACCGGCCTGATCGAGCCCTTTGGTGAGTGGGCCATTCGCCACGCCTGTCAGCAATACCAAAGCTGGCTCAAACAAGGCGCCGTGCCCGCCAATAGCAAAGTATCGGTGAACTTATCACCGCGTCAGTTTCGCCAAGACAACCTAGAAGCCATCATTGGCGAAGCGCTAGAAGAAAGCGGTTTGCCAGCCGCCAACCTGACCCTGGAAATCACCGAAAGCATGTTGATGACCAGCGTCGAGCAAAATGCCGAGCTGCTGTCTCGTCTGCGCCAGCTGGGCATTGGCATTGCCATCGACGACTTCGGCACAGGCTATTCCTCGCTGGCTTATCTGAAAAACCTGCCCATCGACGTGCTAAAAATCGACCGCATGTTTGTAAAAGACATTGTTGATAACGCCGACGACGCCGCCATCGCTCACTCGATCATCAACTTGGCCCATAACCTAGGGCTGAAGGTCATCGCTGAAGGCGTTGAAGACGTGGAAGTGCTGGAGATATTGCATTTGCTGGGCTGCGATCTTTATCAAGGCTACTACTTCTCACGTCCAGCCAGTGCCGCGGACATACCCGGTTTGGTAGCACGCTGCCGCTAACGCTATCATAGCGGCCCATTTATCACTGCTGAGAGTCCCTGTGTCACTTGCCCTGATAGTCGCCAAAGCCCGTAATCGCACCATCGGCCGCAATAACAACCTGCCCTGGTACTTGCCTAATGACCTCAAGTATTTCAAGCAGGTCACGCTGGGCAAGCCCATCATCATGGGCCGTAAAACCTACGACAGCATCGGCAAACCGCTACCCGGCCGTACCAACATTGTGATTACCCGCCAGGCTGACTATCAGCCAGCTAATGCCAACGACAGCGTGCGTGTGGTCAGCAGCCTAGAAGCCGCTCGCGAACTGGCAGAGCAGGTAATGCTCATCAATGGCCAAGACGAAGCCATGATCATTGGCGGTGCCGAGATTTACGCTCTGGCGCTGCCATTAGTAGACCGCATGTACATCACCGAAGTGCACGCTGACGTCGAAGGTGATGCCTTCTTTCCTGAATACAACGCCGAGGAGTGGCAGGACGTCGCACGCGAAGATTTCAATGCCGAAGGCCCCAACCCTTACGATTACAGCTTTGTGGTGTATCAGCGGCGTTGAACCCGTAGCCCAATGCTTACTCTAAGCCTCCTTTAGGGAGGTACGGGTGCGACTGGCATTATGTGGATCACTTCTGGTGCATCTGGTCATCATCCTGCTTTGGCCGCAGTCAGCGGGCCACATTCGTGGTGGAGCGACAACGTTAAGCTTAACGCTGCGCTCCTCACCATCTGCTCCACCAGCCCTCTCCGCCACCGCTTCCCAAATAGCCAAGCAGCCGAGCACCCAAAAACACCAGACTCCTGCTGGCACTGCAACAGAACAGCCGACTCCTAGCGCATCGAAGGCAGGCCAACACAGCCAGCAACAAACGCCTCCATTGCAGTGGTCGCTGCCAACGCTACACAAGTGGTCACCTCCCACACCAACCCCAGTGCCTGACAGCGATATCTTTGACCCTCGCTTGCGTCGTGCCCTACAGCACGTGCGTGATCAGCCGCCAGGAGCTAAATCGGCGACCAACGTCATTCAACGCCGGCCATTGCCCGGCGCCAATCGCTCTTTTGTCCGCGTCGGTGATCATTGCTTTATTCATGAAGAAGCGGATGCGCTGGATGAAGACGATTTTCAGCGCTGGTCACCGCAGGATTGCTGAGCCTGAAGTGCCGGGTGAAGTTGCCGGCGGGCGGCATCTTTGCCTCTGGTCGTCAGCCAAGAAGCAAGGTACAACAGCCACTCACGCAAGGTATGAGGACGACATGGCATTTGCTCTAAAAGTATACGCTGGCAGCGAAGCGCTGGCGCACATACGCCAGCATGGCCTCAAGGCCGACGATATCGACATGGTGCTGGGCGCCTCAGGCGGCCCTAAGTGGCTCACTCTGGCGGCCATGGACCGCTACTGGCTGAGTGAGTGGTTTGCGCAGCGACAACGACCTCTGCATTTGCTCGGCACGTCGGCGGGGGCTTGGCGCCTGGCCTGCTTTGCTCAGCAAGACCCACTGGCCGCTCATGCCCGTTTTCAAGAAGCCTACATCAGCCAACAGTATTCACCCGAACCCAGCGCCGCCGAAGTCGCTGCCGGTTGTCAGAACATTCTGACGGAAGTACTGGGCAGCCATGGCGCAGCCGAGATCGCCAATCATGCCGTGATGCGCTATCACACCCTGGCCACACGCTGTCGTGGACTGGCCCGGTTTGATGCTAAGCCACTGCAAAGTCTGGGGCTGCTGGCGGCGATGGGCGCTAATGCCATTGCTCGCAGCGCCATGCGCCCGTGGTTACAACGCACCCTGTTTCATCACCCGGAAGCGCCACCCATCAATCACTTTCCACATTTGCCCGCGCAGCGGGTGGTGCTAAATCAGCACAACTTGGAATCGGCCTTACTCGCTACCGGCGCGATTCCGTTGGTGATTGCTGGCGTTAAAGACATCCCAGGGGCACCGCGTGGCACCTATCGTGATGGCGGCATTACCGACTATCAATTTGATTTACCTGTGTGGCCACAGCACGGCTTGGTGCTGTATCCGCATTATTTTGCGCGAGCCCCCAAAGGAGGATGGTTTGATAAGAAACTACCCTGGCGGCGGGCGTCGGCAGTGCATTATCGGCGCACTGTGATGATCACGCCCTCATGGGAATTTGCCGCCGAACTGCCCGGCGGGCGCATTCCAGATTTGGATGACTTTTACCAATACCCAGATTACGCCACGCGCCGTGGCCGCTGGCAAACGGCGCTGGATCAGTGCCAGCGCTTGGCGGATGACTTGGCTACCATCGACCAGCAACAACGCTGGGCCGAGGTAGCCGAGCCATTGCCTTGGTAGGCGTTATTCACTCGCAGCTTGCTGTTGTTGCTGCTGTTGCTGAGCGGCACGCTGCTGCATCACCTGCTGCATAATGGCTTGATATTGCGCTTGTGCCTGGTTCAGTTGCGCCAGCAATTGCTCACTGCTTTCGTCAACGGTCTTCATGCCGTCGACCAGCGCTTTGCTGAGGGCATCACCGGCGGCCTGCACCTCTTCCATTTGCATGACCTTTTGCTGTGCTTGCTGCAGCGCGGTGCGTTGCTCGGTGTACTCTTTTTGCATGGCCTGACGCTGTTCTTCGGTCAGGTTTTCAGCCTTTTCCTGCGCGTCTTTGGCGATTTTTTCTAGCTTTTCGCGAGTTTGCTCAGCGTTCACACCAAGCTCGGCCATTTTTTTCTCCACCATGTCGGCGAAGTCATCTTGCTGTTCTTGCAGCTCTGGGTTTTCTGTCAGTGCTTTTTGTTGAATGCCTTGCAGTTTTTGACCCAATTGCTGAATTTGACGTTGCAGCTGCTGCAGTGCCTGACCGGCGGTCATTTGCGGTTGTTGCTGCTGTGCCTGAGTGCTATCAGCGGCCGTTTCGCCTTCGGCGGCGAAAGCAGGGGACGTCAGTAAAGCGGCGGCTGTCAGAGCAGCCAGTGTAAGTGGGCGTATCGACATGAAAAGATCCTTGATCATTTTTCATCGACGGTAACAGAAGCCCCCGGGGCTCTGTCAAACGATTACGGCCGGAAGCTGTGCTCCACTGTGACGCGTAACTCACCACCGGCTGCTGGAGGTAAAGAATCGAACGGTGCGGCAGCATCCACGGCTGACAGCACCGCCTGATTGAGCTCACGATGAGCACTGGCTTGCTGTAGGTTGGCATTGGCAAGGCTGCCATCTGCCGCCAAGGTTAGCTCGACGATCACCCGCCCCTGCTTTTTCAGAATTTGCGCCGCTTTCGGATAGCGAATGCCCGCTTTTACGGCAGCGACGACACTCTGGCGATAATCCTCCAGCGATACGCTGGGCTCGCTGTTTTGCTCCGGGCCTAGGCTGCTGGGCCTTTGTGGCTGTGGATTTGGCAATAGTGCTGCATCCGCCAACTGAAAGCGATAACGCAGCAGCAGTGGCCAAGCGTCACCTTGCAACTCATCGGGTATCGACACGTCTGCCGCCACCGCTTGCACCGCACGCTGCAGCTCGCTGACCAGGAGCTTGTGGGCATTGTTGTCGGCGATTTGCAATGCAGCAATGTCGCCACCGCGCTGCAAGGTCACACTGGCTTGTATCAGCCCTTCTTGCTCAAACTGACGTGCCCAGGCTGGGTAGCTCACTTCTTTATTGACAGCCTCCTGCAAGCGCCATTGCAGCAACGCGGCATAGTAGCTTTGCTGTTGTTGCAGTTGCTCTGCGGTCGGCTGTGGCTTGGCCTTGCTCGCTTCAACTGATGGCGTGACAGGTTGAATATCAGGTTCGGCTGCTTGCGCCTGACGCTCGGCGGCTAACCGTGCTTGCCGCTCCGCTTCTTCACGCGCTTGACGTTCTGCGGCTAGGCGCGCCTGACGTTCGGCTTCAAGGCGGGCTTTTTCTGCCTGCTCTTTGGCTTTTCGCTCGGCTTCCAACTGCGCCTGGCGTTCAGCCTCGCGGCGGCGGGCTTCTTCTGCTGCGCGTTGCTGTGCTAAGCGCTGCTGGCGCTCTTGCTGCAACCAGCTTTCGTAAAGGCCAATGCGCTGGGGCGGAGTTTTATGTTCGGCAAGCACTTGGCGCCACTGAGCGCTGCGCTCGTCATTGACTTTGCCTAGCATGCGATCGCGAAAATCGCGTGACGGTGGCAAGGGGCCAATCCAGGTGTTCACTAAGAAGTTAAACAGTTCACTGCCGGCGGCCGTTAATGCGAGCTGCTGGTTAAGATAGATGCGTGTATCACCGCCAGGCTGATAATCAATCACCAGCTCATCGCCTTTGACTAGATCGGCGCGCAGTAGCTGGGTGAGTTCCATCAGTGCTTTTTGCACATCTTTGGCTTGGCTGAGGTTTTCGTTGTTGATGGAGATGTTGTTTTGCCACATCTGCTGCCAACGGCGTGGCGACCAGCGATTGGCGACCACCACCAGGCGCATGCGCTTGGCGGTGGTGGCGCTGCGGATAAAGTCGGCATCGCTGCTGGTTTGTGACAAATACAAACCGCCGACATACACGTCCTGAGTCAGACGCTGATAACTGGCACTGCCATTAAGAACGAGCTGGGCATAGCTGTTGGGAAGCCATAAGCCCAGCATCAGGGCAGCGCACAGTAATCGCGTCGTCATCTGTGTTCCTCTCTACTTAGCGCCCCCGCACGCGCGGGGGGAGGTCTCAATCCTCGATGGTAAACAGCACCGCTACGCTGGCATCCACAGCCGTGGACTTGATGTAGCCAATGGCACTTTCGTCGGCCGCAACGGCGGCTTTCATGGCCTCGGCGTCATCGAGAGTGCGCGGTGGTTGTTGTTTGCCCGAGAAGATACGGCGAGACCAGTAAGCATGCAACTGTGATGGCGTTTTACCAATCACTTCTTGCACAAACAACTGGCGTGACGCATCCCCTTTGCTGAGGTCGTACGGTGTTGCTTTGGTGCCGTCTGGAAACTGGCTGGCCTTACCCAGGTAAATGCGCTGGATCAAATCCTGCTCGACCCCGGTGTAAGTGTTTTGGTTTTTGACGTTCACGATTACCGCTACATCAGCCCATACAGAACTGGCCAGCGACATGGCCGCAGCCGCGGCGAGAGCTTGAATACGCTTCATCATCGGGCTCCTTAAAATACCAGTTGCAAGGCCATGCGGTAGAGATTACCGCTGGTACCAGGCTCGCCCTGGTTTTCCATTTCGTTATGGTGGCTCGCTTCAAATTTGAAAGCGGTGGCCTCATCCAAGTCGTAACGCACGCCCAAGGTGTAGGTTTCATCTTCACCTTGCAGCTTCAGCGCTTCTTGAATATCACCAACATCGCCACTGTCTACCTGGTCTTTTGAGGTGGAGTAGGTAGCGTGCACGGTGGCTGGACCAAAGCGCTTAGCAACACTGGCCAACCAAGCGAAGTTATCCACGTATAGGCCAGACTCGAACTCGATGATGGCGGTTTCAGCCATCGCGCTCCAGTTGCCGTTATCCCAGTTCACCGCCAAGTTGTAGTAGTTGGCGTCTTTTTCGTCGAAGTTAAACGCTTCTTGGGTGCTTTTGCTGGAACCCGCGGTTAATACCGCCGCAGCCGTTTGCGCGACATCAATACGACGCGCGCCCGAGGCCGCCAGCTCGCCCAGTGCAACTTGCGGGTCTTGACCTTGCAGGATGGCACCCAGAGTCGCCATATCGGCTTCACTGTCGAGGTTCATTTCGGTTTGCTGAGCACCGGCACGGAAACCAAAATTGCCTTTATATAGGTTCAAGGTAATACCGGCGAAGTTGTTCAGCTCAGTCTCGTATTCCGCACCGAACAAAGTAATGGGCTTGTCGCGGCGACCATAGTTCAGCTGCAACTGACCATCAAAGGTATCGAAGCTGAAACGCTTAACTAAGTCGGCACCGTCGTAATCGGCAAACGGAATGCCATATACGTCCCATGTGGGGCGAACCCAGTTATAGGCGTAGCCAACGTCGAGGAATTCGGAATAGTAGAAGAACGGAATACGCAGACGACCAAAGCGGAAGTCTGTGCTGTCATTAATGGCATGACTAACAAACGCCAAGGAGGTTTTTACGGCAAAATCCTCCTCACCACGCGCCGTCATTTGCACGGTCGCACTGGTGGCATCGCTGATACGCTTGCTCACCTGCAAGCCCATCATGGTATCGCGTTCAAAGAAGCGGGCATCATCGGCCTCATAAGACTCAATGGTGATGTCTTCTTCATCCAGATAATAGGCACCGATATTGACGAAGCCGTATACATTCAGGCTGTCGTCAGCCTGTACTGATACGGCGCCTGTGCTCAGTGCGGCACAGGTAATGGCAGTGTACAAATGAGTTCGCATGCGAGTCCTCCTTAGGCAGGAGGCGCGATTCTACCTAAGGACGCATGAGTATTTGGTCATTTCCGACGAATAATCGTTATTTTTTGTTACGTTCGTACGGTTACAAGGAACTATTTACGCCAATTGCAGTCGATTCCGCTCGCTAGCTGTTCAAATTGGCACAAGTGCTCAGCGGCTGACGCCGGCGCCACCACATGGCCACCAGCGTGGCCGATACGAACATTAAAATGCTGTACACACTGGGGGCGATCGACATTTCACTGCTCTGCAGCAAACCTGTGGTGATCAACAACGCCAGCGTGCCATTTTGCAGCCCCACCTCCAGGCAAATGGTACGCGCTTGCTCTTCGCGGTGCAGTAGCCAGTTGCCCAAGCCGTAGCCAAGCGCCATGGTGATCAGGTTAAGCAATATCGCAGTCGGCCCTGCTTGCACCACAAAGTCTAAGAGCTTAGGGCCCAAATTAATGCCAATGCTGATCACCAACAGCACCAGCACGATCATGGAAAAAGCGCTCAACCCTCTTTCAGTGCGCGCGGCAAAGGCTGGCCACTTAGCTCGCAGCGCCATGCCGATTAACACCGGTAATACGGTAATGACGATGAGCTTGGCCCAAGTGCTCAGCAGTGGCAGCGCAAACGACTTGCTGCCATCGCCATAAAAGCCAATGGCCCAGGCACCTAGCAGCGGAATGGTAAAAGGCGTGATAAATCCCAGCACCGCCGTCAGCGATACCGATAGGCCCACATCGCCGCGCGCCAAGTAGGTGTATAGGTTGGAGGTCACGCCACCTGGGCACAGTGCCAGGATAAACAACCCGATGGCCAGCTCGCCGCTTAACCCAGTCAGCGCAATCAGCGCCATGGCAACCAGCGGCAAAATCAACAGCTGACAAGCAGCGCCTAGAAAGAAGCCTTTGGGCTCTTGTGCAACTCGGCGAAAATCAGCGGGAGTTAGGCTCATGCCAACGCCAGCCATAATCAAAATCAGCGCAATGGGCAGGCCGATCTGGGTTAATGCCTCAAACATGGGGGGGTGCTCTTTATTATCGTTGTTATCGGCAAACTACTGTATCCGGCTACCAGCGACAACTCTGCCTAGCGCTAAAGCGCGAAGAAGAACACCTTAGAGTTGCGCTGAAAGTTATACAGCTGGCGCCGTGCCGGCGGCAATGCGTCGACATCGCCTGGGACAAAGCCCTGCTCCACAAACCAGTGAGCCGTGCGTGTGGTCAGCACAAACAAGCGCACAAACCCGCGTCGTCTGGCTTCGTCCGCCACCTGCTGTAACAACCGCTGGCCGCGCTGGCTGCCGCGGTAGTCCGGATGCACAGCGACGCAAGCCAGCTCGGCATCGGTCTCAGAGTATGGGTGCAAGGCAGCACAAGCGGTAATCAAACCATCGCGCTCAATCACATAGAAACGCTGTAGTTCGGTTTCCAAAAGCTCGCGCGAGCGCTTGACCAGGGTGCCGTCCTCTTCCAACGGCTGCAGTAATTTAAGAATGCCGCTGACATCCTCAGTGCGCGCTGGGCGTAACTGGTCATAAGGCTCGCGGGTAATCATGGTGCCACCGCCTTCACGCGTGAACAGCTCCTGCAACAAGGCGCCGTTGACGTTGTGAGCAATCATGTGCACCCGCGGCACCCCTTGGCGAACGGCGCGAATTGCCGTCTGACTGAGCTGGCGCCGCAGTGCTGGCAGTTCATCTAGGCATTGTTCTAATTGCCGGCAGGTCAGCTCACGCAACAACTCGCCCTGCGGGTTACAGATGCCCTGATCAGTCGACAATAAGATCAACTTATCGGCGCGCAGACTCACCGCCGCATGCAAGGCGACGTCCTCGGCGGTGAGGTTGAACACATCCCCTGCCGGTGAGTAGCCCGTCGACGACAGCAATACGATATTGCGCTGCTGCTGCAGATCGCGAATCGCCTGATGATCCACCCGGCGTACTTCACCGGTATGTTGGTAATCAATGCCATCCAGCACGCCCATCGGCTTGGCTGTGACAAAGTTGCCGCTCACCACTCGTATGCCAGCGCCGTGCATCGGTGAATCGGGCAAGCCCAGTGACAAGCGCGATTCGATGTCGGCTTTGACAATGCCGACCGCCGCTTTGACGGCCTCCAGTGCCTGTGAGTCGGTAATGCGCACACCGTTTTCGAAGCGGCTGCGAATGTTCAGGCGCTGCAGCGCACGGTCAATCTGCGGTCGAGCGCCATGCACAAGTACCAGCCTAACGCCAAAGCTGTTCAGTAGCGCTAGGTCATGCACGAGATCAGTAAAATGCTCATCGGCCAGGGCATCGCCCTCCAGCATGATGACAAAGGTCTTATCGCGATGCGCATTAATGTAGGGTGAGGACTGGCGAAACCAGTGCACATAGGGTGGAATGGATGCGTTTTCAGTCACAGGCAGGCCGTTACTTTGCGTTTGCGGACATTGTTTTCTTTCCCACCGGTTTGTGCAAATGCTTTTGTCATTCCAAACTGAGCAGCGGAGGCTTAACATAGCGCTATGACCACAGAAATCGAACTCAAACTTAGGCTGCAGCCAGAGCACTTAGCCACGCTGACCAGCTACCTCGACCATTATGCTCGGCGCCAGGATGGCCAACATCTGAGCAATCAATACTTCGACACCGCCGCCAGCGATCTGGCGCAGCAGCGCTGTGCTTTGCGCGTCCGCAAGACCAGCAGCGGCAGCTATGAGCAAACACTGAAAACAGCCGGCCAACTGCAAGATGGCATTCCCCATCGGCGCGAGTGGAACTGGCCCATCGACAGCGACCAGTTTGATCCAGCACTGCTGCAAGACGAGGAAGTCCAAGCGGAGCTTCCCGAGGACCTTGATTGCGACGATCTCACCCGCGTTTTTCGTACCGACTTTGAACGCCATGTCTGGTGGTGGGAGCAACCAGACAGCCAGATTGAGGTCGTGATCGATGAAGGCATGATCGATGCTGGCGACCATCAACAGCCGCTATGCGAAATCGAGCTGGAGCTCAAACTCGGCACCACCAGTGATTTATGGCAACTGGCGAACCGGCTCGCAGAACAATGTCCTTTGTGGCTGAGCGACATCAGCAAAGCCGAGCAAGGCTACCGCTTGGCACAGCTGCACCGCGGCTGGCAGCCGGAGCACAGTATTCACCCAGACAGCTCGACGTCTGAGGCCCTGCAGCAATGGCTGCAACAAGCGGCCATTGGCCTGCAACGCTCATTGGAGCTGGCCCTGTGGCACGGCGACAGCCAAGCTGGCTTAGAAGCGTGGCAGCACTGGCACGCATTGAAGCAACTGCCGGTACTCAGCAGCAAAGTGCTGAAGCGGCGCGACAGCAAGGTGCTGCGCGAACTGTTGAACCCATTTGAAAAGCCGTTGGCGCACTTGTCGGCCCTGGTCACAGCAGGTCGCTTTAGCGGTGCGTCAGACTTGTATGCCGCGTTTCGCCAGCAAGCGGCGCAGATTCGTGCCGACGGCCAACTATCAGCAGCGCTGCTCGCCATCGTTCAGCAAGTACAAAACCTGCCGCTCGAAGCCAGTCAGGAAAGCGCCTTGCAGCGTATTCAACGCATTTGGCGCGACGAAGCAGAGCTGATCTTACACGCACCGGGCGACGTCAGTGCTGAGCAATGGGCCGACCGTCAGGTGCAGTATGCCCGTTTGCGTCAGTTGTACTTATGTCGGCACAGCTTGCAGCACGACGACTGCTTAGAAGGCACGGCGGCACAGCAACACCGCACCCGACTGCGCTTGCTGTCTGATATGCTGGCCGGCACCACACTGTTGCAGGTATGTCGACGCCCGGAGGCTGAGTTGGGTGAAAACAGCGCCACCTTGCGCGACGAGTTTGCCCAATACGTGCCGCTGGAGCTGAACTCACGTTTGCTGCAGTTGAGACCGCAACTCTGACCCCACACTGACACGGCAGGCAACCATGCAGGCTCAGGCTGACCGCTTTACCACGTTATCAACACTGATTGAGGATTTGCGGCGCGACGGCATTTTGGCGGATGAGGACTACCAGGCCGGTTTGTCCATCCGCCGCAACAGCGACGAAGGTGACCTGCACCCGCTAACCTTAATCGCCCGTCAGAGCTTCTCGGATCAGCGCAGTAAAAAACTGCTGACAGAAGGCGCCCTCACGGAGTGGTTGGCAGAGCGCCACAAACTCCCTTATTACCATATCGACCCGCTTGAGGTAGACGTTGCTACGGTGACCGAGGTGATGTCTTATGCCTTTGCTGAGCGCCATCGCATCTTGCCCGTTAAAGTGACCCAAGATGAGGTCGTCGTCGCCTGTGCAGAGCCCGAGGTGTATGGCTGGATCAGCAACATCGAGCACGTCAGCCGCCGTCAGGTCAGTCGAGTTCTGACGCCACCAAGTGATATCGAGCGCCACCGCGTCGAGTTTTACCAGCTTGCCAACTCGGTCAGCCGCGCACGCCAGGCCCACAAAGGCGCCAGCGGTGTGCAAAACCTGGAGTCCATGCTGGAGCTTGGCAAGGCCCGCGCCCCGGATGCCAACGACGAACACATCGTCAACATTGTTGACTGGCTGCTGCAATACGCCTTTGATCAGCGCGCCAGCGATATTCACCTGGAACCTCGCCGGGAAATAGGCCATGTGCGTTTTCGCATTGATGGCGTGCTGCACACGGTATACGAGCTGCCCGCCCAGGTTGCCATGGCCGTGGTCGCGCGGATTAAATCGTTAGGGCGCATGAACATTGCCGAGAAGCGCAAACCGCAAGATGGCCGGCTAAAAACCAAAACCCCCGCCGGCGGCGAAGTTGAACTGCGTTTATCCACCTTGCCCACAGCGTTCGGAGAAAAACTGGTGATGCGGGTGTTTGATCCGCAAGTGTTGGTGCGCTCGTTTTCGGAGCTGGGCTTTAGCCGCGAAGATAACCGCCGCTGGCACGCCATGACCGAAAACAACCACGGCATCGTGTTTGTCACAGGCCCTACTGGCTCGGGTAAAACCACCACCCTGTATTCGACCCTGAAGCAACTGGCGACGCCCGAGGTCAATGTCTCCACCATCGAAGACCCGATTGAAATGGTTGAGCCAGCGTTTAACCAAATGCAGGTGCAACACAACATTGAGCTGGATTTTGCCAGCGGTGTGCGTGCGCTGCTGCGCCAAGACCCAGACATCATCATGGTGGGTGAGGTGCGCGATTTAGAAACCGCCGAAATTGCCGTGCAAGCAGCACTGACCGGCCACTTGGTGTTATCCACCCTGCACACCAACGACGCCCCCAGCGCCATCACACGCTTGTTAGAACTGGGCCTACCACCCTATTTGATTCGCTCCAGCGTATTAGGCGTCATGGCTCAGCGTCTGGTGCGTACCTTATGCCCGCACTGCAAAACTGCCCAACCCGTTGATGAAGACGCCTGGAAGCAATTAACCAAGCCTTGGTTGGTGAAAACCCCCGACAAAGTCTATGCCCCCAAAGGTTGTCTGGAGTGCCGCGACACCGGCTATATGGGACGAATGGGCATTTATGAAGTCATGCCGTTATCCGACAACTTGATGGTCCAAATCGACGACAACACCGATCTTCTCAAGCTGCGCCAGGCGGCGATGAAAGAAGGCATGCACAGCCTGCGCTTAAGCGGTGCACACAAAGTTGCGGCAGGCTTAACCACCCTGGCCGAAGTCATGCGCGTGGCACCTTTGTCCAAGTTTTAGACTTACCTATAGTTTGATCTGCCGCGGAGCCCTAGAATAGCGCCGGTGGATGAGCCACACTGGTGACAAATAACAACAAAGGGCGAACGGGCGTGTCACAGCAGCTTCCGGCAATCATAGATTTAGAGGCCTCCGGCTTTGGCCGTGGCAGCTACCCCATCGAAGTGGGCTTTGCCTTGGAAGATCGGGTTGCACACAGTTTTTTGATTCGCCCGGCCGCAACCTGGTTACATTGGAGCGATGAAGCCGAGCAAATCCACGGCATCAGTCGCGATTTACTGGTCGCCGAAGGGCTGAGTGTGCGCGAAGTAGCGCTGCGATTGAATGAACTGCTGCACGGTAAAACACTCTATTCCGATGCCTGGAGCTTTGACTCGAGCTGGGTCGGACGCCTGTTCGATGAAGCCGAGCTGGTGCAGCGCTTTCGCATTGAGACCATCAATAAACTGCTAACCCCCGAACAAATGGAAGCCTGGCACGACACCAAGCAGCAGCTGTGGCAGCAGCAACCGTTTCATCGCCATCGCGCCGCCAACGATGTGCAAGTGCTGCAAGAGACCTTTCGCCAAGTCACTGGCATGACCACGGTTTAGCTACTCGTCGTTGGTTGGCTGCTGGTCTGAATCCATATCCAATACGGCTTGCTCCAAGAATTGCACTTCGCGTTGTTTGCGGTCTAACTGCTCCCGTAGCTCGTCGATGTCGCCCTGTTCGGCTAACTCCAGAAAGTGACGTTCAATAAATTCTTTTTCCGCTAACGTGCGTTTCAATGACTCTTCGGCATGATTCAACTCATCGCGAATTTCTTTCACCTCTGAAGCGCGAAAGCTGAGTTTGAGCTCCTCAGATAAGTTGCGGTTCAGCAGTTTTTCTTCCTGGTATTGTTGTTTCAGCGCTTCGACTTTTTCCTGCAAACGCTGTTTGTCGCGCTGCAATCGATCGCTGGTAACTTTGAGAGTTTTTAACGACTGAACCTCACGGCTCAAACGGCTCACCTTTTGTTTTAACTGGCGGGCCGATTCGGTCATGTTTTGTTGAGTGGTCTGGTATTTGTCTAATAGCTTTTGCGCTTTGTCATAAGCTTTGCTGATGTCATCCAGCTTTTTTTGCAGCTCAGTTTTATCTTGCTCCTCGCTGGCAAGATAATCGTTGAAGGCGGCTTTCTGCTGCGCCATCAAGGCTTGCATTTGCTCCCATTCCTCCAAGCTGACGTCGGCTTGGCCGAGCTGGCTAAGCTCTTCACACACGTCATCCAGCGCACTGCCAACACGCTGCTGCTGCTCGGTGCTGTCATCAATGTGCTGTTGCTGCTGCTGCAATTGCTGCAGTAAATGATCATTGGCCTGCATCAACTCCGACAGCTGCGCTTGCTTCCAGCGCCATACCGATACCAATGCAACCAAGGTTGCTAACCAGAAAATCCCTACCTGGCCCAGTGCCAGCCAACCGTAAAGCGTCATAGTTCACCCACGTATTGCCATTGTCTACATAGTGACCTGCCGCTGGCAGACGTCAAGCTGTTCTATACTGGCGGCAGTGACAGGAGGCCGCATGAAATTTCTGATTGTTGACGACAGCCCGGCAATGCAAACCATCATTCGCCGTTCACTGGAAAAAGCCGGCTACGCCGATATCGAGTTCCGACTCGCCAGTGACGGCAGTGAAGCCCTGGATACCATTCGCACCTGGGAGCCAGACTTGGTGATCACCGACTGGCACATGCCCAATATGAGTGGCCTGGATTTAATGCAGGAGTGCAATCGCCAAATGCTGGGCATTCGCTTTGGCTTGGTGACCACCGAAACCAGCCCTGAGCGTATTCAGGAAGCACGCGATGCCGGCGCCTTGTTTGTGCTGCACAAACCCTTCGAAATGGATGAATTTCAGCGCGCTCTGGTGCCGATTATTCAAGGTTCGATTGAAGGTGAAGAAATCCTGTCTCGTCAGCAAGAGGACAAAACCACCTACGACTTGCATTTGCCCGCGCTCAGCGCCCTCACCACCGTCATCAATGGGGTTTGCCACAACCCAATTGTGCTCGAACCTACCGACATGCGCAGCATCGATTATCGACATCTGCCCTATGTCGTAAGCTTGTTTTGCGACCATGACCAAGCGGTGATCAAAGCAGTCTGCATTTTGGATTTGCGCGCAGCCGCGATACTCGGCTGCTCCTATGAAGGCGCGGATAAAAGCATTCTGCAGCAGTGTTTGCAGGAGAAAATGCTGGACCGCCACTTGCTGGACAACATCAAACGCCTAATGAAACTCACCGGCGCTTTGTTTTATGACCCATCTCATAAACAAGATTTGGATTTAAAAGGCGTACATCTGATTCCCAAACCGTTTGATCGGCTGGAAAAACTGGGCGACAGCACTGGAGATAAACGCCTCGACCTGCGCGTTGGCTCGGTCGAGTACGGTGAAGGACAAATGATTTTGATGGAAGTGGTCGATTAATCGACCACTGCACCCATTCAGCGCTGATACAACAGGCCTTTTTTCTCACGCTTATCCGGGCGTGTTTT
This sequence comes from Bacterioplanes sp., assembly GCA_965233665.1. GTDB lineage: Bacteria > Pseudomonadota > Gammaproteobacteria > Pseudomonadales > Oceanobacteraceae > Bacterioplanes. The sequence goes on along the minus strand of CBDDTG010000069.1, from coordinate 135,294 downwards.
AAAGCGCTTGTGCAGCCATAAATACTGACTCGGATGTTGCCTTAATTGCTGCTCTAAAAACGCATTGGCCATGCGGGCATCGGTGGCGTCGTCGCCACTGGGAATATCCAACGGCGCATGCACAGTAATGTCGTAACCAGAGTTGTCCTGCTTGCGAAAGTAGGTGATCGGCATCACCACCGCATTGCCTGCTTTGGCAATGCGTGAGGTCGCGGTAATAGTGGCGGCCGGCATACCAAAGAAATCGACAAACACGCTATTTTTGCGGCCAAAATCCTGGTCCTGCGCGTACCACAGCACTTCACCTTGCTTCAGCGTGCGAATAAAGCCGCGAATATCTTTGCGGGTAAAACAACGATCGTACAGTCGTGCTCTGCCGCGCTCCATCACATAGTTCATCACCGGGTTATCTTGCGGCCGATAACTGACGTTGACCGGCTGAACATTCGACACCAAGGCGCCAGCCAGATCCAGCATGCTGTAATGTGCCCCGAGCAGCATGACACCACGGCCTTGTTGCAGCTGCTCGGTGACCTGCTCAAAACCATGAAAATCGGTGCGCGACAGCAAATAGTCTGGCTGGCGGAACCAGGCCATCATGGTTTCCATTAGGCCAATGCCGTTGTCGATAAAAATCTGCCGCACCAGCGCCTGACGCTCGGCTTGAGTTTTCTCCGGGAAGCACAGCTGAATGTTCACCTCAGCAATGTGCCGACGCTGCTTACCCACACGATGCAGCAACAAGCCAATGTGACGACCTACCCATAATTGCGTTTTAAACGGCAAGCGCGTCATTAGGTTCAACAGGCCGATGCCCAGCCAGGTCGGCCAATGTTTTGGATGCCATAAGGCTTTGGGCATGGACTTAAAAAAACCGGACTCAGCCATTGAGCCAATCCATGTAGGCGCTGACACCCTGCTCAACCGTGGCAAATGGCGCATCGTAGCCCACCGCACGCAAGGCACTGATATCCGCCTCGGTAAAGCTTTGATAAGCACCTTTTAAATGCTCTGGGAAAGGAACGTATTCTTTGCGGCCATTCAGCCCGTTTGTCGCATGCCAAGCCAGTACAGCATCAGCAACGTCGTTAAAGCTCTGACAACGGCCCGTGCCTAGGTTAAAAATGCCGCTTTTGTCGGCATTTTGCCAAAACCACAAATTAACCTTCACGACGTCGTCAATAAACACGAAGTCGCGGCGCTGCTCACCATCACCGTAGCCATCACTGCCACCAAACAGTTTGCACACACCGTTGTCTTGCAGTTGGTTGTTAAAGTGAAACGCCACCGAGGCCATCGAGCCTTTGTGTTGCTCCCGTGGGCCGTAGACATTGAAATAGCGAAAGCCCACCACTTGCGATGCAAACGTGCCTTGCAGACGACGCACATACTGGTCGAACTGCCACTTCGAGTAGCCATACACATTCAGCGGCTTTTCGTGCTCGCGCGCTTCTTTAAATACTTCACTGCCACCATACACAGAGGCGCTGGAGGCGTACAAAAACTGAATGCCTTTGGCCAAACAGGCGTGCAGCAATACTTTGGAGTATTCGTAGTTATTGGCCATCATAAACTTGCCATCCCACTCAGTGGTGGCAGAGCAAGCCCCCTGATGGAAGATGGCTTCAACGTCATCCAATATGCCATCGTCGGCTTTAACGCGAGCAAGAAACTCATCTTTATCCAGGTAGTCGGCAATGTCACAGTCACTGATGTTATAGAACTGCTTGCCATCGCTCAGATCGTCGACCACGATCACATCGCTGCGGCCTTGCTCGTTTAGCGCCTTAACCAGGTTGCTGCCAATAAAACCGGCGCCGCCGGTAACGATAATCATGCTTCACTCTCCTGAATTCGTTGGACGATGGCCGACGTGGAGCAATTATCTTTAAAGCTCAACACAATCACCTCGCCGCCGTTGTCTTGCACACATTGCCCACCGGCGATGTCTTCAATACGGTAGTCGCCGCCTTTAACCAGCACGTCGGGCAAGACTCGGCAAATCAAGCGCTCGGGCGTGTCTTCACTGAACGGCACCACCCAATCGACACTTTCCAATGCTGCCAGTACCGCCATGCGATGCTCAAGCGGGTTAATCGGCCGACTGTCGCCTTTTAGGCGCTTAACTGAGTCGTCGGAATTGACCGCCACCAGCAAGCGAGCCCCCAAGGCTTTGGCTTCTTTTAAATATTGCACATGGCCTGGGTGAATGATGTCAAAGCAGCCATTGGTCATGACCAGGGTTTCGCCGCGCGCACGCGCCTCGGCGACCTGTTGCAATAAGCTTTCTTCGTCAAATAAGCCCGCACCTTGGTGATGTTCGCTGCGCAGCTCGGCGCGCAGCTCTTCAGTGGTTACCGTCGCCGTGCCTAACTTGCCCACGACAATGCCAGCAGCGGTGTTCGCCAATGCCACGGCTTCTGCCAAGCTAACACCCGATGCCAAAGCGGTGGCCACCACTGAGATGACAGTATCGCCGGCACCTGTTACATCAAATACCTCACGCGCCCGCGTCGGTAAATGTAGCGGCTCACCTTGGGCCGTGATCAGCGTCATGCCTTTTTCGCTGCGGGTCACCAATAAGGCCTGTAAGTCGTAATCTTGTATCAGGGTGCGGCCTTTGGCGACCAGGGTTTCATCGTCGCGCGCAAGGCCGACCACCGCCTCAAACTCATTCAAGTTCGGAGTAATCAAGGTAGCGCCGCGATAGCGCTCAAAGTCGGTGCCCTTGGGGTCGACCAGCACAGGAATTTGCTGGCGCTTGGCGGCGTCGATTAAGCGCTGCGGATTGGCTAAAGCGCCCTTGCCATAATCCGATAAGATCACCGCACCCGCCTGCAGCAGTTGCTGGTCATAATACTGGTAAAGGGTGCTCAGGTCGGAGGCATCGAAGGCTTCTTCGAAATCCAGCCGGATCAACTGCTGGTGGCGACTGATAACGCGCAACTTGGTGATGGTCGGCAACAACGGATGATGATGGAAATGACACCCAACCTGCTGTTGCTGTAGCAGCTGTTGCAGCACCTGACCGTTGTCGTCATTGCCAATGATGCCCAACAGCTCGGCTCGGGCGCCTAACGTGGCAATATTGAGCGCAACGTTGCCCGCACCGCCAGCACGATTTTCGATGTCATCAATGCGCACGACGGGCACGGGGGCTTCTGGAGAAATACGAGAAGTTGGACCCTGCCAGTAGCGGTCCAACATGACGTCACCAAAGACCAGTACACGGCCACGGTGAAAGTCAGGAAGGGCAATATCCATGGTTACAGTCACAGCCTGATTCTGAGCGCGGCAGTCTAGCATATTGGTTACAGCGATTGTGCTACTATGCGCCGGCCCGCTGGTCGGGTGAATTCTCTTGGTTTGCTTGGTTCGGATAGCCTGTGGCGCGCACTTTATACACGATTGTTTATACCTGTTTACTCCCTGTTATGCTGGCTCGCCTGTGGTGGCGCGGGCGTTTGAATCCGGGTTATCGCCTGCGTTGGCGTGAGCGCTTTGGCTTTTTGCCGCACCGCCCAGTGGCCAATGGCCTCTGGGTGCATGCGGTTTCCGTCGGTGAAACCCTCGCCGCCGCGCCCTGGATCAAAGAGTTCCAGCAGCGTCACCCATCCGTGCCCATCATTGTCACCACCACCACGCCCACCGGCTCTGAGCAGGTCAAGCGCTTGTTTGGTGATCGCGTTTATCACATGTTCTTGCCTTACGACGTGCCTGCCTTCTGGCAACGCTTTTTCCGCACTTTAAACCCTGGTTTGCTGGTGGTGATGGAAACCGAGCTGTGGCCCAACTTGCTGCATGCTTGCGAGCAACGGCAGTTGCCAGTGATATTGGCCAATGCCAGGCTGTCCGAAAAGTCAAAACAAGGCTACGAACGCTTCGCCGCACTCACCCAGCCCATGCTGCAGCAGCTCACTCTGGTCGCCGCGCAAAACGCCACCGACGGTCAGCGCTTTGTTGATCTCGGGTTGCCAGCGGATCGCTTGGAAGTCATCGGCAGTGTGAAGTTTGACGTTCAAGTCGGCCCAGAGCACCTGCAATACGGCGAGCAGTTGCGCCAGCAATGGGGGGCGCGGCGTCCGGTGTTGGCGCTGGCTTCCAGCCACCCAGGTGAAGATGAACAGCTGTTAGATATGTACCCACAGCTTGCCGCCCAATGCCCTGGGCTGCTGCTGATGTTGATCCCGCGCCACCCTGAACGCTTTGATGCCGTTGCCAATGCCGTTTATGCCCGCAACCTTAAATTACAGCGTCGCAGCAAAGGTGCCGCGTCGGAGTTAACCCAGGTCTATGTGGCCGACAGCATGGGCGAAATGCTGACGCTGTTGGCGGCAGCCGATTTGGTGGTCATGGGTGGCAGTTTGATTGAGCATGGCGGTCACAACCCAATTGAGCCGGCGGCACTTGGCAAAGCGACAGTGTGTGGCCCACATTACACCAACTTCGCCAGCATCGTTGCGACGTTAAAACAAGCGGGTGCATTGCAGGTGTTGGAAAGTGATGATCAGCAGTGGCCACAACAGTTGGCAGACTTGTTAAATCAGCCACAACAGCGTGCAAGCATGGGGCACGCGGGCAAACAAACTGTGGATGATAATCGCGGCGCAGTGCGGCGCCTGGTAGAGATTGTAGGGCAGCTGCTGCATCGCTAGTGCAGCAGCTTTGACTTGATTGCTATTAAGCCTGAGTTTGCAGCCAGCCATTCAGTTGAGCAATGTCACCTTCATTTAAGGTGCCGGCGTAGAACTTCAGATTCAGCAAGTTGATGATGTAATCGTAACGAGCGTTGGCGTAGTCACGCTTAGCGCTGAACAGGTTGCGCTGTGCATCCAACACTTCGACGATGTTGCGCGTTCCCACTTCATAGCCGGTTTCCGTCGCTTCAAGCGCACTTTCTGCCGAAGCGATGGCTTGCTTGCGAGCATTGACGTTACGCACATCGGTTTGCACCTGACGGAACAAGCTACGAATGTTTTGCTTGGCTTGGCGACGCTGGCTTTCCAGCTGGTAATCGGCCGCAGCAAGCTGGCTAGCAGCCTGTTTACTTTGACCGTATAACGAGCCACCGGCCAACAGCGGTACCGACAGCTGCACACCAATAGCCTTAGTGGTGCTTTCCGTTGGATCTGCAGCAGATGGCTGATCCGCATCGGTGTAGCTGGCCACCAGCGACACCGTAGGCAAATGATTAGAGCGCGTCGCATTGCGCTGCAGTCGCACGCTCTCTTTGTTAGCCAGGGCTAAGCGAATGCCAGCATACTTTTCTAAACCGCTGGAGACCCAATCGGTCACATCGGTGGGGGCAGGCATCTGCATTTGTACGTCATCGCGCAAAGGAGCCACGTCGCTGTAGCGCTCGCCGGTTAATACTTCCAAGGCTTCATAGCTAATATCCAACGCGGCTTCTTGGCCAATCAGATTCACCGCGGTGAGATCGTAAGTGGCTTGCGCTTCGAGCACTTCCGTTACCGCAATCAAACCGACCTCGAAGCGCTGTTTAGTTTGCTCTAATGAACGGCCAACGGCTTTTTCTTCTGCTTGTGCTGTGGACAGGTTTTCTTGCGCACGCAGTACGTCGAAGTAGGCTTTGGCAGTGCGCAGCAGTAGGTCTTGCTCCGCCAACTGCAACTGGTAGCCCGCAGCATCGTCACCAGCTAAGGCCGACTGATAGGTGTACCAGCTGTTTAGATCGAACAAAGCTTGCGACGCTTCGATCGACAAGTTATCAAGGGTGTAGTCACTATCGACGTCGACATAAACGCCCTCACCGGAGCCCGGCTGACCGCTTTGGCTTGAAATGAACTGCTCACTTTCGCTATCAAACTTGGTTTTGCTGTATGACAGTTTCGCTTGCGGCAATAGCCCACCACGCGCCACCATCACGTTATAACCATTGGCTTCACGCGTCGCTCGGGCAGCCGCAACTTCGGCATCGTTGGCAACAGCACGCTGGTAAATGGTGCTCAGATCAGTGGCATTCGCCATTCCAGCCATTAACATGGCCGTCGACAGGGCAAGCAATTTTTTCATACAGGGTGCCTTACTCGGTTAGGTTCAGTCCGTTGCGCCGGATCATAGCAGAAAAAAAAAGCGCTTAAGCGCCGCTATTGTGCCGCTGTGAGGAACACAGCGTCAGGTTTACAGCGTAAACATCACATCAACGACTGTCCACGCCCAACTGAGTGAGATTTAAACAAGGGCTCAACCATGCAAATACAGGAATATTGAATTACATGTCCTTTCTCCCAGCCCCTTATACGCACCAGGATGTTGAACTGGTGGAGCGCCAGGTCGCTTTTAATGGCTTTTTTACCATCGAGCAATTAACCCTGCGCCATCGTCGCTTCAATGGCGAATGGCTAGGCCCTTTTCAACGCGAGCTTTTTCGCCGTGGCGAAGCCGTGTGTGTGCTGCTGTTGGATCCACAGCGCCAGCAAGTGGTGTTGACTGAGCAGTTTCGTGTGGGCGCACTGCAAGATCAACGCTCTCCATGGCTGCTTGAGCTGGTCGCCGGCATGGTCGAAGAAGGAGAAAACTATGCCGATGTTGCCCAACGCGAAACTGCCGAGGAAGCCGGTTGCGAGTTTTACCAGCTGATCCCGATTTGCGACTATTGGGTGTCACCAGGCGGATGCGATGAAAAAGTCGTGCTTTACTGTGGCCTGGTGGATAGCAGTGCCATCGGTGGCGTGCACGGCCTAGATGAGGAACATGAAGATATTCGTCTGGTCACGCTCAGCCTTGATCAGGCTTGGCAAGCATTAGAAGACGGCACCATCAACAATGCCGCTACCATCATTGCTCTGCAGTGGTTGCGCTTGAATCAGGAGCGCCTACTGTCAGAACTGACGTGCTGATTGGCAGCACCAGCTAACCCCGTTAACCTGCGCCCTTCACAGGAGACTTGATGCTATGCGCAAACGCTATGTCCCCGACCTGAAGCAACTGGGTGCTCAGTGTGAAAGCAATTACTTGCGATTACAGCGTTTGCTGGCCGGTGCTGGCGAGGGGGACTGTCGCGCCTTTGTGCTGGAGCCAGGGCTAAGTCAGGTGCAAATCTTGATCGAAGAAGAGCATCCCTACACCAGTATGTTGGATGTGCGCCAGCAAGGCGGCAGTCAATGGTTGCTGCCACCACAAATGAAGGTGCGCTTGTATCACGATGCCGGCATGGCAGAAGTCATTCGCTTTCAAAATCAGCATCGCTTTGAGGGCCGCTATACTTATCCCAATCAGCGCATGCTGCAGCCAGACGAAAAGTGGCAAATCAACCGCTTTCTGGCAGAGTGGCTTGACCATTGTTTGCGGCACGGACTGGCGCACAGTGCTATACAGTTTGCTCCGGCACCGTGAGTTTGTGACTTTGGTCTCACAGGGTAAGCGCTGGCGCAGGTAAAGTTACATTTTCACTAAGGGATGAGGTGCCGCTTGTATACGCTACAGCAGTCGGGCTCATTAAGATTGGTTCAGATTACCGACACCCACCTCAACGAACCCGAGGACGGCCACCTGTTGGGTATGCAAACCCTGCACAGTTTGAGCTGCGTGCTGGATACAGTGCGCCAGGAGCAGCAAGACATCGACGCCATCCTAGTCACCGGTGACCTTTCCCAAGACGGCTCTGAACGCTCTTATCAGCATTTACGCACGGCACTGGACGATTTCAGTGCGCCGTCGTTCTGGTTGGCGGGCAATCATGACGAACGCGCCGCGATGCAGCGCGCAGACATCCCCGGCGATCACTTAACCCGTGTTATTCGCGCGGCACATTGGCAAATCATCCTGATTAACAGCCAAGTCCCTGGCAAAGTGTTTGGCCGCATCAGCCAGGCCGAACTCGATTTTCTGGACCAAACGCTCAGCGAGCGCCCGGATTTACACACCTTGGTGACCTTTCATCACCACCCAGTCGATATGGGCAGCCGTTGGATCGATAAAATTGGCATTCGCAATGCCGATCAGCTGCTGGAAGTGGTAGATCGCCACGCCAATGTGCGATGCTTGCTGTGGGGCCATGTTCATCAGGAAAGCGATCAAATGCGCAATGGTGTGCGTTTGCTGTCAACGCCCTCGACTTGCGTGCAGTTTGAACCCGGCTCCGAGGATTTTTCTGTCGATACCCAAGCCCCAGGTTATCGCTGGTTAGAGCTCCACGCTGACGGTCGCCTGGATACCGGCATCAGCCGTGTCGAAGGCATTCATTTTGAAGTGGATTATTCAGTCAAAGGATATTGAGTGAGTCTACCCGCCTGCCTGTATTTGCACGGATTTCTCAGTTCACCGCAATCGCTTAAAGCACAGCAAGTGCATGATTATTATCGTCAACATGGCTGCCCCGAGCGCTTGAGCGTGCCGCAACTGCCATTTGAACCTAAACATGCCATCGACACCGCGGAGCAAGAGCTGCAACGCCTGATGAGCCTGTATCGCCCCAATGCCGGGGCTCGTGACTTGCCAATATTAATCATTGGCAGCTCCCTCGGCGGCTTTTACGCCACTTGGCTGGCACAGCATTACGACGTACACGCTGCCCTCATTAACCCAGCAGTACGCCCCTACGAACTGTTAGATGACTACCTAGGTCCGAACACGCACTATCACACCGGCGAAGTGCATGAACTGACCCATGACCACATCGCCCAGCTGCTGCAGCTGTACTGCCCGACGGTATCTGATCCGCAACGTTTATTGCTACTGCTGCAAACGGGCGATGAAACCCTAGATTACCGCCAGGCCGCCGACTACTACCGCAACTGTCCTGCTTGGCTGGAAGGCGGCGGTGATCACAGCTTTCAGCACTTCGAGCAACGCTTGTCGATGCTGATGCAGTTTGCCAGCCGCTAGGGCGTCGTTATACTCGCCAACCATCAGTTATTCCGCCGCGTTGCAACAAGCAAAGCGGCCTGTCACGGCCTGAGGTTGCTATGTCACAGCAATATACCGCGCAATCGATTGAAGTTCTGAGCGGTCTTGACCCGGTGCGCAAGCGCCCGGGTATGTATACAGATACCACCCGCCCTAATCACCTTGCCCAAGAGGTGATCGACAACTCGGTGGATGAGGCCCTTGCCGGTCATGCCAGCACCATTGACGTCACTTTGCACAGCGATGGCTCAATGACGGTGCAGGACGACGGCCGCGGCATGCCCACCGACCTTCACCCCGAGCACGGCGTTTCTGGTGTCGAGTTGATCCTGACCCGCTTGCATGCGGGCGGTAAGTTCTCGAACGACAACTATCGCTTTTCTGGCGGTCTGCATGGTGTCGGCGTGTCGGTGGTGAACGCCTTATCGAAAATGCTGGAAGTGAAAATCTGGCGTGGCGGTGAAGTGCAGCGTATTGGCTTTAAAGATGGCCACAAAGCACTGGATCTGGAAGTGGTCGAAAGCTGTGGTAAGCGTCGCACCGGCACCAGCGTGCGCTTTTTGCCCGATCCGCAGTATTTCGATTCATCCAAGTTTTCCATTCCGCGCTTGAAGCACAACCTGCGCGCCAAAGCGGTGCTGTGCCCGGGCCTGCGCATTAAGTTTCATGCCCCCAATGCCGAAGACAGTGCCGAATGGTATTACGAGGATGGCCTTACCGATTACCTGCGCATCAGCGCCAGTGGCGAAAGCGTATTGCCAGCCGAGCCTTTCACCGGCTCCATGCTGGGCGACACCGAGGGCGTCGATTGGGCAGTGCACTGGCTGCCAGAAGGCGGTGAGCTGCTGCAAGAAAGCTACGTCAACCTCATTCCGACGGCCCAAGGCGGCACCCACGTCAACGGCTTTCGCTCCGGCTTGCTCGACGCGCTGCGCGAGTTTTGCGAGTTCCGCAACTTGCTGCCACGCGGCATCAAGCTGACGCCTGATGATATTTGGGAGCGCTGCTCTTACGTACTTTCGGCTAAGCTCGCCGACCCTCAGTTTGCCGGCCAAACCAAAGAACGGTTGTCATCGCGCGAAGCATCGGCCTTTATTTCCGGCGTCGTCAAAGACGCCTTTGCGCTGTGGCTTAACCAGCACACCGCCGAAGCCGAGCAAATTGCCGAGCTGGCGATCAACTCAGCGCAAAGCCGGCTGCGCAAAGCCAAAAAGGTGGCGCGCAAAAAAGTGACCCAAGGGCCGGCGCTGCCAGGCAAGCTGGCAGACTGTACCAACCAAGACAGCAGCCACGCTGAGCTGTTTTTGGTGGAAGGCGACTCCGCCGGCGGCAGTGCCAAGCAAGCTCGCGATCGTGAGTTCCAAGCCATCATGCCGCTGCGCGGTAAAATTCTGAACACCTGGGAAGTCGACTCAGGTGAAATCTTGGCTTCGCAAGAAGTGCACGATATTGCCATTGCGTTGGGCATCGACCCAGCAAGCTCAGACCTCACCGGGCTGCGCTACAGCAAAATTTGTATTCTCGCCGACGCCGACTCCGATGGCTTGCACATTGCGACGCTGATTTGTGCGTTGTTCCTACGCCATTTCCGCCCGCTGGTGCAGCAAGGCCACGTGTATGTGGCGATGCCACCTTTGTACCGTATTGATGTCGGTAAGGAGGTGTTTTACGCATTGGACGATGGCGAGAAGCAGGGCATACTGGAGCGCATCAAGGCGGAGAAAAAACGCGGCAAGGTCAATGTACAGCGCTTTAAAGGCTTGGGTGAGATGAACCCCATGCAACTGCGTGAAACCACCATGGACCCGAATACTCGCCGCTTGGTGCAGTTGACCCTCGACCCAGAAGACGGCACCGACGAATTAATGGATATGCTGCTTGCCAAAAAACGCGCCAGTGACCGTAAAGGTTGGCTGGAACATCGCGGAAACGAAGTGGAGATTGTCTAACGCAGACGCACTCCACCACAGGATGTCACGGGGATGCGTTCAACCTTGTTTTTAGCAGCCACACTGTGGCTGCTATTCAATATGCCGGTTCATGCTCAACCCGAGCCACAGCGGGTGTTATTGCTGCTGTCCTACGACCCGCTGTTTCCCACCAGTCACCTCATCATCGACACCGTACGCCAAACGCTGGAGCAAGAATCCAAGCGCCCGCTGCAGCTGTACGTCGAGTTTTTATACAGCAAGCACAACAATCAGCCCGCTTACCTGAAGCAAGCACTCGAACTGCTGCAGCGGCGGCGGTCATTATCCACTTACGATTTGATCATGACCGTCGATGACAACGCCCTGCGCTTGGTGCATGACCATGCCCGCACACAGCTGCCCAACACGCCGGTGGTATTTCTGGGCGTCAATGATGCAGAACTGATTCGGCTGGTACGGGGAGACGGCGGCTTTACCGGTCAATTCGAAGGCTTGCCCGCGGCTGAATTTATGGCCTGGTATCGTTCGCTATTTTTGCAGCAGCCACTGCGGGTATTGGTCGATGGCCGCCCAACGGGCCAAGCCGATCTGGAGCAAATTCAGGTGGCCGCGCGCAGTGTTGGCATACCGTTAAAGCTGCTGTCGCTGCAGCAGCTGAGCTGGCAACAACTGCAGCAACAGCTGGCGAACAGCAATCACCCGCTATTGATGGTCTCGGCGTATCGCGACCGACTGGAGCATGACAAGTCTTTTGCCGAAAGCTTGCGCTTTGTCGCCAACGCCACCGCCGCGCCCTTGCTGCATTTGTATGCCCATGGCGTTGGTGATGGCATGCTCGGCGGTGTCGTCGTTGATCACCAGCAGCATGCACAACTGGCCGCTCATCAAGCTTTGGCGATACTGGCTGGACAGTCAGCCAACAGCACCGCCGTCAATTGGCAAACACCGCAACGTCTGTTAGTGGACCTGCCTTTGTTTCAGAAATATGGCCTCAACACCGGCGTGATGCCTGCACACATCGAATGGTTAAACAATCCACAGCAACGCTGGCAAGCCCTGAATCGCTGGCTATTGGCCGCCTCTTTGCTGGCCTTAGTGCTGCTGTTGCCGCTAGCTTGGTTAGGCTGGCAGTGGCAACGCAGTCGACTCATCGCTGCTGACAGTCTCAAGCAACAGCAGCAACTCAGACAAAGCCTCGATGCGTTAGATGATTTGGTATTTATCAAAGACCAGGATGGCCATTATCAATTTTGCAACCTGGCCGTTGGCCAGTTTCTCGGACGCGATATCGAACAGCTGTTAGGCCACACAGACCTGCAACTGTTCAGCGCCAATCAAGCCCAGCAGTTTCGACAGCTGGATGCCGACGTCATGGCAGGAACACAGCGCATCAGCTTGGATGAGTGGGTACAAGACGCCACTGGGCGGCTGACCTTGCTGCAAACCACCAAAAGCCCATTATTCGATCAAGGCGGACATCCTTGTGGCGTGATTGGCGTCGCCCGTGATGTAACCGAACTGCGCAAAAGCCAGCAAAACCTGGAGCACATGGCCCACCACGATGGGCTGACTGGCCTCCCCAATCGCACATTACTGCAACAACGTCTGACCTACGCCTTGCAGCTGGCAAACCGCAATGGCGAACAGGTGGCGGTGATCTACATCGACCTTGACCGCTTTAAAGAAATCAACGACACCCTCGGCCACGCCATTGGTGACCTGCTGCTAAAAGATGTGGCTCAGCGCCTGCACAACAACGTACGCGAATCAGATATTTGCGCACGCCTGGGCGGTGACGAGTTTGTGCTGGTGCTCACGCAGTTGGATGATGCCACTCGCATACAGGACAAATGCCAAGGGCTGCTGCAGGCGCTGGCGCAACCCTACAGTTTGCAAGGCCACTTACTGACCGTATTTGCCAGTGCTGGGGTCAGTCTGTTTCCGCAACATGGCGAACAAGTCGATGTCTTACTGGCGCATGCAGATACGGCGTTAAATCAAGCCAAAACCGCCGGCCGCAATCGCTATTGCTTGTATGATCCAGCGCAGGATGGCGGCCAACATCAACGCGCCAACCTAGAGCAGGATTTGCGTCAGGCCATTGCCCAGCAGCAACTGAGCTTGGTGTATCAGCCGCAGTTTTATCTGGGTGATTCGGTCCCCAAACGCGCCGAAGCGCTGCTGCGCTGGCCACATCAAGTTCATGGCAACATTGCACCCAATGACTTTATTCCATTGGCAGAAACCAGTGGGCTCATGGCGGATATCGGCTTGTGGACACTGGAGCAAGCTTGCCGACAATTTTTGACCTGGCGCCAGCAAGGACTGGCGCTGGAGAAGATCGCCGTTAATGTCTCGGCACTGCAAATCGACGGCCACTTTGCCGCTCGCATCGAGCAGATTTTACAGTCGCTGCAATTTCAACCCGAGTGGCTGGAGTTGGAGGTCACGGAATCTGTGATGATGAGCACCACGACCGAGGTCTCTCAGCAAGTAGAGGCCCTGCGACAACTGGGCATTGATTTTGCTATTGACGATTTTGGTACCGGTTATTCATCACTCAGTAAAATCAAATCTATGCCGGTGCGGGCTTTAAAGATCGACCAGTCTTTTATTGCCGGCCTTAGCCATGACGTCAGTGACTATGAAATCGTTCGCGCCATTGTGTTGATGGCAAAGAGCCTCGATATGTTAGTCATCGCCGAGGGGGTAGAAAGTGCGACCCAAGTCGACACGCTACAGCGCTTGGGCTGCGAATGGATGCAAGGCTATTACTTTGCCCACCCCATGAGCGGCGATGAGTTTCTGCAACACTACCGCCCCCGCTAATTCAGCCTTGGTTCAGTTTTAGTCCTTATCATGCCCAGCCGCTGTCATGCCGTTTTAAAGCATGACAGCGCTGTGCGCACCCACGAGCAGCATCGTTGGTGCGAGTATTCCACTCACAGGCATGTTCGATATGACATCGAGAAACTCAAAACCGGCCGCCCCCCTGCGCTGGACTCTTATTCTACTAGCGGCCGGCAGTGTCGGCTGCGCACGACTGGATCAGATGCAAATGGGCAGCCTGGATCAAAGCCAGGGCAAACTAACCCCTGTTAGCTTTTCCGTGAATGAACTGGGTCTGGATATGGCCGGCGGCGCTGAAATCGCCCGCCAACTCACCAAGGGGCAGGCATCACAAAACGCCCAAGCAGTGCGCGATATTTTGGCGCTGATCAATATGGGCCCGCGCACTGGTAACCCAGTGTTTGATGACAGCTACAGCGATCAGCTACTGATCAGCATTCAACAGCAATGCCCCAGCGGCCAGCTCACCGGCCTGCGTTCAATACGAGAAGGCATCGCTTATGGCCCTGTGTCCGGCGAAGTCGTGCGCGTCGATGGTTATTGCATTAATTCTGCGGAGTAACACTGTATGAAAGTTTGGATCACATTGTGCCTACTGGCACTGTTAAGCGGCTGTGTCAGTCTCAACTCAGTGTCAATGACACAAGTACCTGCACAGCGCAGCAATGAAGTGACGACATCGGCCGATCACTGGTCGCTGCTGGGTATCGCTTTTAGCAACGACTTTGTTGATGAGGCCGTTACCGATCTGCAGCAACAATGCCAGGGCGGAAAGTTAGAAGGTGTGTACACCAAATACCAAAACACTTTGTATCTGCTCATCGTGCAGCGCGAAGTCATTGTCAGTGGTTATTGCAACCGGAGTTAATATGCGCCGTTATCTAGCCATCGCCGCTTTAGCGGTATTGACGGGCTGCACGCACTCGGTGCATCTGCATCACGTCAGCGATATGGACCCTTTAAGCGCCAGCGACAGCCCCAAAACCTTGGTCGCAGAAGCAGAGCAAAGCGTGGTGCTGGGCTTTGTTTTTGATACCCATTACGCCGATCAAGCCAGGGAGCAGCTGCTGGCTCAATGTCCGGGCAAGTTGACGGCGATTAGCACACGCTACTCCACCAGCCACGGCTTCCTGCATTGGACCAACCGCATTCGCCTGACCGGCTTATGCGTCACGACAGCGGGATAAACTCACCGTCATCCCCGGGGACGGGCGCAAAGCGGCCGTCCCGCCAATCCTGCTCTGCTTGGGCAATGCGCTCACGGCTATAGGCAACAAAATTCCAGCGAATGTGGGGCACCTGCTCAAACGCTTCGCCGCCCAATAAGACAAAGCGGCAGTAACTTTGCGCTTGCAGTATTTCATCGCCCTGTAACAGCGCGAAGTCGCCCGCCACAAAGCGCTCCCCAGCGATGTCTAATTCTCCTTGTTGTAGATACAGCGCCAGCTCTTGCGCTTGTGGCAGTTCGATCGTCTCCCCCGCCACACTGATTACATCCAACAACACCGTCGGCACATAGGTGCGTACTGGCGAGGTTAAACCGTAGGCCTCCCCAGCGATCAAGCGCATGTAGGTATTGCCTTGATAGCGATGCGGCAGCGCCTCTTTGCCCACGTGCTGAAAAGCCGGCGCAATCTCTGTTTTTTCTGGCGGCAGCGCTAGCCAGAATTGCAAGCCGTTGAGCTCGTGCTCGCGGCTTCGCACCTCCATGGTTTCGCGCTCGGAGTGCACGATGCCGCGTCCTGCCGTCATCCAGTTCACTTCACCGGGAAAGACTTCCTGCACATTGCCCAAGCTGTCACGGTGCAGCATGCTGCCAGCGAATAAATAGGACAGCGTCGACAAGCCAATATGCGGATGTGGGCGCACGTTCACGCCCTTGCCCGGTTCAAAGGTCGCCGGCCCCATATGATCCAGGAAGATAAAAGGACCCACCATTTTTTTGGCTGGGTTGGGCAGGATGCGAGTAACACTGAAACCATCCAGATCTTTTTTGTCGCCGTTTAATCGCGTTGCCATACAGCCTCCTCCGGTTAGTGATTCCAGCATAGCGCGAAGCCGTTGAATGAAAATGGCGTTTTTTTGCCCGTTTCTTTCCAATAAATCGAATCACCAGCGGCTATCCAGCCACCGGACGGTTGTCGCTAGCCGGGCCGTCGGTCACAATCAGCATCTTTGCCAATACAAGTCAGCCGAGCGCTCATGACGGATCAGATCAGCTATACCGATGACGGCGTTGAACGCCAGTCGCTTCGCCAATACACCGAAAATGCCTACCTGAACTATTCCATGTACGTCATTCTGGATCGGGCCTTGCCGCACATAGGCGACGGCATGAAACCGGTACAGCGGCGTATTGTTTATGCCATGAGCGAGCTGGGGCTGAAAAATACCGCCAAGTACAAAAAATCCGCTCGCACCGTTGGTGACGTCTTGGGTAAGTACCATCCACACGGCGACAGCGCTTGCTACGAAGCCATGGTGTTGATGGCACAGCCATTTTCTTATCGCTACCCATTGATCGATGGCCAAGGCAACTGGGGTGCCCCCGACGACCCGAAATCGTTCGCCGCCATGCGTTATACCGAGGCCAAGCTGTCGCCGTTTGCTGAGGTATTGCTGTCAGAACTGGGCCAGGGCACCGTCGATTGGCAGCCTAACTTTGACGGCACCATGAATGAGCCGGCAACGCTGCCCGCACGCCTGCCAACTGTGCTGCTCAATGGCACCACCGGCATCGCCGTGGGCATGGCAACGGATATTCCACCGCATAACGTGCGCGAAGTGGCCAGCGCCGCCATTCACTTGCTCGATGACCCCAGCGCCGACATCGACACCTTGTGCGAGCACATACTCGGCCCGGATTTCCCCACCGAGGCGGAAATCGTCACCCCCAAAGAAGACATTCGAAAGCTCTATCGCAGCGGCCGCGGCTCGATCAAAATGCGGGCGGTGTACGGCATTGAAGACGGTGAAATCGTGGTTACCGCCTTGCCGCATCAGGTCTCTGGGGCGCGTATTCTGGAGCAAATTGCGCAGCAAATGCAGGCCAAAAAGCTGCCGTTGGTGACGGACCTGCGTGATGAATCCGACCACGAGAACCCCACTCGTCTGGTGATCGTGCCGAAGTCGAACCGCGTGGATTACGACGCCGTCATGGCACACCTGTTTGCCACCACCGACTTGGAAAAAAACTACCGCGTTAACATGAACGTCATCGGCCTTGATGGCCGGCCGCAGGTGAAAGACCTGCACAGCATGCTCAGCGAGTGGCTGCAGTACCGCACCGAAACCGTACGCAGACGCCTGCAGCATCGACTGGATAAAGTGCTGGCACGCCTGCACATTCTTGAGGGCATGCTGGTGGCCTTCCTCAACATTGATGAAGTCATCGACATCATTCGCAGCGAGGATGAGCCCAAGCCAGTATTGATGCAGCGCTTTGGCGTCACCGACATCCAAGCCGAAGCCATTTTAGAGCTGAAACTGCGCCACCTGGCCAAGCTCGAAGAGATGAAAATTCGCGGCGAGCAAGACGAGCTGGAAAAAGAACGCGACAAGTTAGAAAAAACCCTGGGCTCAGAGCGTCGTCTGAAAACCCTGATCAAAAAAGAACTGGCCGCCGATGCCGAGCAATATGGCGACGATCGCCGCTCGCCGTTAGTCGTGCGTGGCGAGGCCAAAGCCTTTAGCGAAACCGATCTGTTGTCAGCGGACCCGATTACCGTGGTGCTATCAGAGAAAGGCTGGGTGCGCGCTGCCAAAGGCCATGACATTGACGCTGCCAGCCTTAACTACAAAGCCGGTGATGGCTACCTCGCTTGCGCCCGTGGTCGTAGCAACCAAAACGCCATGTTTATCGACTCCAGTGGCCGAGCTTACAGCCTAGCCGGGCATTCTTTGCCATCGGCGCGAGGCCAGGGCGAGCCTCTGACCGGCCGCTTGAACCCACCCTCCGGCAGCGAGTTTTTATCGGTGTTGATGGGCAACGACCAAGATCATTATTTGCTGTGCACCGATGCTGGCTACGGCTTCATTGCTCACATCAGCGATATGTTCAGTAAAAACAAAGCCGGTAAGTCACTGCTCACGGTGCCCACCAACGCCCAGGTACTGACTCCGGCCCAGGTGGCTTACCCTGCCCATCAATGGATTGCAGTGGTCTCCAACGAAGGGCGCTTGCTGGTCTTCCCCGCTGCCGACTTGCCGTTGATGGCCCGCGGCAAAGGCAACAAGATGATTAACATCAGTAGTGCCCGAGCCTCCGCTCGTGAGGAGTTAATGATCGCCGCTGTGGCCTTCAGTGAACAAGACACCTTGCAGGTTCAGGCTGGCAAGCGTCATATGAAGCTTAAGTTTGCAGATTTAGAGCATTACCAAGGCGAGCGCGGCCGTCGCGGTAATAAGCTGCCACGCGGCTTCCAAAATGTTGACGCCATGAGCGTGTTGTCGAGCGACGATGGATGTGCCTGATCGTCTTTGATTGGCAGCCAGGCCAGCAACTGCGTCTGGCCGCCAATCGCGATGAGTTTTACCAGCGCCCCACCGCGCCCATGCACGTGTGGCCAACCGAGCCGCCCATTTTGGCCGGCAAAGATTTAGACCAAGGCGGTAGCTGGCTGGGCATCAGTCAAACCGGCCGCATCGCCATGCTGACCAACGTACGCAACCCCGGACAAGGCCGAGCTGCCCGCAAATCGCGCGGGGCTCTGGTCACCGACTTTTTGCTGTCAACGTTGCCGGCTGACGACTATTTGCAAAGCCTTGCCCCCAACGACTACGGTCCCTTTAACCTTATCTGCGGCACATTGGATGCGCTCTGGTATCTGAGTAACGGTTCCTCTCAGCCAGCTCAGCGCATTGCAGCTGGCGTTCATGTGTTAAGCAATGCTGCGTTGGATACACCTTGGCCTAAAGCCGAGCTAGCGCGTCAGCAACTGGCGGATTGCCAGGCTGAGCTACCACTGGGCATTCTCAATCAACGCCAGCCCTTTGCCACTGAGCAATTGCCCGATACCGGGGTGCCAGCAGAGCTGGAAAAACAGCTATCGGCGCAGCACATTCACATTGCCGGATCGTATGGCACTCGCTGTCAGACAGCCGTACATTGGCGTGGCCAGCAGCTACAGATGGCCGAGCAAAGTTTCAATAGTGATGCTCAACCCGACGTAGATTGTCATTGGCGCTGGCAGCTACAAGAAAATACTGTGGATGGATGACGTTTTTTTGGCTACTGAGGACAGTTACGCGAATCAATGCGTAACCCACTGATACACATAGAAAACTCAAAAAGAATAAAAATATCAGTTGCATTCAATTACAAAATTCTTCCGACCAGCCACCTTTTAGCACCACACTTTTTCCTATCTGAGTCCATACTAAATGGCATGGAAACTCAGTACACGGAACAGCGCCGCCCGCGCAATACCATTCGCGCCACTGGCATCATTGCCCTGGTGTGCATGGTGCTGTTGTTCGCTGCGCTGGCTGCCAGCATCAATACCAAGCCCTATATGCCACCCACCGTAGCCCAGCGCTACATGGAGCATTGGCTGATTGAGTCCTCACGTCAGGTCGCTGGCGAGGTGCGCCTCAAACATGTGCGCGCGATTGAGCCCTTCTATTTACGCCGCGACTACCAACCCGTGTGGATGGACAGCTTCGAAATCACCGAAGCCGGACGCGAGCTGCTGCAAGCTTTGCGTGAAACCGCCGCCGACGACTGGCGCAACTACGGTTATGAACTGCCCGTGCTCGAGCGCGAAGCCAGCCGGTTATCCAACATTCCCAAGCAAGCAACGGCGGTTGAAGTGTTGCTCACCGACGCCTTTGTTACCTACGCCAAACAAGTGCTGAATTCGGAACTGCTGCCCGACTTAAATGAAGGCGATCACCCCATTCGCAAGGTCGCCAACAACAATAGCCTGGGCAGAGCTCAAATCAGCGAAGAGCGCATTATTGAGTTGCTGCACGAGTCCATTGATCGTGGCCAATTAGAGCATTTAGTGGAACAACTCACGCCTTCTCATCCCGGCTATTTGAAATTGCGTGAAGAGTTGAATCGCTACCGCGACATCGCCAATTCTGGCCGCTGGCAGACATTGCCTGATGATATGTTGCTGCAGCCTGGCGACCAGCACCGGCATATGCCACAACTGCGTTGGATGCTATCTCAGTATGGCGACCTGAAAAAAGGTGCCCTCGCCTGGCTGTTCCGTGAAAAAACCGAGTTGACCGAACAGCCTGCGGCCGAAGATCAAATAGATTTATCATTGCCTCAGTTCGACTATGACGAAGCGTTGCAAGAAGCTGTACAGCATTTCCAACAGCGCCACAAACTGCCTACAACGGGCGAGTTGGATGCAGCAACACTAGCTGCTTTGAATGTGCCTCCGTATCAGGTGGCGCAACGGATTGCCCACAATATGAAGCGTTGGCGCCATCTGCCTGAGCAATTGGGCCAGCGCCACGTGATGGTCAATATGGCCGATTTCAGGTTGCAGCTTATCGACGGCAACACCACAGAGCTGGACATGAAAGTCATTATTGGCAACAGCAAACGCCGCACACCGGTGATGGCACAAAGCATCAGCACTTTAGAGCTGGCGCCTACTTGGTCCGTGCCGCGTCGGATTGCCGTTACAAGCTTGCTGCCGAAGATTCGCCGTAATCCGGATTATTTGCATCAGAAGGGCTATCAAATCATCGGCCGCGTCGATGGTGTGGATAAATTTATCTCCCCGGATGATGTCGATTGGTCGCGCTTGAGTGCCAACTATTTTCCATATCGTCTGATCCAAAAGGCCGGTGACGATAACGCCTTGGGTACCATCAAGTTCTTGTTCCCTAATGACCGCGACATTTACTTACATGACACCTCGCAGCCAGAGCTATTTAACCTGGATAAACGCGCGCTCAGCTCAGGCTGCGTGCGGGTCGAGCAGCCTCGCCTGCTCGCTGAAAAACTATTGCGGGGCCAGCAAGGCTGGAACCGCCACGCCATCGACAGTGCCATCGAGCAAACCCGCACCACCCGTATTCGACTGCAAGAAGAAGTGCCTGTGTACCTGATGTACTGGACCACTTGGGTTGATGAGCAGGGCGCCTTACAAGTGCGCGATGATGTCTACAAGCGTGACCTGATCGCGGGCCAATCGCCGGTGAATCCAGAAGCTTAAGCCATCGACTCCCGCTGTGACGTTGCAGCAAGCAAGTGCATTCAAGCCATCCCCAGACACACGACTATGATATTTTTCGTATCCAATCTGTAACTTCAGCCATCCCTTTCATGACTTAACTGTCTATCAAAAAAGCGCATGTGCTCTGGTTCCGGTTTGCCCGCCACGCTTTTGGCATACTCGGCGCGAGTTTAATAGCGATTAAAATATAGGCACTTGTACCATGATCAGTCGTCGTCGCTTCCTGACACAATCCAGTTGCTTGTCGGCTGCTGCGTTAGCCGGAACGGGATTTTCATTAACCGCACAGGCGGCTGCCGGTGAGCGCACCTTGCGACTCTATAACATTCACACCGGTGAGTTTCTGGATACGACGTTTTGGGCTGATGGTCAGTACATTGATACTGAGCTGCAGAACTTAGATCTACTGGTGCGCGACCATCGTGCCAACGAAGCCATTGCCATGCAGCGTGAGCTGTACCAGCGTTTATACGATTTGCAGCAACTGTTTGACGCCAGCGAGCCTATGTATGTGATTTCTGGCTATCGCGCGCCCAGCACCAATCATTCGATGCGCCAGGCATCCAGTGGTGTGGCTGAGGGCAGCCTACACATGCAAGGTAAAGCCATTGATATTCGCATCCCTGGTGTATCGCACCGTCATTTGCACAAAGCTGCATTAGCGATGCAAGCGGGTGGCGTCGGTTACTACCCAAGCGACGGTTTTGTTCATATCGATACTGGCCGAGTGCGGCGCTGGCGCGCTTAACGCGGCCCTTCGCTGCTGCCACCAGGACTGATAATGCGGGCGAAGCCGGCTTTTTCCAGCGACAGCTGAATGGTCGATACGATGATGGGGGCGCTATCGATTTGCATGACTTCATCCAGCAACGATTGCGCCCAGCTACGGCTGATGCCACGCAGCACGGACTTCACTTTGGGCAAGTTGGTGGCATTCATCGACAGCATGTCGTAGCCCATCGCCAGCAATAACACAGCACCGTGCGGGCTACCTGCCATTTCACCACAGACGCTGACTGGCGTATCACTGGCCCTGGCATCACGAGCAATCATATTGAGTGCGTTTAAGACCGCCGGGTGAAACGCCTGATAGAGATCGGCAACGCGCGGGTTGTTGCGATCCACCGCCAGCAAATACTGGGTCAGGTCGTTACTGCCCACAGATAAAAAGTCGACCCGTGCCGCCAGCTCCCGAATCTGATACACAGCCGCGGGGACTTCGACCATCACCCCGACGTCTGGCATCACGATATCGAAACCTTCTTCAAGTAGCTCGGCATGGGCTCGATAGATCAGGTGCAAGGCTTCATCCACCTCATTCACACTGCTGATCATCGGCAGCATGATGCGCAGGTTATCCAGCCCCTCACTGGCTTTCAGCATGGCGCGAATCTGTACCAGAAAAATCTCTGGATGATCTAAGGTCACGCGAATACCACGCCAGCCCAGAAACGGGTTGGCTTCTTCAATCGGAAAGTAGGTCAGGGATTTATCACCACCGATGTCCAGTGTGCGCATGGTCACCGGGCTGGGGGCAAAGGTCTTTAGCTGCTGGTGATAAATTTTCTGTTGCTCCGCTTCCGACGGGAAGCGGTCTTTCATCATAAACGGCACTTCGGTGCGGTAGAGGCCCACACCTTCTGCGCCGCGTTCTAGGCTGCGCACCGCATCCGTGATTAAGCCAGTGTTTACCCACAGCGGGATCCGATGGCCATCGATGGTCTCTGCAGGCTCGTCTTTCAGCTCCAGCAAATCCTGCTGCAGGGCCTGTTCTTCTTCAAAAATCGCTTGGTACTGCTCGGTTAGCTCATCACTGGGGTTAGAGAACAGCTGGCCACGGTAACCGTCAACAATCAGGCGACGTCCGTTGAGTTTGCCGTAGGGCAGGTCCACCACCCCATCACGGTAGGTATGCCCATAGCGCGAGCCAAAATGGCCACATGCGAGTTAGAAGAGCCTTTGACCGAAACAAGGCCGCGTAACTTTTCTGCCGGCACCTCGGCCAGCATTGCCGGTGTCAGCTCTTCACTCACCAAAATGGTGTCTTGCGGCAAAGCATCCACATCCAGCTGACTGCTGTTGCCTTCCAAATGCGCCAGAATGCGAGTGCCTAAATCGCGAATATCCGTTGCGCGCTCACGCAGGTAGACGTCTTCCATCACTTGAAAATGACCGACGTAATCCATCACCACTTGGCGCAAAGCACCCGCGGCCCAGTTGTTACTGTCGATGATGCGCTGGCGCACTTCGGCACCCAGCGCGTTGTCATCCAGCATGTTGAGGTACACATCGAAGAGTGCCATCTCTTCCGGTCTTAGCTCTCCGCTGAGTTGCTCACCGAGTTGACGAATTTCCTCCCGCGCTTCGTTTAACGCATGGTCAAAGCGCAGTACTTCGGCATCGACGGAATCCGGCTCTTTATCGACGACGGTACTGAGATCAGCCGCTGGAGTAATGACCCAACCGATGCCAAGCCCAACACCAGGCGCCCCCGGTGCGCCAGCAAAGCGCGCACTGCGACGACGCTCACCGGTTTGGTTGTGCAGCTCAAGAATATCGCCAGTGGCTTCAGCGTGGGCAATGACCCCGGCCAGCTGGGCCGACATAGTGACTAGAAACGCTTCTTCACCCTGGTCGAACTGACGACTCTCACGTTGCTGCACCACCAATACGCCCATCAGGCGCTTGTGGTGAATGATAGGAACGCCAAGAAATGAGTTAAACGGCGATTCACCGGTTTCTGATACGAAGTGGAACTTAGGGTGCGCTGGCGCGTTGTCGATGTTCAACGGCTCTTCCCGCATCCCCACCAGAGCCACCAAGCCCTGCGACGTGGCCAGACGCACCCGACCGACGGCTTTCTTATTCAGGCCTTCGGTGGCCATCAGCACATATTCTTTGCTGTCTCCATCGTAAAGATAAACCGAGCACACCTCGGTTTGCATTGCCGCCCGGATACGCGCCACCACGATATCCAAAGCCTGATTGAGGTTGGCGGCGGTGCTGACTTCCTGAACAATACGACGCAGAATATCCAGCATAAACCTTACCTTTGTTAGTGGCGCTAGGGCCTGTTTAACTCATGCCAGCAGACCCACTAGCCATGATGCCGGCGTTGCAGCCGAGCCACTCGGGGTGCCAGCTCCGCCAATGCACTGCGGTAAACGTCGCGCTTGAATGACACCACCTGACCCAGTGGATACCAGTAACTCACCCACTGCCAACCATCAAACTCCGGCTTGGCTGTGGCGCGCACATCCACTCGCTCATCACTGCTTAGCAAACGCAGCAAATACCATTTTTGTTTTTGCCCGACACACACGGGTCGGCTGTCTTGTCGAACCATGCGTCGTGGCAGGCGATAACGCAGCCAACCGCGGGTACAGCCCAGAATTTTGACATCCTCTGGCTGCAGTCCGACTTCCTCTGCTAACTCCCTGTACAGCGCTTTCTCTGGCGACTCCCCTTTTTTTATGCCGCCCTGTGGAAACTGCCAAGCATCCTGCCCCACACGGCGGGCCCATAAAACCTGGCCGGCATCATTGCAAATGATGATGCCAACGTTCGGGCGGTACCCTTGATCGTCAATCACACTGTTTTCCAATTCTTTGTCTTGGCTTCAACCTTGCCGATTTACCGCCAAAGGTCAAGCACCAGTGTCAGACTGAGCCACTCAGCGCCAGTTAGAATCTAAGCTTTTATTAAAGATAACTTTATAAAACCAAGCCTTATAAAGAAAGTTAGCAGAAAGCGTTCGATCTTGCTGCAGCGAGCAGCGTTCAGACCTGTCAGACCGCAGCGTTTGCGCTACTATGTGCGGCCGATACTGATGCAGGAGAGACGCCTCGTGGCTTTGGCGATTTTTGATCTGGACCACACCCTGTTAAACGGCGACAGCGATCATGCCTGGGGGCAATACCTCGTCGACCGTAAACTGGTTGCTGCAGAAGAACATCAGCGCCGTAATGATGAGTTCTATCAGCAGTATCAGGCCGGCACTTTGGACATTCACGCCTACCTGGCCTTTGCTCTAGAGCCTTTAACCCGCTACCCACGCACCGTCATGGAAGCAGAACGCGAGCAATTTTTGCAGCAGCGCATCTTGCCCATGATCAGCGCCAAAAGCCGCGAGCTGATTGCCGAGCACCAGCAGCGCGGCGATCGCTTGTTGATCATTACCGCCACTAACGGATTTGTGACCTATCCGATAGCCGAAATGCTCGGGATCGCAGATATTATCGCCCCACAGCCGGAGCTTGCAGGCAACGACTACACCGGTCGCATTGTGGGTATTCCCAGCTTTCAGCAAGGTAAGGTGACGCGCCTGCAGCAGTGGTTGGAGCAACACCAGCTGACGCTCGAAGGCAGCTACTTTTACAGTGACTCTCATAACGACCTGCCCTTGTTACGCGAAGTCGAGCATCCGGTTGCCGTCGACCCAGACCCAACACTGTTGCAAGTGGCGCAGCAGCAAGGCTGGAAAATTATCAGTTTAAGGGACTGACTCATGAACAAACGCTGGGCCATTGGCATTTGCCTGGCATTGCTGACAGCTTGCAATCAGGCGCCGCCGCCGGCACCAGCGCCCTCCTCCAACCTCAGTGATGCACAGTCCGATATCGTCTCCGACAGCTTGCAGGCACATGGCTCGGCATTGCGCGCGGACATCGGCCTGGCCGCCTACACGCAGTGGTCGCAGGCCAGTCAAAGCGCACAAAAGCTGGATGCCAGTCTGACCAGTTTTTTGTATCAACCGGACGATGACAGCCTAACCTTGGCACGCAACGCTTGGCGCCGCGCCTACAGCGATTACCTCAAGGCTTTGGTACTGACTCACTTACCGCTGAGCGATCCGCCGGAGTGGCGACGCCAGCAATTGCACTTGCCACGCTTGTTGGAACGCCTTGACAGCTGGCCGATTGAGCCTGGCTACATTGATTATCTGCCGGGCTACCCGTTTAGTGGCATCGTCAATGACCTGGCACTGGAGCTGAGTAGCAGCAGCTTGCTGGATCAACACGGCTTTTCGGATCCGAGCTACGCCAGCTTAGGCTACCACCCGTTAGAATTTATGTTGTGGGGCAGTGACGGCACGCGCTCGGCCAAAGATTTTCTGGCGCGAGAAAATACCGCCCCCATTATCTTACCGGCAGAAAGTGACGGCCATAACGCAGTAGAACAGAGCGGCGTTCAAAACCACCACCGGCGCCGCGATTATCTGCGCCTGGCGAGCGAGCAACTGCAAAAAGATTTACAGCGCATTCAACGGCGCTGGCAGCCCAGCGAGGGGTACTACGCTCAAGCATTGCAAAACAGCGAGCCCCAGCAAGTACTCTACGCCGTGTTAACGGCAGCCCAATCGTTGGTGTCCGATGAGCTGCTGCAACGACGCTTAAACCAGCACAGCAGCAGCTTTTCCATGACCAGCTTGGATGATGTGCAAGCCTTAAGCGACGGCCTGTTTCACCTGTTGGTTCCCACGGATGCTCAATATGCCGGGCTGATCCCTGTATTGCCCGATGCGCTGCTGCAGCAGTGGCAAGCCTCTCAGCAGCGCATTAACGATTTACTGCTGCAATGGCGCAGTGGCCAGCTGTTGTCTGACGATGCGCGTCAGCAGCTGCGTGAAAGCTTCATCACCTTGCTGTCATTGCTGCAGCAAAGCGCCGACAGCCAAGGCCTGAAATTGCCGCGCGCGGGTTAGCGCGTCGGCAATACCCGTGCAAATACGGCTTTTAAGTAGCGCGTCTCTGGTACCGCCGGCAATACAGGGTGATCTGCCCCCTGACTGCCGATGTGCTGCAGCAATACCTCACGATCCAGTTCACGACCAACCAGGCGCAGCAAATCCGGCAGACGGTCTTCGCCCAAGTTCATCGAACACGAACCTGACACCAACATGCCGTCTTTTTGCAGCAAGCGCATGGCCAGTTGATTCAACCGTCGATAAGCTTGCTCACCGGCTTTGATGTCCTTGCGACGCGGTATCAGGGCCGGCGGGTCGACCACGACAATATCAAAGCGCTCGCCTTCATCGCGCAGCTGTTTGAGCGCCTCAAATGCGTCGCCCTGCCAGCAATGCAACTTATCGCTGACGTCATTGAGCGCAGCATTTTGCTCGACCCAGTCCAGCGCCCGAGCCGATGCATCAACACAATGAACCTCCGCAGCACCGTGACGAGCGGCTTGCACCCCCCAGCCGCCGATGTAACTGAATACGTCTAACACCCGCTTACCCGCCACCAAACCATTGAGGCGGTCACGGTTGTCGCGATGATCGTAAAACCAACCGGTTTTCTGCCCTTCAATAACGGGCGCCATAAAGCGCGTATCGTTTTCGATCAAGGGTGCACAGTTATCCTGCAGCTCGCCCTTCACCACGGTCACGTATTCATCCAAGCCCAAACTGGCGCGCAACTTACCGTCGTTTTTCAACACAATGGCGTTGGGTTTGGCGACCTGATCGACCGCAGCAACGATGTCGTCACGCATCAGCTCCATGCCTTCACTGGAAATCTGAATCACCACCACATCGCCAAAGCGGTCGATCACCAGGCCAGGCAGGGCATCGCTGTCGCCGTACACCCAGCGATAACACTGGTGCGGGTACCACAGCTCGCGACTGCTTAAAGCAACGTTCAAGCGATGCACCAACCATGAACGATCCAGCACTTGACCGGCATCGCGGCTGAACAAGCGCGCGCAAATCAACTGCTGCGGGCTCACCAACGCAACGCCTAAAGACTGACCACTGGCACTTTCGACCACCACTTGTTGGCCCGGAGTGAGGGTCTTGAGCGGCGTTTGTGCGATGTCGACCTCATTGCTGTAGACCCAGCAGTGCCCGCCTTTGATTCGTTTATCCGCCTTCGGTTTGAGGCGCAGCAGTGCTGTCATTCTAGGTCTCCAACATGGTTACAAAAAAAGACCACCATTATACGCATTCACTGATATTGCTCACCCACCGCGCGAGGGGCATTGCTACACTTACGCCGTTTTCCAACAATAGGCTGAGCCATGGCACACGAGCTGACCACAGACCAAATTGAGTCCATTTTGCAGGGCATTCGCATCCCGCCTCAGCCACAGATCATGGTCGACCTGCAGCTAGAGCAAGTAATGCCCGACCCAGATTTGGGCCGCATTGCCAGCCTGATCCGCCAAGACCCAGCCCTGGCCGGTACCGTCCTCAAGGTCGTCAACTCACCGTTTTATGGCTTAAGCAATCGCATCACTTCGGTTGAGCAAGCGGTCAATTTGATTGGTATGAACAGTGTGGTGAACATCGTTAATGGCTTATCGATTAAAAGTCAGATGAGCGATGAAAAGATCGTAGCGATGAACCGTTTTTGGGACACCGCCACGGATATCGCCAATGTCGCTACCACCATCGCCAAGCAAGTGGGCTACCCCAACCCAGATTTGGTTTATTTACTCGGCTTATTCCATAACTGCGGCATTCCGCTGCTGATGTCTCGCTTTGATAACTATTCCAGCGTGATGGCGGAGTCGTACAGCCATCCAGAGTTGCGCGTGGTCGATGTCGAAAACCAACAACTCAACACCAACCACGCGGTGATCGGTTACTACACCGCTAAATCCTGGCGCTTACCCAAGATTCTGTGCGAGGTCATTGCCGAGCACCACAACGCCACCCGCTACTTCAGTGCCAGCGATTACCGCGATACTGAGCAGAAAACCCTGCTCGCCATACTCAAACTGGCGGAGCATATTTGTGGCAACTACCGAGTGCTAGGGAAGCAATCCAGCGACCCGGAATGGCAAATAATTGGTGATGAAGTGCTGGCTTATTTGGGCCTGGGCGAATACGACATGGAGCAAATGGAAGCCAATTTCGCCGAACTGGGTGCCAGCTACCAAAACTATTTTTAAGGGCCTGTCACAGACCCATGGCACGTTGCATCACATGCTGTTTAACGGGCAGCCAGCGATCAAACCAGCGCATGCCTTCATTGCGCGCCAAGCGCAGCCAATGACTGTCAGCAGCGAATAAGCGCTTAAATCCTTCCATCGCCGCCATGGTGGCCAAGTTATCGGCCTGGCGACGCCGCTGGTAGCGTTGCAGCACACTCAACTCACCGGCAGCCAGCCCACGCTGATGGCCACGCAGCAGCTCCTCGCTTAACGCGATGGCATCTTTAAAGCCGAGATTAACGCCCTGCCCTGCCAATGGGTGAATGGTATGCGCGGCATCGCCGGCCAGCGCGATGCCAGCCATCACATAATCTTTGGCATGGCGCTGGCGCAAGGGAATAGCAAAACGTGGTGATACTTGCTGCACTGCGCCAAGCCGGTGTTCAAACGCCTCAGCCAAGGCGGTAGCAAAGGCGTCGTCATCCATTGCCATCAGGGCATCGGTTTCATCAGGTACAGTCGACCAGACAATCGATGCCAGCTGCTCGTCACCAGGCAAAGGCAATAACGCCAGCGGACCTTGGGGACGAAAGCGCTGCCAGGCCGTTGCCTTGAGAGATTGCTGCATGCGCACTGTGGCGACAATGGCATGATGATGATAATCCCACTCTCGAGTCGGCAAGCCCGCCCACTGGCGAATTCGTGACTGAGCACCGTCGGCGCCAACCACCAAGCTCGCCTCAATGACCTCACCGCTAGCTAATGTCACAGGCGTCAAGCCGTGCTGAGCATTGTCGATGTGCGCCACGGCCTCAGGCAGTAGCGTCACCTCTAACTCGCTCAGTCGCTGGCGCAGCGCCGCCACGGTGTGGCTGTTTTCAACGATATGGCCCAAATCTGGGCAATGCAGATCATGGCAATCGAAGGTGACCGATGCCGTGCCCTCGCCATCCCACACATGCATGGCTTGATAGGGCTGTTTACGGCCAATGTATTGCCAAGCACCCAATTGCTGCAGCCAACGCTGAGACTGCGCCGATAACGCGCTGACACGCAAATCATAATCAGCGACCTGGTTACCGCTACATAGCTGCGCAGGCTGGGCCAGCACCGGGTCAGCCACGGCGATTTGCCATTGACTGTGTTGCCCCAAATACGCGGCAATGGATAACCCCACCATGCCAGCGCCGACCACGATCACATCGTATTGCATGTCACTCTCCTAATTGCGCCGCGCGCTGCCCTAAGCCCATGGCATGACGGGCAAACAAACGCCGCGCCGTCGGCGCCGCCGACATCGCCACCAACCCGACATCACGCAGCCCTTGTAGCCAGCTCTGACGGCTGGCGAACAAACCCGGCAGCCAATCACTGGCTTGAATGGTATTGCGCTGATCCGTTTGCTGCTGTTGCACATAGCGCTGCAACAGTGCCAGCTCTCCAGGGTGATCACCACGCTGACTGGCCTGATTTAAGTGCTGCGCCAACATCGCGGTGTCGCGCAGAGCCAGGTTAAACCCTTGGCCCGCCACCGGGTGCAAACTGTGTGCAGCGTTGCCCAGCAACACCAGCGAGCGTCGCACTTGCTCACTGGCCGTCACCAGTGCCAAGGGATACGCCTGACGCTCACCGACTCGTTGCAAACGCCCGACACGCCAACCGATTTGCTGCTGTAAATGCTGCAAAAACGCTTCATCACTCAGGCCCAGCACGGCGTTAACGGCATCGTCTGCCAAGGTCCACACCACAGCAAACTGACGCTGCCCCAGCGGCAGAAAAGCTATTGGCCCGGCTTCACTAAAGCGCTCATAGGCCCAATGTTGATGAGGCCGGTCCGTTTCGACTTGAGTCACCAGGGCAAAACTGTGGTACGACTTGCGCCGCTGTTCTATGCCAAGTTGAGCCGCTAGCGGCGAGCGACCGCCATCGGCCATCACCAGCAAGCGAGTCTGCAGCGTCTCACCGCTATCCAGCTGCAACAAAGCGCCTTCTTGGTTCATGGTGACGCGCTCAACCTTAACCGGAGCGCGTACATCTAAACCTTGCAGCTCGGCCAGCGGCTGCAATAAGCCCTGACCCAGCACCGCATTTTCAATAACATACCCAAGTGCATCCGTGTCTTGCTCCGCCGCATGCAAATGCGCTTGACCAAAACGGCCCTGATCTGATACCTGGATGTGTTCAATCGCGAAAGCACGCTCGGCAATGCTCGGCCACACCTGCAGCTGCTGTAACAGTTGTTGGGTACCGTACGACAACGCCGTTGCTCGACCATCAAAGCTCGGCGGACGACTGGCGATATCGCCGTCCCAGCGCAGCGCCTTGCCATCCAGCAGGGTAATGCGCCAGCCCGCTGCCAACGCCGGGCGCAGCAAATGCACCAAGCTGGCCCCGGTCATGCCGGCGCCTAAAATGGCAATATCTGTATCGGCGTGTGTCATGGTCACCCCTAAAAAGAGTCAGCCTCGTTTGCACTCAGCCCTGAATTAAACGCTCAATGTCGTCGGCTTCTTTCACCACCGCCGCAGTCAGGTTGCGGTGGCCGTTGTCGGTAACGGCAATGTCATCTTCGATGCGAATGCCGATGCCACGCCATTGCTCGTCCACGCTGTTGTCATCGGGCGCGATGTACAAACCCGGTTCGATGGTTAACACCATGCCAGGCTCCAGCAAGCGCCACTCGCCATCAACGCGGTAATCGCCGACATCGTGCACATCCATGCCCAGCCAATGACCCGTTTTGTGCATAAAGAAACGGCTGTAACTCTGCTCCTCTAACGCTTGCTCAACCGTGCCCGACAGCAGCCCCAAATCGACCAAGCCTTGCGTCAGCACCTTGACCGCCGCATCGTGCGGTTGGTTCCAGTCATTGCCTGGCTTTACTTGCTCGATGGCAGCGTACTGCGCCGCCAGCACCAGGTCATACAGGGTACGCTGCGGTGCAGTGAAACGACCGTTGGCCGGAAACGTGCGCGTCACATCTGAGGCGTAATATTCCAGTTCGCAGCCGGCATCGATCAACACCAGATCGCCATCGGCAATGACAGAGCGATTGCTGGTGTAGTGCAAAATGCAGGCATTGTCGCCAGCCCCGACAATCGAGGGGTAGGCCCAGCCAGCGCCGGCATCCATAAAGGTATGCATCAGCTCTGCTTCGAGTTGATACTCACGCAAGCCCGGTTTTACTCGCTGCATGGCGCGGGTATGCGCTTGCGCCGTGATTTCACCGGCACGGGCCATCATGTCGATTTCTGCGGGCGATTTAATCAAACGCTGTTCGTGCAGCAAATGATCCAGCGCACTGAACTCGTGCGGCGCCGATACGACGCTGCGCATGTGGCGTTTAATGCGGTTGACCCAATGCATCAGCTGCTGATCAAACTCCGGGCTGATGCCGAAGCTGGCGTAGATACGACTACGACCCTCGAGCAAGCCCGGCAAAATGTCGTCGATGTCATTGATGGGAAAGGCATCGTCACAACCCAACACTTCAGGCGCGGCATCCGGGCCGACGCGACGCCCTTCCCAGATTTCGTGCTCGACGTTTTTCTCCTGACAAAACAGGATGTACTCGCCATGCTCCCGCCCTGGCATCAACACCAGTACCGCATTGGCTTCGTCAAAACCACTGAGGTAATAGAAGTTACTGTCGGGGCGGTATGGGTGCTCCACATCACTGTTGCGACTGCTGATGGGGGCGGCAGGCAAGATGGCGATGCTGTTATCAGCCATGCTGTCCATCAGCTGCTGACGGCGCTGCTTGAACTCCTGGGCATCCAGCTTCATACGGACTTCCTTAATGTAGTTGTTGACCCGACTGGGTCGGCATTTGATTGAGCGAATAAAACACCGTTAACGCTGCCATGCGTGCGTGCTCGGCGATTTGCTGCAATAAGAATTCGTTTTCTGGGTCGGCGGGGTCTTCGAGGGTGGCGCCGGTAAAGGCGTCGAGATCACGCAATACTTCCGTAACATCTTCCGGCAACTGGCCGCTGACGTTACCGGCGGCACCAAAGCCATCGAGAAAGCCTTTGCTCCATTGCGCTAAGCAATCCAGTTGCTCGTCGACATCGGCTTCTTCTTCACTGGGGAGTAAGGGCTCATAGCTCATGTCCTCTTGCGCCAGACTTTGCAGCACGTTCGGGTAAAACTTGGCCAGAGCTTGGCTGAGAGACTCTTCTGGTGCTTCTTCCAGCTCCAGATAATCCAGCGCCTCGCGTATCCATGCTTCCGGCTTTAGCCGTGCTCCGGCTGCCAAATAGCCCGTCAGCCAGCCATGCAGAGCAGACGGTGATTGAAAGCAGCGGGCCTGAAGCCAAGTATCGGCGAGATCAGAAAAATCCATAAACATATGTCGCTTTGTGATGGGTTGTGGCGCATTCTAACATTGCCGCTCGCTGGCGGCTGCCCCAACCCAAGCTCGACAATTGACCATTCACAGCAGCGCCTAATATAGTAGGCTCGGCGCATGGCTCAGCCATGACGTCTTCGAGTTTTCCGCCAAGGTAGATCAGTTTCATGGACAGCGACGCTTATCCAGCTTCGGACAGCGCTTTACAACTTCAGTACTTGCAGCGCCAATTGGCGAAACTGCTGGCTGCCCATGAGCAGCTGCGGGAGCAAAACAAAGCCATGCGTCTGGCTGAAGCTCACTGGCAAGCTGAGCGCGCCAAGCTGCTGCAGCAAAACGAAATGGCACGGCAAAAGGTCAATGATATGATCCAGCGCCTGCAAACCCTGGAGCGCAACAGTGGCTAGTTCACCAAAAACTTTGTCTCTGCACATTCTTGATCGCGATTACCGCATCAACTGCCCAGAAGGTGCCGAAGATCGCTTGTATGAATCGGCCCGCCTGCTGGACCAGCGCATGCAAGAAATCAAACAAGCGGGATCTGCCACGGGCAAAGTGCTGGGGCCAGACCGCATCGCGGTTATTGCTGCGCTGAATATGGCCAACGAGCTGATCGAACTGCGCCAGCAAGATCAGCAAACACAGAGTACCTTGTCGCAGCTGAGCGAGGACATCGACCAGTTATTGGATCAAGACCAACAACTGGAACTGTAAAAGTCCGTTATCGGGGTCGGATTCCACCCCTGTTGTTTGCTATCATGCACCTGCTCCCTGGGGTGTTAGCCAGTCAGTAAAGACCTCGAGCCGATGCGTATTACCCAGGAGGGGAAGTTGGTTGTTGTGTGCATGTCCGCATGACGGAAAGCCTTATTCAGCCAATACCCCGCCACCTTGAACTTCAGGGTTCAAGGGCTTTATTTTTGACAGCGGCACAGTGGGGAGCCCTCTTCTTTTTTACCAGCCTTTTTGCTAGCCCTTGCGCGCATGGATAAATCCGAACTTCGTCGTCGTATTCGCCGTCTCCGGCGTCAGCTGTCACCACAGCAGCAGCGCCAGGCCGCACACCAACTCGCACGCCATATCAGCTCAGCCCCTGAACTCATCGGCAAAAAACGCATTGCTCTGTATTGGCAAAATGACGGTGAGATCGACCCAGCCATCGCCATTCAGCAATTACTGCAGCGTGGCAAGCAGGTGTATCTGCCTGTGTTGCACCCGTTTAAACCAGGGCATTTACTGTTTGTGCGTTATCAACCTGGTATGCCGATGCGCAACAATCGCTACGGTATTGTCGAGCCCGACTGGCGCTCCGGTCACTGCTTACCCGCGATGTTGCTCAGTGCCATATTGATACCACTGGTTGCCTTTGACGAGCGCGGTGCGCGTTTGGGAATGGGGGGCGGCTACTATGACCGCACCCTCGCGTTCAGCCGCCATAGCCGACAGTGTCCGCTATTAATCGGCTGCGCCTATGAGTTGCAGAAACTGCCTCAGTTACCGATGGCATCCTGGGATGTACCCATGCAGATGATCGTTACTGAGCAACGCTGTTATCGCTTCGCCTCAGCGAATGCTGGTCTCAGAAACGATTAAGCTGGCGGGCGTACGTTGGTCTGCACTGACGCTGGTTACTCCAGCACCGACGGCCACTAAGATGGCCAAGATAATAAGTAGGTCTGGCTTTTTCATGGTAATGCTACTTCCCCAATGTTTACGCAGCCATTCTGTGTGGCTGTTGTTGCAAGGCGATGATAGCCTTTACAAGAACTATACCTACTGATCACGGTCATGCACTACTGGTTATTTAAATCCGAGCCTGAAGAATTTAGTTTTAACGATTTGCAGCAGGCTGAGCTGGGCCGTACTGTATGGGATGGGGTTCGTAACTATCAAGCCCGCAACCTGATGCGTGATCGCATGGCTGTGGACGACCTCGCATTTTTTTATCATTCCAGCTGCAAGCAACCTGCGATTGTCGGTATTTGTCGCATCACCGCGACCCAAGTGCCCGACCCCAGTGCGTTCGACTCTCAATCGCCCTACTTTGATGCCAAATCAACGCCGGACTCGCCACGCTGGATAACCGTCGAATTGTGTGCCGAACAAGCGTTGCATAACCCTGTGCCGTTGAGCCTGATAAAACAGCAACCAGTGCTCGACGACATGGTATTGGTACGCAACCCAAGGCTGTCAGTGCAGCCGGTCAGCCACCAGCATTGGCAAGCGATTATGGAGCTGGCTAAGCGTTAACCACTTGGCCAATACGGGCCGCCTGATGCATTAACTCTGCGGTATCGAGCAGTGAGTGGGCCGACTGCACTACGCCTCGGCGAACCGTCCAAAAGGTCACCGCATTGAGTGCCACGATGCGATCTGTCGGCTCAAACCCCATAAAGGGCTGGCGCAGACTGCCGGTAAAGGTTGACTGGCTGACCACCTGATTGCCTTCGGCAATCATGTCATCCACCAGCACGGCAAAGTCTGCCATGACGTGGCGAATGGAGTCGATCAGCTCCCCCATCGCCAGCAACCCCATCGGCGTTTCGATCATGCTGGCCTGATAGGTAAACTGCGACGAAGCCAGATTACCCGCCAAATGATGGCGTCCTTGATTCCAGGTCAGCTCAATAAACTGACGCACCACGCGCTTGTTGTCTTCCAATCTTTGTTGGGCGTTTGGCAGCTCGTCCATGACAAGGGCCCCATGTAACACGGTGTAAGATTGGATTGATAATACGACAAATTGCGACGCCACGACGTATCTGCTTCACATTCTCACCGGTTTCTCTAGCACTAAATCATGGTAATAGGTGACCAACGCAGCAATCGGCAGATCAGCGGTCTTAAGAGCAGTCAGGTTCGTTCAACCACTTAGCCAGCTGATCAAACATCAACCGCTGGTTATACGCCGATTCGTTCACCAAGTGGTGCTGTCCTCCGGCCACCATCAAGCGCCGCTGGCGAGGAAACTTTTGCTCCAACACCTGCAGGTTGTGACGCCAGTCAACGGTGCGATCACAGTCCCCCTGAACGATATTAATGGCCACATCGGTGGCAGGCTGAGATTCAATCATCGGAATCCAACGCTTGAGCGCCCCCACCCAACGAACACTCAAGAAGCGTGGCTGCAGCGGATCAAGCTCAGCGACAAAACGCAGAAACTCGGCATTAGCTGAGTTGGGTTTAAACTTGCGTTTGATCTGGCGCACAAAGCGATGTACCAGACCATGAATCCATTTACCACTGCGCCAACCCGTGGGTCGAACCAAGGGGGCCAGCAAGTTCACCTGAGCGAATGGGCTATCAACCTGGCGAATCCCACGAGTTAGCAAATAGTGCAAAATGATCGCCCCACCCGTGCTTTGCCCAAACAAGTGAATGGGCAACTGCAGCTGCTCGACCTGGCTGAGTACTTGGCTAAACACATCGTCGTATTGGCGAAAATCATCAATACTGGCTACCTCGCCACTGGAAAGACCATGGCCAGGGAGGTCAAAGCAAACCACGTTTAATTGCTGGCTAAGGCAGAATTCGATCAGTGAGCGATATAAGCCCACATGGTCGTAATAGCCATGCACCAGTAACGCGACGCCTTTGGGCTGCTGCACTTGCCAGTATTGCACCACAATATCAAAGCCACCCAGCTGAGCTTTGCCAGCACTGTGCTGATGTGCCTGGCTGAACTCCAAGCGATAGTGGTCGCAATACGCTCGCCATTGCTCACTCAAAGCCGGCGATAAGGCCTGCCAATCCAGCTTGGGCGTATCCGCCACCAGCGTCGTTTTATCCCACTGCACCCAACTGCTCCTCAAACTACTGGCGGCAGTATACGCCAGCTCCAATGGGGGCGGAAAACAGACACAAAAAAGGCCGCTTGCGCGGCCTTTCTTAAGCGGCAGATATTATACCGAGTAGTACATATCGAACTCAGCTGGGTGAGTCGTATGCTCAACGCGATACACGTCTTCCATTTTCAGATCGATGTAAGCATCGATCATGTCTTCCGTGAACACACCGCCTTCGGTCAGGAAGGACATATCCTCACGCAGAGCATCCAATGCTTCGCGCAGGCTGCCAGCCACCTGAGGAATCGCCGCGGCTTCTTCTGCCGGCAGGTCGTACAGGTCTTTATCAGCCGCATCGCCAGGATGGATCTTGTTCTTAACGCCATCGATACCCGCCATCAACATGGCTGCAAAAGCCAGGTATGGGTTGGCAGTGGGGTCAGGGAAACGTGCTTCAATACGCTTGCCTTTAGGTGACGCCACGTAAGGAATACGAATGGATGCACTGCGGTTACGGGCCGAGTAAGCCAGCATCACAGGGGCTTCAAAGCCTGGAATCAGACGCTTATAAGAGTTGGTCGATGGGTTGGTAAACGCGTTCAACGCTTTGGCGTGCTTGATGATACCGCCAATGTAGTACAGCGCCGTTTCGCTCAGGCCAGCATAGCTATCACCAGCGAATTGGTTTTCGCCATCTTTCCAGAACGACTGGTGCACGTGCATGCCAGAGCCGTTATCGCCCACGACAGGCTTAGGCATAAAGGTCGCCGTTTTGCCGTATGCTGCAGCGACGTTGTGAACAACGTACTTCAGCATTTGTACTTCGTCGGCCTTCTTCACCAGGGTGTTGAACTTCACACCGATTTCATTCTGGTTAGCCGTTGCCACTTCGTGGTGATGTACTTCAACGTCTAGGCCAATGGCTTCCATCAGGTTACACATAGCCGCACGAATGTCGTGTGAGCTGTCCACTGGAGGAACCGGGAAGTAACCGCCTTTAACGCGTGGACGGTGACCCAGGTTGCCGCCTTCCATCACAGTTTCTGTGTTCCAAGCGCCTTCATCTGAGTTGATTTTGTAGAAAGCACCGGCCATGTTTTGGCCCCAGCGCACGTCATCAAAGATAAAGAATTCTGGCTCAGGGCCGAAGAAAGCGGTGTCACCCAAACCAGTTGACTTCAGGTACTCTTCTGCACGCTTAGCCACGGAACGCGGGTCACGCTCATAGCCTTGCATAGTAGAAGGCTCGATGATGTCGCAACGCAATACCAGCGTAGGATCTTCAGTGAACGGATCCATAAATGGAGTGCTGTCATCTGGCAGCAGAATCATGTCGGATTCGTTAATGCCCTTCCAGCCAGCAATAGAAGAGCCATCGAACATCTGGCCAGTCTCGAAGAAATCTTCATTCACCTCACGCGCCGGAATAGTCACGTGCTGTTCCTTACCTTTGGAATCGGTGAAGCGCAGATCGACCCACTTCACATCGTTTTCTTTGATCAGATTCAGAGTGTTCTCTGACATGTTTCTTCTCCAGATGCTGGTTCAAAAGTGAACTAGGGACGCATCCCCGTTGTTATTGCAAGTCGTTGGAGCAAGTTGTATGCCATACTGCTGAGCCAGCTAGGCCGCACAAAATCGGGGCCGTCTGATTCCAAGAGCATCAAAGATGCACCACAAACCGGCACAATGGACATACAAGGCACCACAACAGTGCACAATGTCATACATGACCGGTCGCTCCCTGCGAGAATGCACAGTATAGGTTCACTCATGGCTGGCGGAAACCGCTTTTAAGGGCGTGTAGCTGCACGATCATCAGCCTCTTGAGCTAGATCAGGCCGGCTAAAAACCGCCAAACAGTCACAATACTCGGGTTAAATAGCTCGCCATGTAAAAGCCATGCCGTATTCTCGCTGGCTTCATGTATAATCGCGCCGCATTTTGTTCAAACTTTAACCAAGGCACCTATTGTGATCGACAATCTCAGAAATATCGCCATCATCGCCCACGTTGACCATGGTAAAACCACACTGGTCGACAAGCTGCTGGAGCAGTCCGGCACGCTGGAGCGAAACCAGGGTGGCGAGCGGGTCATGGATTCCAATGACCAAGAAAAAGAGCGTGGCATTACCATTTTGGCGAAAAACACCGCCATTAAATGGAATGACTACCGCATCAACATCGTCGACACCCCTGGGCACGCCGACTTTGGTGGTGAAGTTGAACGTGTGATGTCGATGGTCGACTCCGTCTGCCTGTTGGTCGACGCCGTTGATGGCCCGATGCCACAAACCGCGCTTCGTAACGCAAAAAGCGTTTGAGCGTGGCCTGCGCCCTATTGTTGTGATTAACAAAATTAGACCGCCCAGGTGCTCGCCCCTGACTGGGTTATGGACGAAATTTTTGACCTGTTCGACCGTCTTGGCGCCACCGAAGAACAGCTCGACTTCCCAGTGATCTATGCCTCGGCACTGAATGGCATCGCTGGCGATGATCCAGACAACATGGCTGACGACATGTCGCCACTGTTCCAAATGATCGTTGACCACGTGCAAGCGCCGAACGTTGAACTGGACGGTCCTTTCCAGATGCAGGTATCTGCCCTCGACTACGACAGCTTTGTTGGCGTTATCGGTGTTGGCCGTATCACGCGTGGCAAACTGAAGCCAGGCACTGACGTACAGCTGATCGATATCGAAGGCAAAGTACGTAAAGGCCGCATTCAGCAGGTAAAAGGTTTCCACGGTCTGAACCGCGTCGACGTGGAAGAAGCCGCTGCAGGTGACATTCGTCTGTATTTCTGGGCATCGATGGCTTGAATATTTCTGACACCCTGTGTGCCGTTGGCAATGTCGAAGCGCTGCCTGCGTTGACCGTTGACGAGCCAACAGTGAGCATGACCTTCCAAGTCAACGATTCGCCGTTCGCTGGTAAAGAAGGCAAATACGTTACCTCACGCAACATCAAAGACCGCCTGGATCAAGAACTGATCCACAACGTTGCTCTGCGTGTAGAGCAAGGTGATAGCCCAGAGAAATTCAAAGTATCTGGCCGTGGTGAACTGCACTTATCGGTTCTGATCGAAACCATGCGCCGTGAAGGCTTTGAAATGGCCATCGGTAAACCTGAGGTGGTGCAAAAAGAGGTAGATGGTGAGCTGCAAGAGCCGTATGAGCAGGTTGTGATCGACATCGAAGACCAGCACCAAGGCTCCATCATGGAAGAAATGGGCAACCGTCGCGCCGAAATGACCAACATGGTGCCCGATGGCAAAGGTCGCGTGCGTCTGGAATTTATGATGCCAGCCCGTGGTCTGATCGGTTTCCGCTCACAGTTCCTGACCATGACGTCCGGTTCCGGCATCCTGACCAACGTCTTTGATCACTACGGTCCAGTGCAAGCAGGCTTGGGTTCTACCCGCCACAACGGCGTATTGGTCTCAATGGTGGCAGGTAAAGCATTGGCCTACGCGCTGTTTACCCTGCAAGATCGCGGACGCTTATTCATCGGCCCACAAACCGAGGTTTATGAAGGCATGGTAATCGGCTTGCACAGCCGTGATAACGACCTGGTGGTTAACCCAACCAAGGCCAAGCAGCTGACCAACGTACGTGCCTCCGGCACCGACGATGCTCTGACGCTGACGCCGTTTGTGCGCCACACGCTGGAACAGGCACCTGGAGTTCATCGAAGACGATGAGCTGGTTGAAGTAACGCCTACCAGCATTCGCCTGCGCAAAAAGTTCTTGAAAGAGCACGAGCGTAAGCGCCGCCAAGAAAAGCTGAGATCACTCTCGCTTGCTATGATAAAACCGGGGTTTGACCCCGGTTTTTTTATATCTGCCGTTTTATCAAAGCCATGTTCGGAGATACGTTTTGGCCACCACAATCGCGCGACCTAGGGCCGCTAGCAGCCTAAAACAAGCCTTGTGCCTCATGTTATTGCTGCCTGCTGTGGTGTGTGCCCAACAGCTGACCGTTGCCGCCGGGAACTCTATGCCACCCTATGTCATTCCCGCCAGCCAAAACGGCCATTGCGTTAGAACGCCTTAGAGCCGCACTCAGCAGCGAGAACATCGAACTGGACCTAGTATTTGGCAGCAATGCAGACAACCTCAATGCCTATCAAACCGGTATCGCGGAGGCCATGCTGGTCGCCCCCATGGACAGCAGCGGCTTGTTTATCACCCGCACACCAATTGCTCAGATGCAAAATGTCGCCATCAGCTTGAAGCCCCTGCCATTGCAGCAGATCAGCGACCTAAAGCCCTACCGCATTGGTGCCTTTAGCCTAGCGCATCGCATGCTGCCCCAACCGTTTGCTGAAACCGCGGCTGATAGCCCTGAGTATCGCGAGTACCCACGCCAGCTTGAGCAGGTCAAATCTTTGTTTAGCGGAGATAACGACGTACTGGTGATGGAGCGCTCCATCTTTCGCTATTACTTCAGCCAGCTACGACAGCTCGACCCGGGCAACCCAGCGTACCAACAAAAGCCCAGATATTATCCGCTGTTCCCCACCAGCCTTCGTCATACCGGGCTCAGCGACCCAAGCATGCGCGACAAGCTCGACCGGGGCCTAAAGCGCCTGCAACAAAGGCGGTGAGTACGATCGCATTCGCGAACGCTATGAGCGGCTAATGGACGAATACTTGCTGCGTTGAGCGCTTATTTATTCAGCCCTCTCGCTAAAAACGAGTAAAAAAAAGCCTGGCTACTTAGCCAGGCTTTTTTGCCAGCGACTTTTAAATATCGCTGATTGAGTTCAGCGGATAGTTGGCTGGCATTGGGCCATCGGCTGCCCCTGAATCAATGGCGGCTTTCGCGACGGCGTAAGACACTTTGCCCAGCAAGCGCGAATCGGTGGCTTTAGGAATGATGTAGTCCTTACCAAAGGACAATGCATCCAGACCGTAGGCGGTCAGCACTTCTTGCGTCACAGGTTCTTTCGCCAGCTCTGCCAACGCTTGCGCTGCAGCCAGCTTCATCTCTTCGTTAATCTCACGGGCACGAATATCCAGTGCGCCACGGAAGATGAAAGGGAAGCCCAGTACGTTGTTCACTTGGTTCGGGAAGTCCGAGCGACCAGTGGCCATGATGGCGTCATCGCGTGCAGCGGCCACCACATCCGGCATGATCTCTGGCACCGGGTTGGCGCAAGCAAAGATGATTGGGCGATCCGCCATTTTCTTGATTTGATCAGCGGTCACCATGTCTGGGCCAGACAAACCTAGGAAGATGTCAGCGCCGTCGATGGCGTCATCAAAGGTACGCTTATCGGTATCCACCGCAAAGGCTTGCTTGTACTGATTCAAATCGTCACGACCGGAGTGAATCACGCCTTTGCGGTCACACATGAAGATATTTTCAGGCTTCATACCTGCCAAGATCAGCAACTTAGAGCATGAAATCGCCGCCGCACCAGCGCCCAGTACAGCCATCTTCACTTCGCTGATTTTCTTGTCTTGAATCTGCAATGCGTTCAAAACACCCGCCACAGTCACAA
Organism: Bacterioplanes sp.; assembly: GCA_965233665.1. GTDB lineage: Bacteria > Pseudomonadota > Gammaproteobacteria > Pseudomonadales > Oceanobacteraceae > Bacterioplanes. The sequence continues at coordinate 92,926 of CBDDTG010000069.1, read as the reverse complement.
TGGCGGTACCGTGTTGGTCGTCATGGAATACCGGGATGCTGCACTGTTCGATCAGGGTGCGCTCAATTTCAAAGCACTCGGGTGCTTTGATGTCTTCCAAGTTGATACCGCCGTAGGTGTTGGCAATGCGACGCACGGTGTCGATGAAGGCTTGTGGGCTTTCTGCCTCAACTTCCACGTCGATGGAATCAATACCAGCAAAGCGCTTAAACAGCAGGCTCTTACCTTCCATCACCGGCTTGGATGCCAGTGGTCCGAGGTTACCCAGGCCCAGAATGGCCGAACCGTCGGTGATCACCGCCACCAAGTTGCCTTTGGCGGTGTATTTGTAGGCGTTCTCAGGGTCTTCAGCAATGGCTTTCACAGGCTCAGCCACACCTGGACTGTAAGCCAGAGACAGGTCGCGTGAGGTTTCAGCTGGGGTGCTCAGCTCAATACTGATTTTGCCCGGCTTAGGGCTGGCGTGGTAATCAAGGGCCGCTTGCTTCAAATCTTCTGACATAGTACTCGTCCAGTCTTGTCGCGTTGTAAAAAGCCGGCTGTGCAACTTTGGTCCAATACACAGAGGCGTAAGGGGAGCTACTTGATAACAAAAAGCCAACCCCTTTTCCACTAAATTAGGGTCGACTCTATGCTTTGATCAGTGATTTATCTTACGTGGTAACCGTATTGTGATTTGAAGACCGGGTGATCGGTTTTCGGCCCGAATCATTCCGTCGTGCAGTTCAACAATGCGTTTGACCAGTGCTAAACCGATGCCGTAGCCCCCGCTGGCATGGTCTCGGGCACTGTCGACTTGGGTGAAGGGATCAAAAATACGCTGCAGTTCGTCTTCAGGCACCCCTGGGCCCTGATCTGCGACTGCTAGGTTGACCCAATCGCCGTCGCTTTCGAGCACCACCAGTAACTCGCTGCCTGTCGGTGCAAAGCGAATGGCGTTGCGCAAGATGTTGTCGAACGCACGTTCGATCAGCACCCAATCCCACTCGCACGACAATGGTACCGGATTATTCTGGCGCTGTAGGCGTAATTGTTTGTCGTCAATTTCAATAGCCGCGTCACTTAGCCAGTCGTCGAGGCGACTGTCGACGTCGTCGTCTTCCAGCAACAAGGCGCGGCTGTCTTGCTGTTGCAAACGCGCCAAGTCGAGTATTTGCCCGACCAGGCCATCCACCTGTGCCACTGCTCGCTCAATACGATCATGCTCGGTCGATAACGCACCTTGCTGATCTTTTTTTCGAGCAATGCCCAAGGCAATTTGCAAGCGGGTTAGCGGTGAGCGCAGTTCGTGCGATACATCGCGCAGCAGCTGCTGATGACTTTGCAGCAGCCGCTGCAACGCCGCCGCCATGTCGATCACTTCGCCCGATAAGGCACCAATTTCATCATGGCGGTGCTCATCCGCCCGCAGGCCGGAAACGTCAAAGTTGCCCTGCGCCAGTTGGCGTGCTGCGCGCTGTAGGCGGCGAATGGGCCGGGTCAGGCTCCATACCAAGGCAAAGCACAGCAAGGTCACCACCGCCACCACAGCGACGGGCACCATCCAACGGTGCTCATCTTCAAGAAAACTGCCCCATTGTTGACGACTGATGGCAACGTACAAGTAATCACCGCGCGCCACCGGGCCAATCATCAGCCAGCCGTCGTCTTGGCCCCATAAAATACGGCCAGATTCTTCGGCGGCATCTACGAATTCTTCAACATCGTGGGGGAGCTGGCGCACGCGGTCGCTGGCTACAGCAACCAGGTTCCAACCGGGACGCAGCTTACGCCACAGCTTGCGATCTTCGGCAATGATGGGAGGTTTGCGCTCTAACAAGCGAATCAGGTGCATTTGCTCGCGTGGCGTGGCCTGGCGAAAGTAGTCGTCACCAATCCAGTCGCTGGTGACAACGGCCGCCAGCATGGCCAGAAAGATAACCGACCAGAACCAAAAGAAGACTTTAAAAAAGAGGGAGCGATACCAGCGGGTGGTGCGCACGCTTATACCTGAATCAGCATGTAACCACGGCTGCGTACGGTTTTGATCCAATCGGTATCGTCATCGCGCTTGCCCAGTTTTTTACGCAAATTGCTGACGTGCATGTCGATGGAGCGGTCATAGGCCATCAAAGGCCGGCCCAATGCCGCGAGTGATAACGTGTCTTTGTCGACCAGCTCGCCGGTGTTTTCCATCAAGCATTGCAATACGCCAAACTCAGCACCGGTGAGCGACACCCGCTCTCCTTCCAGCGTGACTTCTCGCGTTGCTGGGTCCAGCACCAATTCACCGACCTGATACGGGTTGTGACCACTGCTGTCTTCGGCGCTGAAGTCGATGCGGCGAAACAGCGCTTTGATACGAGCCACCAGTTCATGGTGGTGATAAGGCTTGGCGATGTAATCATCGGCACCGTGCTCTAAACCTAACACCCGATCGACACTCTCACCGCGTGCGGTCAGCATGATGACAGGAATCGATGATTGCTCGCGCAGGGCTTTGAGCACCTCAAAACCGTTCATTTTCGGCAGCATGACATCCAGCAGCACCAGATCGAAATCACCGGACAACGCCGCTTGCAAACCGGCCTCGCCATCGTGGCGGGCGCCCAGCTCGAAGCCTTCCATTGCCAGGTATTCCTGCAGCAGCTCGGCCAGTTCAAAGTCATCGTCGATCAGCAGAATGCGGTTCATTGCGTATTTATTAGCCATATATCGAAGCTTCGCAGTTTAATCCACCACCCTCAGGTGCCCAGTGTTTTTACCCTTCCTTACCTCAATGATCGAGCAGGGTCGCTAACCAGCGGGTTTGCGGGCGGGTTTCCAGAGCAATTTTAACCACCATGGTCAGCGGAATGGAGAGCAACATACCAACGGGGCCCAAAACCCAACCCCAGAACACCAACGACAGAAAGACCACCAGCGTCGACAACCCCAGCGTGCGTCCCATCAAACGCGGCTCGACGACGTTGCCAAACAAGGTGTTCGCCCCGACAAACACAGCAGCCGTCAACAACGCGGAGCCGAACCCCAGCTGAATCAGAGCAATCAACACCGCCGGCACAGCCGCAATGATCGAGCCGATGTTAGGAATGTAATTGAGCAAGAAAGCCACCAGACCCCACAGCGGCGCGTAATCAACACCGATGATGCTCAACGCAATGCCAATGCTGAGCCCGGTGCCGAAACTCACCAGCGTTTTAATTGCTAAATACTGCTGCACCGACTGGCTAAAACGAGCAAAGTGCTCAAACGCCAACGTTTGCTCGCCAAAGGCACGTTTTACCTTATCCGGAAAGCCCGAGGCTTCCAGCAAGATAAACACCACGGTAAACAGAATTAAAAAGGTATTGGTCAGCACCCCACCTAAGCCGTTAAACACCGAGGCGACGGTTTTCATCACCACACCCGGATTGACGTACTCTTTCACCAGATCATTGGCGACCTCAATGCCTAAGCCGCGCAACCCAGCGATGCCTTGCTGCAGCAAGGCGTTGAGTTTTTCCTCGTAGACGGGCATGTCTTGATAAAAGGCATTCACCGTGCCGCCAACAAAGGTGGCCAACCCCATACCAACGACCACAAACAGCCCCACCAACAGCAATACCGCCAGCACACTCGGAACACGATGACGCGTCAGCCAGGCCATCAGCGGCGCACTCATCACAGCGATGAAGACCGCCAGTAAAAATGGCACCAGCATCGATGCCGCGCTCTTGATGCCGGCAATGACGACCACCGCAGCGGCAGCGGTCAATACCAGGTTGTTCGCCAAGCGGGACTCATCTGAAGCCATCGCTGTTCTCCATCACTAAAATCTGCGTTTGAGTATGCCACAGCGACGTCAGCACACAGTGTTGAAAATCATACTTGAGTTTATCCAATCAAGGCGTTAACATGCGCGGCCTGTCGCGGAAGTGGTGGAATTGGTAGACACGCTGGATTTAGGTTCCAGTGCTTCACGGCGTGAGAGTTCGAGTCTCTCCTTCCGCACCATCCTTTGCCGGAGTAGATCATGCCAGGATTGCTGATCCTACTGGCATGCCTGGTAATCGGGCATTTTCTGAATAACGCCTTCGCGTTACCCATACCAGCTGCCATCATAGGCATGCTGATCCTGCTGGTTGGCCTGCTGTTGCTAGGCAAAACACCGCAACCGTTACAACACACAACCCGTACCTTATCGCCCTTGCTCCCCCTGTTTTTGATGCCTGTCAGTACTGGCATTGTCACCCAGGGCGACGTCATTGCCCGCCACGGTCCGACGCTGTTTGTCATTTTAATCATCAGCCTGATTCCAGGCATCCTGGTGTGCGGCTGGATTATGGGAAAAGGCCATCTCCATGACTGAGCTACTGCAACTGCCGTTATTTTGGGCCAGCGCCACACTGGCAGCGTTTTTAATCGGCCAGCAAGTGTACTTGCGCAGCGGCAGCAACCCGCTATTCCCCCCCATTCTTATCGGTGTCGCGCTGCTCTCTGGCCTGTTACTGCTGACAGGCACGCCCTATCAGGTGTATATGCAAGGCGGAGAGCTCATCAACATGATGCTAGGGCCAGTGATTGTGATGCTGGCGGTGCCCCTGTATCAGTACTTGCATACCATGCGCCGTCATTGGCAGCGCGTCATTATCGCCATTGCCTGCGGCAGCGGCACCACCATCGTCGTTGCTGGCGCACTCACCTACTGGTGGATCGGCGACCTGCCATTGAGTCGCACCATCGCCACCAAGTCAATCACCACGCCGGTCGCCGTTGCTATCAGTGACCAAGTTGGCGGACTGGCTGCCATGGCCTCGGCATTTGTCATTGCCACCGGCATTCTGGGCGCCTTAATGGCACCGCCCCTGCTGCGCCTAATCCGCCGCGACCAGCCTCATACCGTGGGCCTAACGCTGGGTATTTGCGCCCACGCCATTGGCACCAGTCGGGCATTGGAGTTGGGACAGCAGCAAGCCGCTTATGCCGCACTGGCCATGACGTTAACCGCAACCTTGCACGCACTGGTGTTGCCGTCTCTACTGCCGTGGCTGATTTAACCAATCAGCACTATGGTTGAGAGAGGGTTCGTGAGCTGCTGGCTGGCCAGATAGCAACGAAATAAATGGGCACAAATGGCCTGTACGGGCTGAGGGCAGGCATGGGGCGTCGCTTACAAAACATCTGGCTACTGGCACTGCTCAGCGCGATCGGTATTTCATTGCTGATCATGGCCTTGCTGATTAAGCAGCAGGTACGCCAAGAATATCGCTCCATGCAACTCTGGTCGGCCGAGTTGGCGAACTATGCAAGGCGTCAGCAAGCGCCGCCCGCTACCTTGCTGCAGGCGCTGACCAACCAAGGCTACCGAGTTACGTTGGTTACCCAACAAAATAACAAGCTAGTGACCCTGGCCAGCAACACACGCTCAGCCAACCTAAACGATGTGCGTAAAATATTGCGCGATGGTCTCTCAGAGCCTGGCTTCAGCCGTTTGCAAGGCCAGTTGCATCTGCTGACCCCCACACTCGTCACCGATCACACCGCCGTGATCATGTACCGGCCCCTGAGCGACCTATATGGCGGCTTTATCACTATGGGAATATCGGTATTAACCGCCAGCATGCTGGTGTTGTTGCTGCTATTCGCCATCTTCCGACACTTAGTCACTCCGCTAACCAAGCGCCTGCGACAGAACCAGCTGCAACACAGCATGGGCTGGGAGTTTATGTCTGGCATTGCGTTACAATTGAGTGAAAGCGGCTTCGTACTGGATGCGAACCCGCGCTTTCGCGACAGCTTTAGCATGGAAGAGGGCCAACGCTTCGTTGACTTCCTAGATGCTGAGCAGCACGCCACCTTTGAGCAGCACTTGCAGCTCGCGCTAGACAGCCAACAGACCACAGATTTCGACTGCCAGTTGGTGGATAAACAGGGCTGCCTCAGTGATTGGACGCTGCATCTTCGCCCTCTGCACGACAACAACCGCCGTTATGTGCTGATCAATGGTGACGACATCAGCAAGCGCTCGCGCACGGAGCGACAGCTACGCAAGGAGCAACAGCGCCTCAACACCTACTTTGATGCCATGCAAACCTTGCTCGTCATATGCGATCGCGAGGGCAACATCACCCGCATTAATGCCCACATGCGCCATCTGTTGCAGCTGCCTGATGAGCAAGTACTGCGCCGGCCGATTTTTTCACTGTTGCCGCGCAGCCACGCCGAGCGCATGCGCCAACAGTGGCAACACCTCAAAGGTGGAGATTCACACCGCCCTGGTGAGCAAATCGAATACCCACTCATTGCCGCGACGGGCAAAAGCTATTTAATCAACTGGCGCATTACCCGCATTGAAGGCCAGCGCAGCGAAGACGACGATTATTTGCTGGCCGGCGTCGATATGACCGCCAGCGTGGCCCAGCAGCAAGCTCTGGCGGATGCCAACGAAAAAATCCGCGAAGCCCTAGCTAGGGCCGAAGCCGCCAGTCGCAGCAAAACCATCTTTTTAGCGAACATGAGCCATGAAATTCGCACCCCGATGAATGGCATACTCGGCGCTGCCGAGCTGATGCAAGAGTCCGACTTAAATGAGGAGCAGCGCCACTACCTGGACATTATCAGCAACTCATCGCACTCACTGCTGGGCATCATCAATGACATTCTCGATCTCTCTAAGATCGAATCTGGCAACCTCGAGATTGAGCACGCTGACTTCGACATGCAAGCCCTGCTCACGGAGCTATATCAGCTGTTTAGCGATCCTGCCCGGCGCAAACAGTTGTCGCTCACCAGTGTGTATCAAGCCGGGCTACCGGTATTCTGGCGCGGCGACGTGCAGCGCATTCGCCAGATCATGACCAACCTTATCGGTAACGCCATTAAGTTTACCGATCATGGCCACATTCACATTGCCGTCAACGGCCAAGAAATCTCCGAGCAGCGCTATCAGGTGTCGCTGTCGGTGACGGACACAGGCATTGGCATTGAACCGGACAAACAGCAACAAGTGTTCACCGCCTTCCGCCAAGCCGATAGCAGTACCAGCCGGCGCTATGGCGGTACCGGCTTGGGCCTGACGATCAGTAGGCGCTTGGCTCATGCCATGCAAGGCGATATTCAGCTGCAGTCGACCCCTGGTGAGGGCAGCTGCTTTACTTTGATCGCCCCACTCACCGTGGGCAATGGCAATCATGTGCTATCCGAGGAGCAAAAAACCAAAACACCGCTTAAGTTTCATGGCCGCGTTTTGCTGGCCGAGGACAACCTGGTCAATCAAAAGATCACCCTTAAGATACTGCAGCGATTGGGGTTTGAGGCCGACATTGCCGAGAATGGCGAGGTCGCCATCGGTGCCTTAATGCAACGCGATTACGACCTAGTATTAATGGACATCAACATGCCGGTGGTGGATGGCATTGAAGCCACGGAGCGCATTCGTGATTTGAAAATCCCCGGGCGCAACGTGCCCATTCTGGCCCTCACCGCCAACGCCATGATGGAAGACCAAGAGCGCTGCTTGGCTGCCGGTATGAACGGCTTTGTCGCCAAGCCGATCAAGTTAGAGAAACTGGCCAACGCCATTGCCCAGGTCGCACCTGCCCAGCAAGGCCATGACAACTCAACCGATGCCGGATGATTTAAAGGGTGTCGCCTTGCAGCTGCCCGGCCAAGAACTGCTGAGTTAATGCCAGCGCGGCCAGCACCCGGCCTTCATTGCAGTCATTGCGTGCAAACAACTCCGGCAGTTGGGATAAGCGCCACTCAACCAGTTCCAAAGGCTCGGGCTCATCACCTTCGAGCTTTGATGGGTACAAATCGCGTACCAGCACCAAATCGATGCCCCCGCTCATATAGCTGGGCGACAGGCTGATTTTCTTCAAATGAATGAACTCGTTAGCGCCGTAGCCAATTTCTTCCTGCAGCTCACGCAGGCAGGCATCACGCATGCTCTCGCCTAAATCAATCGCGCCTTTAGGCAGCGTCAGGGTGTAGTCTTCAACGCCGCCGCCGTATTCGCGAATCATGGCGAAGCGGTCGTCATCGAACAGCGCCACCATCATCACAGCGCCGGTGCCGCCCGGCACCAAGCGCTCATAAGTGCGCTCCACACCGTTGCTGAAGCGAATGTCCATCGACTCGATACGAAACAGCCGGGTTTCCGCCAGGCGGTGGCGCGCGAGAATCTCTGGTTTTTTATCCATGCTTGAGCCGCTTACAATGGTTTAAATGCTGTTGAGTATAACCCTATGAAGGCCACCGATTGGCAACAAATCGACACCGTGCTGCTGGATATGGACGGCACCTTGCTGGATTTGCACTATGACAACTACTTCTGGCTGCACCATCTGCCCGGTCGCTACGCCGAGCATCACGGCCTCAGTGCCGAGCAAGCACAGAGCGAGCTAAATAAAAGCTTTATCAGCCTGCGCGGCACCCTCAACTGGTACTGTTTGGATTACTGGTCCGAGCTAACCGGCCTGGATATTTTGGCGCTCAAACGCGAAGTGCAAGACAAAATCGGCTTTCGCCCCCATGTGCAAGATTTCTTGCAGCAACTCAGCCTGCGTGGCAAACGCAGTGTCATCGTCACCAACGCCCATCGCGCGGGCATGGATTTAAAGCTGGCCCGCACCGGCCTGGCCGAGCAGGTCGATCGCATCATCAGCTCCCATGATTATCGTGAGCCCAAAGAAAGTCAGGCATTTTGGCAACACCTGCAGCAAGACGAGCCCTTCGACCCACAGCGCACGCTGCTGATAGACGACAATATCTCGGTATTGCAGGCCGCCTCGGACTGGGGCATTGCCCACCTTCTCACCGTTTTGCAGCCAGACAGCCAGCAACCACCCCAACAAAACAGCCCATTCCCCGGCATTCACCACTTTAACGAGTTGGATATTGACTGAAGCATCCCCATCATGGGAACTGAGGTTGAGGAAATACGCGATGACAGATACCAGCAAAGTGCGGCTGGACAAATGGTTATGGGCCGCACGCTTTTACAAGACTCGGGCATTAGCCAAAAACGCCATCGAAGGCGGCAAAGTGCACTACGACGGCCAGCGCTGCAAAGTCAGCAAGATGGTCGAACTGGGCGCTAAGCTGAGCATTCGCCAGGGCTTTGATGAAAAAGAAGTGATCGTGCAAGCGCTGTCAGACCAGCGCCGTGGCGCACCGCAAGCTCAGCTGCTGTATGAAGAAACACCCGCCAGCATCAAACGCCGCATGGATGAAGGTGAGCGGCGTAAAATCGCACGCGCCACCATGGCCGTTCCCGACCATAAACCGAACAAGAAAGAGCGCCGCGACATGCAGCGTTTTGAACGCAACCAGGAATACTGACATGACCCAAGCCGACCAACTGCAGCGCTTTAGCTTTGACGGCACCAACATACGTGGCGAGTTAACCCAGCTGCACGACAGCTACCAGGAAGTGCTCAACCGCCACCAATACCCGCCGGTGATTGCTCGTGCTGTGGGCGAGCTGATGGCCGCCACCGCGCTGATGAGTGCCAACCTCAAGTTTGCTGGCCGACTCACGCTGCAAGTGCGCTTAACCGGCAGCGTTTCTCTGCTACAAGCGGAAACCAGCCACCAGGGCGAACTGCGTGCCATCGCCCGCTACGATGACCAACTCAGCAATGACGAATTGGATTTCGCCGACGGCCAACTGGTGATCACCGTCGAACCTGAGCAAGGTCAGCGTTACCAAGGCATCACTGCCATTCAGGCCGGCAATATTGCCCAAGCTCTGAGCGATTATTTCGAGCAATCCGAGCAGCTCGGCAGTCGCTTCTGGCTGGTCTGTGACGGCACCCGAGCGGCGGGTTTTATGCTGCAAAAAATGCCCGCCAGCGCCGATGAAGACCCAGACGCCTGGGATCGCCTAACGCATTTGGCCAGCACACTGAAAGATGAAGAGCTGCTGCAACTGGACAACGAAACCCTGCTGCACCGGTTGTATCACGAAGAGTCCGTGCGCTTGTATCCGGCCAGCGCGTTGTCTTTTCTCTGCACCTGCAGTCAGGAGCGCATTGGCACGGCTTTGCATCAGCTGGGCTACGACGAGCTGCAATCGGTACTCAACGAGCAAGGCAGCATTGCCATTAACTGTGAGTTTTGCCAGCAGCTGTATCGCTTTGAACAGCACGATGTGGATCAGCTGTTCCCCGAACGCCAGCAGCACTAGCTCAGGCTGTCATTCCTGCCGATGTTAGCGGCTGCCTTAGCGGACTATTTCAGCGCCAAACAGGCTTGTTGAAAATGATTCTGAGGCAGTCAGAGCAAGGCAACCAGCAGCGAGAAAGCGCAGTTTATATGGCCATAAATGAGCATTTTGAGCTGCTGTTTAACGCCGTTATGACAACGTAAGTCACTTTTCAACTGCCTGCTTAACCAGACAGAACTTGGCCAGTACTTATCCTAATGGTCATTTTCTGGCATAATCGCGCGCCTCGAACGCCCGTGCACCCTCTGGGCGGTAGGTAACACAGACTGATGCGGCGGCTCTCCCCCGCACGACAACAGCGAGGACCCATCGGGCACCGATATGACCACTGTTTACACTGACTTATCTTCTCCTCAACTGATTGAACACGCACTCCAGCGTGGCGAAGGCAAGCTGCAAAGCACCGGCGCCCTGGTGGTGACTACTGGCCAGCGTACTGGTCGTTCACCGATGGATCGCTTCATCGTTGAAGAGCCGAGCAGCAAAGACGCCATCGACTGGGGCAACATCAACCGCCCATTCGATGCCGACAAGTTCGACGCTCTGTGGGAGCGAGTTGAGGAATATCTGTCACAACAGGATCGCTTCGTATCGCATGTGCACGTGGGCTCCGACTCACAGCATTATCTGCCGGTCAAAATGACCACCCAAACCGCCTGGCAAAATCTGTTTGGCCGCAACCTGTTTATCCGCCCTGACAGCTACAACGCCGCCGACAAAGAAGAATGGCAAATTCTGAACGTTGCTGGCTTTGAGTGTGTGCCTGAGCGTGACGGCACCAACTCAGATGGCTGCGTGATCATTAACTTTGCTCAACGCAAAGTGCTGCTGGCAGGCATGCGCTACGCCGGTGAAATGAAAAAAGCCATGTTCTCGGTACAAAACTTCCTGCTGCCAGAGAAAGACGTATTGCCAATGCATTGCTCGGCCAACGTCGGCGAAGATGGCGATACCTGCCTGTTCTTTGGCTTGTCTGGCACCGGCAAAACCACCCTGTCTGCCGACCCTGAGCGCTATTTGATTGGTGATGACGAGCACGGCTGGGGCAAGGGCACCGTCTTTAATATCGAAGGTGGCTGCTACGCCAAGACCATCGATCTGTCGAAGAAAAACGAGCCCATCATTTGGGACGCGATCAAGTTTGGCGCCATTGTTGAAAACGTGGTGATCAACGAAGAAACCCGCATCGCCGACTACACCGACACCAGCCTGACCGAAAACGGTCGCTGTGCTTACCCGCTGGAGCACGTTGAAAAGCGTGTCGCTGAAAACAAAGGTGGCGAGCCAAAAGCGGTGATCTTCCTGACCTGTGATATGACCGGTGTTCTGCCACCTGTGTCGATCCTCAGCAAAGAGCAGGCCGCTTACCACTTCCTGTCTGGCTACACCGCGCTGGTTGGCTCAACGGAAATGGGTGGCTCTAAAGGTCTGAAATCGACCTTCTCTACTTGCTTTGGTGCGCCTTTCTTCCCACGTCCTGCCGGCGAATACGCCGAGCTGCTGATGAAGCGTGTCACCGAGTTCGATTCCCAGGTATATCTGGTGAACACCGGCTGGACCGGCGGTGCTAATGGCGCTGGCGGTGAGCGTTTCTCGATCCCTACGACCCGTGCCGTGATCAGCGCCATTCAGAGCGGCGCTCTGCGTGATGCCGACACCGAAACCTTGCCGGTATTTGGCCTCAATGTGCCAACCGCGATTGAGGGTGTCGAAAGTCAGCTGCTGAACCCAGTTGCAGCCTGGGGCGACGAAGCGGCCTGGACCGAAGCAGCCAAAAACCTGGCGGCTCAGTTCGTTGAAAACTTTAAAAAGTACGACGTGTCAGAAGCCATTCTGGCCGCCGCACCGCAGCTGGACTAACTGCCCAGCTGAAACAAAAAAGGCCGTCACTGACGGCCTTTTTTTATGCGCTAAGACAATCAGGCATTCACGCCTTTCATGCCCTCCGACGTGTAACGCTCGCCTTGCACAATAAATCCATCTGACAGAGCCGTGAGCCGCTGACACTCGGCGGTCGTCAATTGTATCTCTGCAGCCGCCACATTCTGCTGCAGATAGCTTAACCGCCTAGTACCGGGAATCGGTGCAATGTCATCACCTTGTGCCAACAACCAGGCCAAACACAGCTGCGCCGCCGTGCACTGCTTTTCCGCCGCCATGGCCGCAATACCCTGGGTCAGTTGCAAATTATGCTGGCGCACCTCGGCCTGAAAGCGCGGCAAAGAGCCACGAAAATCATCGTCGGCAAAGTCGGTCGCTGTATTCATAGTACCGGTCAAAAAACCACGTCCTAGTGGCGCATAGGGCACCAAACCAATGCCCAATTCACGACAGGTCGGCAAGATGTCTTGCTCAATGTCGCGGCACCAGAGCGAATACTCCGTTTGCAGCGCCGTCACCGGGTGTACGGCGTGGGCTCGGCGTAAGGTGTCGGAGCTGACTTCACACAAACCAATGTGGGCAATTTTGCCTTGTTTGACCAGCTCGGCCAGAGTTTCCATGGTGTCTTCGATAGGGTGTAGCGGGTTCACCCGGTGTACGTAATACAGGTCAATACACTCCACTCCCAAGCGCTGTAACGACGCTTCACAGGCTTGGCGAATGTAGTCTGGGCGATTATCCAACTGGCGCTGATACTCACCAGGGCGGCGCACAATGCCAAACTTAGTGGCAATGCGCAGCGCTCGCTGCTTGCCCTTTAAAAACTGGCCGATTAAGGCTTCGTTGTGATGCGGGCCGTAGGCATCGGCGGTATCAAACCAGTTCACACCCAGCTCCAGCGCCGCCTGCATCAAATCCAATGACTGCTGATCATCGCTAGCACCATAAAATTCGCTCATGCCCATACAGCCCAAGCCCAGTGCCGATACCTGTAAACCCTGCTGGCCTATGTGTCGCTGCTGCATAACGTTACCCCTGCTGCCTTGTGGAAAAGGGTGCTAGCGTGGCACTCTCTCGAAATGAAAAATACAGACAAAAATGACAACCTATTTTCCACTATCGGAAAAAGCTGGCATTGGGATGATATTCCAGCCTTTCTCGCCATTGCCCACCTCGGCACATTGACCGCCGCCGCAGCCAGATTGCATATCGGCGTGGCCACTTTATCGCGGCGTTTAGAGCGGTTAGAAAGTGCCCTCGGTTTGGCACTATTTATTCGCCAGCAATCCGGTTATCGCTTAACCGAAGACGGTGACGCCTTGCTGGAACAAGCCGAAGCCATGGCCCGCGCGGCGGCGGCGTTCAGCTTGGAAGCACAACAACAAACTCAGCTTGAAGGCCATGTACGATTGGCGACAGCGGAGAATCTGGCCAGCCATCTGATAATTCCGGCGTTGCCCGATTTTCAGCGCCAATACCCAGGTCTGACCCTAGAAATCGTGACCGACATCAACACCGTCAATCTGCATCGCCGTGATGCCGATTTAGCTCTGCGCATGGTGCGACCAGAGCGCGGCCACGTCACCTTGCGACGGCTCGCCACCCTGGGCTATGGCCTCTATGGCAACAGCGACAACGCCAATCGCCAGCAAATCATTGGCTGGAGCGAGCATTATGATCATTTGCCCGCAGCTCAATTTATGAAGCAATGGCTGAACCAGCAAAGTGATGCTCAGTTCAGTTTGCTGACCAGCTCCGTCGCCACTCAGGTAGCAGCCGCCAAAGCCGGTTTAGGCGTTGCCGTATTACCGCACTTTTTAGCCCAAGCCGCCGGCCTGCATTGTTTGCAAACGCAGCTGGGCATCGATCAGACGATTTACCTCAGCATTCAAGCCGACCTGGCGCATTCGCCGCGCATTCGCGTGGTGGCTGACTTTATCAGTGAGCTGGTATTCGCCCAGCAGTCGCAGTTAGCCGGTAGCAGGGTATGAATTGCGACCGGCGTCTTTCCCCGCTTTTCCTGCCTTGGTTATACTCCGGCGCTGTTTTTTGATTGTTTGAGTATTTGTTTATGAGTCACGCCACCATCGGCCAGCGCATTGCTGACGAACTCGGTATTCGCACCCAGCAAGTTGACGCTGCCGTCGCCTTGTTAGACGAAGGCGCTACCGTGCCTTTTATTTCTCGTTATCGTAAAGAAGTCACCGGCTCATTGGATGACGGCCAGCTGCGCCAACTGGATGAGCGGCTGCGCTACCTGCGTGAAATGGAAGACCGGCGTGAAACCATACTGAAAAGCATTGATGAGCAAGGCAAATTAACCGACGAGCTCAAGCGCGAGCTGCTCACCGCCGATACCAAAACCCGCTTGGAAGACCTGTACCTACCGTACAAACCCAAGCGCCGCACTAAAGGTCAAATCGCCATTGAAGCAGGCTTAGAGCCTTTGGCCGAAAAGCTGCTGGCCGACCCGACGTTAGACCCAGAGCAAGAGGCTCAAGCCTTCTTTAATGCTGAGCACAACATCAGCGACAGCAAAGCCGCCCTCGATGGTGCTCGTTATATCTTGATGGAGCGCTTCGCCGAAGACGCTGACCTTTTGGCTAAGCTGCGCCGCTTTATGCATCAACAAGCGCAAGTATCGGTACGCGTGGTGGCTGGCCAAGAGCAAGCCGGAGCCAAATTCTCCGATTATTTTGAGCACGACGAAGCGCTGAAAAATGTACCCTCTCACCGTGCCCTGGCGATGCTACGTGGCCGTAATGAAGGCATTCTCAGCATTAGCCTGGTCACCGGTGACCCGGAAGACAAAACCAGTGCCAGCCCTTGTGAGGCCATGATTGCCGATCACGTCGGCATTGAGCAGCAAGGTCGCGCGGCGGACCGCTGGTTGGCCGAGGTGGTGAAATGGACTTGGCGCATCAAGCTGCTGAACCATCTGGAAACCGAGCTGGTGGGCCAGCTGCGCGAGCAAGCCGAAGAAGAAGCCATTCGAGTATTTGGCGACAATCTGAAAGATTTGCTGCTAGCCGCACCCGCCGGCAACAAGGTCACCATGGGCCTGGATCCGGGCTTACGTACCGGCGTCAAAGTGGCCGTTATCAATGCCACCGGTAAAGTGGTCGACCACGCCACCATTTACTGCACGCCACCACAGAATAAATTTGCCGAGTCGGCGGCGGTATTGAAGGCCATGATTGCCAAACACGGCGTCGAGCTGATCGCCATCGGTAACGGCACAGGCTCACGTGAAACCGACAAGTTTGTTGGCGATATGATCAAAGCCCAGCCTGAGTTAAAAGCTGTGCAAAAGGTGATGGTGAACGAAGCGGGCGCCTCAGTGTATTCCGCCTCAGAGCTGGCGGCACGGGAATTCCCAGATCTTGACGTGACCATTCGCGGTGCCGTCTCCATTGCCCGCCGTTTACAAGATCCGCTGGCCGAGTTGGTGAAAATCGAGCCCAAATCCATCGGTGTCGGCCAGTACCAACACGACGTTAACCAATCACGCTTAGCTCGCTCCCTCGATGCCGTGGTTGAAGACTGTGTGAACTCGGTCGGTGTCGACCTTAACACTGCCTCTGCCCCGTTGCTGACTCGGGTGTCTGGCTTAAACGCTACTTTGGCCAACAATATCGTTGCTTACCGCGATGAAAACGGCGCCTTCCCCAGCCGTAAAGAGCTGAAAAAAGTCGCTCGTTTAGGCCCTAAGGCCTTTGAGCAAGCGGCGGGCTTTTTGCGCATTATGAACGGCGACAATCCACTCGATGCCTCAGCAGTGCACCCTGAGTCTTACCCTGTGGTGGAAAAAATTGCCCATCAGTTCAGCAAAGACGTCACCAGCTTGATTGGCGATAGCAGCCTGTTGAAGTCGGTGAATGCGGCAGACTTCAGTGACGACAGCGTCGGTGAGATCACCGTTAAAGACATCATCAGCGAGCTGGAAAAACCCGGCCGCGACCCGCGTCCTGAGTTTAAGTTTGCCGAGTTCAAAGACGGCGTTGAAGACATCAAAGACCTTAAGCCCAATATGGTGCTGGAAGGCGTGATCACCAACGTTGCTGCTTTTGGTGCCTTTGTTGATATCGGCGTGCACCAGGATGGCTTGGTGCATATTTCGGCGCTGTCGGACACCTTCGTCAAAGATCCACGCGATGTGGTGAAAGCCGGCGACATCGTTAAAGTCAAAGTGATGGAAGTGGATGTGCCACGTAAACGCATTGGCCTGTCGATGCGCATGAGCGATGACGCCCAGGAAAAAGCCAATGAACGCTCGCTAGGAGAGCAAAACAAGGATCGTCGTGGCCGTTCACAGCCGAAGCAGCGCAGTGCAGCACCGGCGGGTGGCGCCATGGCCGGTGCCATGGCAGCCGCCTTTGCCAACGCCAAACAGCGTAAATAAGCACTGGTGCTAACACGGCAATGGGCTGTTCCACTGAGATGGCCCATTTGCCGGTTTACCTGCGCCCAGCGCAATCCTCTATAATCTCCCGATTCCGACTCCCACACCGAGGCGACCTTGATCACATATCACCAAAGGCTGGCTATGCTCAGCCACCCCGAGCATCAACCCCTGCTGACTCAGCTGCGACGCGGTGTTGAAAAAGAAGGCTTGCGTTGTGACAGCCAAGGTGTGATCAGTCAGCAGCCGCATCCACGTGGCTTGGGCTCAGCACTGACTCACGACAGCATTACCACGGATTATTCGGAAGCGCTGCTGGAGTTTATTACCCCGGCCTTTGCCAGCGCTCACGAAGCCATCGCCTATTTGGATGTGGCGCATCGCTATACCTACAGCCAGCTAAATGGCGAGATGATCTGGCCCAATTCCATGCCGTGTATTTTGCAGGGTGAAATGAGCATTCCCATTGCCGATTATGGGCGCTCCAACATTGGCCAGCTGAAGCATGTGTACCGTCATGGTTTATGGCATCGCTATGGCCGTATGATGCAATGCATCGCCGGTATTCATTACAACTTCTCGCTGCCAGATGAGCTGTGGCCGTTGTTGCAGCAACAGGAAGAAGACCAACAACCGCTGCAGGATTACATCTCCAGCCGTTACTTTGGCTTAATTCGTAACTTCCGCCGTTATTCCTGGCTGTTGTCGTATTTGTTTGGTGCCTCGCCAGCCTTGTGTGAAAGCTTCCTGGATGGCAAACAGCATGATCTTCAGCGCCTGCATAAGCACACCTTGTACGCGCCGTACGCCACCTCGTTGCGCATGAGCGACCTGGGCTATCAGAACGATGCGCAATCGGATTTGATCGTTTGTTACAACCGCCTCGACAGCTACATCGACACCCTTGGCAAAGCCATCAGCATTCCCGTTGAGCGCTACGACGCCATCGGCATGCAAGCCGAGGACGGCACCTTCAAACAGCTCAATACAAATTTGCTGCAAATCGAAAACGAGTATTACAGCGATATTCGTCCGAAGCGTGTGGGGCCAAACGGTGAAAAGCCGCTGCAAGCGTTGGAAAAATACGGCGTTGAATACATCGAAGTGCGCAGCACCGACCTTAACCCCTTCTTGCCACTGGGGCTGGATGTACCGCAAATGCACTTTATGGACGTGTTCCTGACTTGGTGTTTGCTGCAACCGAGCACAGATATCGATATGGACGAATATCGCCGCATTCGCCGCAATCAGCAAAAATCTCTGATGGAGGGGCGCAAACCAGGCCTACAGTTGGAAAGCGCTGACGGTGAGCGCAGCCTGGTTGATTGGGGTCGCGAGGTATTGGAAGGCATGCGTGGCTTAGCTGAGCAGATGGATGCCGCCAATGGCCACAGCTTCCACATCGACAGCCTTAACCAGCAGTTGTTAAAGCTCGCTGACAGCGAACTGACGCCATCCGCTAAGGTATTGACCGCTTTGCGTGAGCAGTCGCTTGAATTTGGTGAATTCACCCGCCAGCAGGCACTGCAACACCGTAAAACTCTGTCTGAGCCGTTGGCGGCCGAGGTGCGCCAACGTTGGCAGCAACAGGCGGAGGCATCGCTAGAACAGCAATACGCGATGGAGGCCGCCGACGACCGGCCATTTGCACAGTTTTTAGCCGAGTATCAGCAGCGTTAACACAGCTGCAGATCAGTTCTGTACCACAAAGTTGCTGAAGTAGAGGTCGTCGATGTAAGGCGACCCTTCCAGCTCCACCATCACAGCGCGCACCTCATCTAACGCCACCTTGCGCAGGGATTCTCGCCCCTGGGAAGTATTCATCACATCGCCTTCCTGGGCGCTGAGCAGCATCACCAAATTATTGCGAATGTAAGGCTTGTGGTGGCTAACGCGTGACGCTGCATCGCTACCCGTCACCCGCAGCGCTACCTCCGTACGCAAGTATTTCATTCCCCCTTCGCTGCCGTAATTTAAAACAAACGCCGGCTCCAAATGAATGTACCTAGCTTGCGCTGATGCTTCTGCCTCCGCTTCTTCTTCAGCGGTGACCCAAGTCGGCCAAGCGCAGAACAAAGACATCATTACCAACAGTGCAGCGCGGAACATATCGACTCTCCTGTAAACTAATAGCATTCTCGATTTTAGCTCATCGGCTCTGCTGCAGGCTTTAGTTTTAGCAACGCAAGTCCTAAACTCGATGCGGCTCCAGACTGGATTAAATAACTTATGTCATCAAACCCTGTTATTCGTTTTCTGCAATCTCCCCAATGGCTGGGTCGAGCGGGCCTGCTGGGGTTTGTTACCTGCGCAGCGTTGCTGGCAACCGCCTACTACTTTGAATACGCCCTTTATATGGAGCCTTGCCCCATGTGCATGGTGCAGCGGCTGGCCTTTTTGCTGATTGGCTTGGGCTGCTTGGCGGTGTTCTTTGCCCGCAACCACTACAGCTTACGGCTAGTGACCTTAGCATTGACCGTGGCGGCGGCCATCTTTGGCTATTGGAGTGCCGATCATCACGTCTGGCTGCAAAACCTGCCCCCGGAAGAAGTGCCCGATTGCGGCCCCAGCTTTGGCTACCTGATGGATACTTTGCCGCTGACGGAACTGTTGAAGATCATGCTGCAAGGCAATGGTAACTGTGCCGAAATCTCTTGGAGCATGTGGGGCCTGAGCATGCCGGAGTGGACGCGCATCTGGTATGCCGGTTTTACCCTGGTGGTGGGCACCGCATTTTTCAGTAACCTTCGCCGCGATTAAGTCATTTCCGGCACAAGTCATCATCACCTGTGCCCAGCAGCCTGTTGAAAAAGTCTTTTCGGCTCAGGCTTTCGGGCTGGTTCGGAATCAAGGCGCCATTTTGAAGGTGTGTGTCCACCCATCGAGAAGTGGGAACACAGAGTCCGGGCCAGCCCGAATGCCCCGTCGGGCGAGGCCCTTAAACGCACATCTGCTGCGCTTTGCCTCTAGGAAAGGGAGCCACCCTGTCCGTCGAGACAAAACACACCGGCTGCACATTTCAGGTCTCGCTGAGCAGGCAAAGACTTTTTCAACAGGCTGCTAGGTCAATAAAAACGCCATCAGTGCTTGCACCGGTATTTCTCTGACACATATATTGGACTCATGTCGCGGACATGGGTCCGCTGTTTTCACGGCCGCGAATGAGGCACGTTATGTTAGAGAATTGCAAAACCGCTCAAGAACGCTGGGGTGGTGTTCATCGTCTGATCGACAAGTGGCTGAACGATCGTCAGCAACTGATTGTGCAGTACTACGCACTGAGCTCCTGCCAGCCATTGGCCAGTGACTATAATCTCGGTGAGGCCATCAGTCGCTTGTGCGAGGCCATGGTCGATTACTGCTCCGTTGGTCACTTTGAAATATACGAGCAGCTGATTAACGAAGCCAAAGAGTACGACGATGGCGGCCTGGATTTAGCGCGTGAGCTGGTTCCTCGCCTAGATGAGCTGACCACTCGTTGCGTCGACTTTAACGATGCCTACGATCATCATTGCGGCTTAGAAGATCTGGCCAAGTTACCCGCTGATTTATCCAGCATCGGCGAGGCGCTGGAAGAGCGGTTCGAGTTAGAAGATCAGCTGATCGAAAAGCTGCACAACATTCACCGTGAACTGGCCACAGAGTAGTCAGTTAAAGCAACGGAACCTCTATGCCTGACAACCGCTTTACCCTGCTCTCCTGCCTCACTCTCAGTGTGTTACTGAGCGGTTGCGAACAGGGCAAAGCCCCCAGCAGCAGCCAAGAGGTCGCTCGCCAAGGCGCTTACAGCGTGCAGTTTTCCCACAGCGGTCAACATGTGATGGTGGGGAGTCTGCACCACGGTGGCAGCTTGTGGAGCCTGGCGCCGTTGGAGCGCCGCTACGATTGGAATCATGTGGCCGAGGGCTACAGCAATCTCACCAGTTCGGCTTTTTCTCCCGATGATCAGTTCATCGCCACCACAGATTTGCGCACCATTGTGCTGTGGCAATTAGAAAGCGGCGAAGCCGTTTGGTATTGGAATGCGCCAGGCGATATCGAAGACATTGCCCTTGGCCCGAATGGCGACTTTGCCTTACTGGCCATGCAGGATTACACCGCCACGCTGTTTGACAGCAAAAACGGTGGCATTTTGCGCCGCCTAGCCCACGACGGCATCGTCTATGACGTCAGCCTCAGCAGCAATGGCTTGCTAGCGGCCAGCGCCAGTGATGACTTAACCGCCCGGGTATGGAACCTGCAAAGCGGCGAGCAGTTGCAATCCTTTG
Organism: Bacterioplanes sp.; assembly: GCA_965233665.1. Taxonomy (GTDB): domain Bacteria; phylum Pseudomonadota; class Gammaproteobacteria; order Pseudomonadales; family Oceanobacteraceae; genus Bacterioplanes. The sequence goes on along the minus strand of CBDDTG010000069.1, from coordinate 72,186 downwards.
AGCACGCCAACCAAGTGCGCACGGCGGAGCTATCTGCCAACGGTGATGTCCTGTTCACCTCAGCCATGAGCAGCCCCGGCAAACTGTGGGATGTGCGCAGCGGCCAGCTGCTGCACGAGCTGGGCAATACCCGCGGCCATTTCAGCGCGGCACGCTTTGATGATAATGGCCGCCAGCTATTAACGGGCACCACGTCTGGCCTAGTGAGCCTGTGGGATGTCAGTACCGGCAAACGGCTACAGCAATGGCATGCCGAGCAGCGCGACAGCTGGGTCAATAAAAGCGTGGTGATTGAAGACGTTGCCTTTATCGCGGGAGGTTACCGGGCCGCCGGCGCCAACGGCCTGGTGTTTGAACTGCAATAGAGCAGCTCACATTACTGAATTTGCTTGAGCTGTTCGTTGCGCTCGTTCATCAGGTTTTGCACATCCTTGGCTTTATCCATCATGTCTTTAACGCCTTCCGGGTCTACCGTCATCGGCAGTGGCGTGGTTTTTTCAGGCTTCAGCTCTTCCTTGTCTTTTTTTGGCTCTTTTTTTGCCACGGCAACGGGCTGCAAAATATTAGCGGCGGTATCAACACTCACTGCCTTTGCCTGCACGCCTTCGGGCGGCTCATCGCCAAAATGCCACTGGCCGTTGTCGTCTTGCCATTTATAAAACGTCTGCCGCGTTTGCTCGGTAGAAATAACATCACGCATTACAGGTGTGCCGTCGCCGCCCATGTTCAAATAGCGGCTCATTAAATACGGCCCCATTAAAGCGCCACCCAATAACAGCACCATAAAGCCAATACGAAACTTGGTTCTTGTTTTCACTTTTTCTATCCATGATTACCACCCTGGCGCAGTATAACCTATGCTTTGGTGACAAAAACCCGTGCATTTTCTCTGTGTCAGCAATGCCGGGTAGCGGCCACAGGAAGTATCAACAGCGCATGAATGCCCATGACTGAGCCCAGCAAACCCACCATTTTTCGCCCCCAGGCGCGCGTTGTGGGCTATACCGCGCCCATTCGAGTCATGGTGGCCAATGCCAAGGGCGGCTGTGGCAAAACCACCCTTGCGACCAACCTCGCCAGCTATTTCGCCAACCAACATCAAACCGCGCTCATCGATTACGACCCACAAGCCTCGGCGATGGACTGGCTCAAAGTACGCAGTCCCTATTTGCCCAACATTGAAGGCGTGGCCGCCTTTAAAAAACACCAACCGCATTTATCCACGCGCACATGGAGTTTGCGCGTGGCCGCCAACACCAGCCGCGTAGTGATCGATACGCCCGCTGGTCTGCATGGCAATGTGCTGAGCGACATGATTCAGCATGCCGATGTATTGCTGATTCCCGTGATTCCTTCCGCCATCGACATTCGCGCCGCCACCCACTTTATTCGAGATGTAATGTTGTCACGGCCGTATCGTATTAATCCTCGTCCGCTGGCCGTGGTGGCCAATCGAGTACGCAAAAACACATTGATTTACGCCAAGCTGGAGCGCTTCTTAAACAGCCTGCAAATTCCATTTGTGACCTCCCTGCGCGATACCCAGTTTTACGTGCGCGCCAGCGAGCATGGCTTAGGCATTGTTGACTTGGAAGACGCACGTGAACGTGACGGTCAAGATTGGTCACCCCTGCTCGATTGGCTCGACAGCATCACCCGCCAGTTAACCGCCGCCAACGATGAACATAAAGCGTTGTCGTCTGCCCCTAGGCAGGAATAATCTACCCCCGTAAACTCAGCACTTCTCTGCAACGCCAAACGGCGCTGCTCGAATGCGTTCAACGACAGGATTGAGGTATCACTCTATGGCCGCCGCAAAAAAGACGACCGCCACAAAAACTGCTGTGCGCAAAGCGCCGGCGCGTAAAGCCAAAGTGGCTGCACTGACACCGGTACAGCAGCTAGAAAAGGACATCGCCACGCTGCAAACCAAGCTGGAAAAAGCCCGCGCTAAGCAGCTGAGTGATACAGAAAAAGCGGTGCAAAAAGCGGAAACGGCGAAGAACCGCGCCGTCGAAAAAGTAAAAAAAGCCACCGAAGCGCGTAAAAAAGCGAGCACCAAGTGGAAAGAGCGCAAAACCGCAGCCGTCGAGCGCCAGTTAGACAATGCACGAGCCCGCTTGGAGCTGGCCAAAACGGAAAAAGACGCCGCGCAACAAGTGCTGGTTGATGCCAAAGCAGAGCTCGCCACCTTAAAAGCGGAAGAAAAGCAGCGCCTTGCCATTGCTAAAGCCGTCGCAGCGGCCGAAAAGCAGCTCAACCGCAGCGCGAAAAAAGCCCCGGTGCGCAAAGCCACAGCAGCTAAGCCAGCGGCAACAGCCACTGCAGCAAAAAAAGCAGCGGCGAAACCTGCCACGAAGGCAGCAGCGAAAACCGTGACCGCCAAGGCCGCTAAAACAGCCTCCGCCAAGAAATCCACCAACAAAGCGGCAGTGAGTAAAGCCGCCGCCAAGACCACAACCAGCAGTAAAAAAGCACCTGCGAAAAAAGCCGCAGCCAAGACCACGGCCAACAGCAAGGCCGCCAGCGCCAGCAAATCAGCAGCGACCGGCAGCAAAAAAGCGCCGGCAAAGAATACCAGCGCCAAAAAAGCAGCAAGCACTAGCACAGCCCCCGCAAGCAAAACCACTGCTGCAAAGAAGACCAGCGCCGCTAAAAAGCCTGCCAAACCGGCAGCTAAGAAAACCACTAAGCCAACGCCAGCGGCGCAGCCAAACAATGAGCCAGAGGTAACAGCGAGCCCAGCGCCAGCACTAGAGCCTGCTCTGACTAAGCCAGAGCAACCGCCAACGGCTCAGCCTGCGGCAACCATGCCAGAACAGCCAGAGACACAAGCCGCAGAAACGTCATCTGAAACCCCAACGCCAGCACCGGCGACCGTCGATCAGCCGGCAAGCAGCCCTGTCGATAACGGCACGCCCGCTCAGGTGGAGCAACCCAGCTCAACCCCAGCCGAGCCAGAGCAGCCGGCAGAAGCACCCGCCAGTCCAAATAACGATAAGGGCGCCAGCGGCTCTGTCTTCAGCCTATTTGGCGACGACGAGTAACTCCGCTATGCGTTCGGCTGCCAGCGCATCCTCAGCGCGGCAGTCGGCTTGCCAGGGCTGCCCCAGGGCAGTGCTGGCTTGCTCTGGCGATGGTTGTTGAGGCTGTTCCTGCTGCCATTGCCACAAATACGCCAACCCCTGCTGCTCGGCTTCAATTTCCACTTGCTGCAAGCTTGCCCGCAGCGGCACTTGTTTATCTAACTGGCCACGCAAACGACGCAGCGGCCAAATCATTTGCTCCCGCCAGTGCCAGTAATGCCGCGGCACCTCCGTGGTGGGCCAGCCTTGCTCGTTGCGCTGCAGCCATAACATCAGCAGCAGCAACAGCACGTCGGCCTGGTGTTCATTCTGCAGTTGCAGCAAGCGCACACGCACGGCCTCATCGTTATAAATGTGGAGCGCAAACTGCCACAGTGGGTTATCCAGCGTATCTGTGGCACACTTCGGCGGCATTTTTTTCATCTCCACGGTTATGATCGAATTTAATCAGGTTACCCTGCTGCGCGGCGTGCAAACATTGCTCGATGGTGCCAGCTTACGCATTCACGATGGCCAAAAGCTGGCCTTAATCGGCGCCAACGGTGCCGGCAAATCCAGCTTGTTTGCCTTGCTCAATGGCGAGCTCAGCCTCGATGGTGGCGATTTGTTGCTGCCCAGTAAATGGCGAATTGCCCATATGGCTCAGGAGGTCGAAGCCAGCGAGCGCAGCGCGATCGATTACGCCATCGACGGTGACCAGGATTATCGCCGCATCGAACAAGGCATCGCCAACGCCAGCGATGACAATGAGCTGGCGAAATGGCTCGATCAGATGGACCACCATCAAGGCTATGAAGTCACGCCCAAAGCCGAGCAACTGCTGCACGGCTTGGGCTTTAGCCAAAGCGACCTGCTGCGACCGGTCAAAGACTTTTCTGGTGGCTGGCGCATTCGCCTGAACCTGGCCCAGGCCTTGATGATGCCCTCAGACTTGCTGCTGCTCGATGAGCCGACCAACCACTTGGATTTAGAAGCCACCGTCTGGCTCGAACAGTGGTTAAAGAACTACCGCGGCACCTTGCTGTTTATTTCCCACGACCGCGATTTTATCGACGGCGTCGCCGACCATATTGTGCACTTACACCAACAGGCGCTGACCGTGTATCCGGGCAACTATTCTGCCTACGAGCGCATTCGTGCGGAAAAACTCGCACAGCAGCAAACCCTGTATGAAAAGCAGCAAACCCGCGTGGCAGAAATTGAAAAATTTGTCGCCCGCTTTCGTGCCAAGGCCAGTAAAGCAAAACAAGCACAAAGTCGGTTAAAAGAGCTGCAGCGCATGGAGCTGATCGCACCCGCCCATGTCGATTCGCCCTTCCGGTTTGAATTCCCCTGCTATGAAAAGATGTCGAGCCCGCTGCTGGCCATTGATCACGCTAGCCTAGGCTACGACGGCAAAGCCATCTTGCCAGAGTGCAAATTATCGTTAGAGCCGGGTCATCGCATTGGTTTACTGGGCCCCAACGGCGCGGGTAAATCGACCCTGCTTAAAACCCTGTGCCAGGAAATCCCGATGCTCAGCGGTGAGCGCAGCGAAGGCGAGCACCTGCGCTTGGGCTACTTTGCCCAGCACCAGCTGGAATCCCTCGATACCAGCGCCTCTGGTGTGACCATTTTGCAACGTCTTAAGCCCCAGGCCAGTGAGCAGGAAATTCGTAATTTTCTCGGTGGCTTTGGCTTTCATGGCGATAAAGCGCTGGAAGTCATTGCGCCGTTTTCCGGCGGCGAAAAAGCCCGTATGGCGCTGGCATGTGTCGCTTGGCAAACGCCTAACCTGCTGATTCTCGATGAGCCGACCAACCACTTGGATATCGAGATGCGCGAGGCGCTCACCCTGGCGCTACAAAACTTTGCCGGTGCCATTGTGATCGTTAGCCACGATCGCCATTTGCTCAAAGCCACGGTGGACGAATACTGGCTGGTCGACCATGGCCAGGTACAAGCCTTTGACGGCGACCTGGATAACTATCACCACTATATGCAGCAGCGTGATCAGGCCGCCAACAGTGACGCCACGGCAGAGGGCAATGCAGCGACAGCAGCCAAAGCCCCCAGCGTCGATCGCAAAGAGCAAAAACGCTTAGAGGCCGAACGCCGACAGCGACTAGCGCCGATCCGCAAGCAACAGCAAGCGGCTGAAAAGCAGATGGAAAAGCTCAGCAGCCGGTTGGCCGATATTGAATCCCAGCTGGCCGATAACGGCCTGTACGACGCTGAACGCAAGGATGAGCTCAATCGCTTGCTGCAAGAGCAAGGTCAGATTAAGGGCGAGCTGGAAGAAGTGGAAATGCAGTGGATGGAGCTGACAGAGCAGTTAGAGATGGAATAAATGCGCTTAATTCCCCAGTCCTTTGACAGGGCTGGGGAGTTCTCTACAACAGCAGCCTTAAGCTTCCTTCCCTCGCGGCCAGCCAATCATCACAGAAATCAGCGCCATCAGGCCCAATAACCAGCAGTACACCACGGTGGTCACCAGTTGCAGTGGCGACACCCCCGCAATCGACGCTGCCAACAGCATTTGCGCGCCATAAGGCAAGATGCCCTGCACCACACAAGAAACAATATCCATCAAGCTGGCGCTGCGCTTAGGGTCTACGCCATAGCGCTCGGCAATGTCCTTAGCCAGAGAGCCTGAGATCAAAATTGCCACGGTATTGTTAGCCGTACAGGCGTTAGATAACGCCACCGCTAAGCTGATGCTCAGCTCACCGGCACGACGATGGGCCTTGGGCTGCTCGCTGCTGCGGCTTAAGCGGTCAATCATATTCGCCAGCCAGGCCAAACCACCGCCGGCCTTCATCATGGCGCCAAGACCACCGATCAGCAGAGATAAAATCAAAATTTCCTGCATGCCGGTGTAGCCGTCATAAATGTCTTTCGACCATTGGGTAAGGCTGTAGTCTGCCACTTGCGTCAGCCCCACCATGCCCGCCAATACAATGCCGGTTAGCAGTACCACCAGCACATTGAGGCCCGATACCGCCAACATCAGCACCGCCAAATACGGCAGCACTTTAATAAAGCTGGCGTCTTCACCTGGCGTTACCTGAGTATCGCTGCCCTGGAAGAACAGCCACACCAAGGTCAATAGCGCCGCCGGCAATGCAATGCGCAAGTTCAAGCGAAACTTATCCGCCATCGAGCAGCCTTGGGTGCGCGTCGCAGCAATGGTGGTGTCAGAAATAATCGACAAGTTATCGCCGAACATGGCGCCGCCCATCACGGTCCCTACGGTGAGCAATAGCGGTAGGTCTGTGGCTTCGGTCAGGCCCACAGCAATAGGCGCTACAGCGGCAATGGTGCCCATGGAAGTGCCCATCGCCGTGGCCATAAAGGCCGTCATCACAAACAAGCCGGGCAGTAACAGCGAGGAAGGAATCACGCTCAAGCCCCAGTTCACGGTGGCATCCACCCCGCCCACGGCCTTGGCAACGCTGGCAAAACCGCCGGCCAGTAAGAAGATCAGCAACATGGTCACCAAGGTGTGATCACCACAGCCTTTAACAAAGGTGTCGACCCGAGCATTGATGCTGCCGCGACCGAGCAGCAATGCCAAAATCACCGCCGGCAAAATCGCTACCGGGGCCGAGATTTCATAAAAAGCAAACTCAACACCAGCAGCCTGATGATACAAACCACTGCCAATAAACAGCGCCAAAAACAGCAGCATGGGCAACAACGCCCAGGGGGATCGCTCAACCATGACCGGCCTCTCCATAAAAAGCGCCGTATTCTACGGGTTCGCTTGCGGCTGAATAATACTTTTTAGTTATTTGCTTGGAAGCCTTAGCTATGGCGGCTCCACGCAAAGCAAGCGTCGATTTATTTAGACAATCGCTTCTATTGATATAACTCACTGGGCATTTAGTGCCCAACCTGTTTTGATAAGGATGAATTCAACGGCAGCACAAGGAGCAGTCGAATGAGTAAGACATTTATTGGATTGAAGCAAGAAGACGCCCAAGCACTGGCGCAACAACTCGACCAGCTGCTGGCCAACTACCAAATTTTGTACATGAACGTGCGCGGCTTTCACTGGAACATCAAAGGTGAAAACTTCTTCGAGCTGCACGTTAAGTTTGAAGAGCTGTATAACGACCTGCTGCTCAAGGTCGATGAAGTGGCCGAGCGCATTCTGACTCTGGGCCAACAACCCTGCCATGCGTTCAGCGATTACATTGAAGCGTCCGCCATCAAGGAACGCAAAAACGTCAGCGATGGCCGCACCGCCGTAGAGAGCATTGTTGAAGGCCTGGCCCAACTGGTCGGACAACAGCGTGCTGTTTTGGCCAGTGCTTCCGACGCAGACGATGAAGGTACTGCAGCGCTAATGAGTGATTACATCTCCCAGCAAGAAAAACTGCTGTGGATGTATCGCTCTTACCTGGGCCACTAAGCCCAGCGGTATGACTTGCCCCCTTGCCTGACTTACAAGCCGCCTACTGGCGGCTTTTTCGTTCATAAGCATCAGCCGCACAGTATGACACCTATTCAGTTACATACCGCTGTGCGTTAAAGCGGGAAGCCAAGGCCAGGCGAATAATCAAGCAGGGTTATCTATTTATCACTTCCAGATCACCCTTTTGCAGCAATCTTTGCAGTTTGCTAACGGCCGTTTCTGGCTGCACATTAATGGCTCCCAACTTTTCAAGATCTACCCACTGGGGTGCGTAGGAATTGCTTGCAGATTGTTTTAGCTTTTCGGGGCCATTACCTAATTCAATCTTGCCAAGTACAGTGCCTACCAAGAAATAGCTCTCTTTGCGACCAGCATTGAACTGCTCGAATGCAAGACTAATTTTGTTCGCGATCAAGCTGGTTTCTTCTTCAACTTCTCGAACAACGGCTTGTTCAGCAGTTTCACCTGATTCAATGCCGCCACCGGGAAACACCCAGTACTCGCGGCCATCTTTTATGCGATGAATCAGCAGTATTTTTTGGCATTCATTCAGTATCAGTGCACAGGCTCTTGGCTTCATGTAACGCTACCTTATACAGCTGCCTGCTGAGCCAGCAGCAAACGCATTTTTAAACTTTTGGCTTTATTGCCATTAGGCAATGTCACTTCCTTTCCTGTGCCAACGTAGTGAAAGCCAAAGGCTTCATAGAGTTTTCTGGCGGCGATATTCGACTCATATACTTCGAGCCTGAGCTCTTGGTAACCAAAGCGCTTGCTATCCGAAATAACGCGGTCTAATAGCTTTTTCCCAATGCCTTGGCCTCTAAAATCACGGTGGACCTGGGCACCCAAAAAACCAACATCTGTGCCTTCTTGCCCACACATGGAGCCAGGGAAAGCCTCAACACTGGCTATCACTTTACCATCGGACAAGGCCACAAAGTTTGGAATTTCAAGCTTCTCAACTTTGCCAAGTACCTGTGACACTTTATCTTTAGGCGGTGGCGGACTTCTAAGATAAGCCCCTTCTTCAAATACGCCTTGCCAAAGAGCGACAAAGCTATCTAAATCGTCTTGTTTGATTCTTCGTATTTCCATATTGATCTCGAAATCACGGTGCTTGCGTTATGTGCGCCGATAGAATGGCCGAAAGTGCAATGCAGCCGACATCGCGTCGGCATTGTTATGGTGTGTACTAACCGTTGTGGCTGAAAACCACGAGTCTCTTCTCGGGCATCACCATTAAAACAGCCTCATGTTTGTACGAATAGTACGAACCTGCGGTTCGTCCACTCTCTACGATTTCATCATACAGGGAGTCACCGATACTCCCACCGCACAGCAGTTCATATGACCAATTTTCTGCTCTATGCCAATCATCTCTGGGCGTTTGCATCCACTTACCATAAACATGGTATCCACCAGGACGGCCTTTATCCTGGCCCGCACCGGCAAAGAATTTAATGCCTTGCTCTTTAATCGCCTCTGCAGTCTCTCTATTCATTCTATACACAGCCGTGCCACAGCCCTCCCTGAATCCAGCACTCGATTTGATAGAAATATGATAGTTGAGACCAATATTTTCAGGGATATACCTTCTATACCAGAAATCCTCGAATAGGTACCAGGCACAAATAATAGTAACGGGAATGAATCCAAGCACTTTTAAAATCTTCATGATTATTCTAACTTCCTTTGCTAGCCGGGCTGGATGATCAGCCATTTAACACTATTTTTTGGTTGAATGCAGACTCTGTGGTAGCTTTTCCCGACGCAGCTTTTCGGGCCTACAGGAATAAGCATGGACTACAACACCTACGAACCCAGTGAAGACTTAGCCCCCTTTATTAACTACTATTGGACACTCGGAGTCCCGCCAGAGCACAGCTCTGAGAAGCAAACCATTGTGCCCGATGGCGGTATTGAACTGGCGTTTATTCTTGGTGATGATATTCGTCGCTTTGTTTCAGACACTGAGTTCGTATTGCAGCCCCGCGCTATGGTACTGGGCCAGACCAGCCAGCCTTTCTACGTTCAGCCTACTGGGTATGTAAATAGCTTTGCAGCGAGCTTTTCGCCCTTTGGTTTTTCATTGTTTGCCGATGTGCCGCTAAAAGATCTTAGAAACAAAGAAACCCCGATTGCTGAGGTCTTTGGCCAGCCAGATGGCTCGCGCCTTGAGCAAGCCATTATCGATGCGCCGACCACTCTGGATCGAATCAAGGCGGTTGAGGCATTTTTGCTGGAGAGGCTGACGGACGAGAAGCGGATTGAAGACTTGGTACTAAAAACCGTGCAACTGATTTCGAACAGCAATGGCCGGGTGTCGATTGACGACGTTGCCAGCCAGGATGCTAGCCAAAAACGTCAGCTAGAACGAAAGTTCTTACAGCAAGTTGGTATGAGCCCGAAACAACTGTGCAAGCTGGTACGCATGCAAACGGCGTTAAAGCTGGTGTTGAATCAAGAGGGCAGCCTGACCGATATCGCGCATAACAGCCGCTACTACGATCAATCGCACTTCATCAAAGACTTCAAACACTTTACTGGGGTATCGCCTAGCAAGTTTTTAATCGATAAAAGCACAGCGCTTTCAACGGCTTTTTACAAGTAGCGGCATCAACAGATGATGTTTGTCGTTTTTTTACAATTGGCATCTTGGATGCTTGTACTAGGTTTAGCTGGCTTCGATGATGAAATCGTCTATCCAAACTTGAAGGGGTAAAAACATGAACAACCTTGCTGCCATATTTGAGATTCCAGCCACCGACTTAACCCGCGCCGTGGCGTTTTACAGTGCCATCTTGGATGTATCCATCGAGGTCATGGAGATGGAGGATATCAAGCTAGGTCTATTTCCTTACGATGAGCAATCGACGGTTGGCGTCATTATGCAAGGTGAAGGCTGTGCGCCCTCTAGCTCTGGTGTGACCCTGTACCTTAACGCAGGGGATGATTTGCAGCGGGTATTATCACGCGTAGAGCCCAATGGCGGAAAGATAGTATTAGGCAAAACGCCCCATGCGGATGAAAGTGGTTTTTTTGCGTTGTTTCTAGATAGCGAAGGTAATCGTTTAGGGTTACATTCGCCTAACTAGATCCCCCCAACTCGACATTATATTTTGACAACCAGTGCTGCATGGCACTGGGTTGACTGTGCTGTCTGTTGATTCGGGGAGAATCTGGCGAGAAGCAGATTGATTTGCTACGAGCTTATTTCATATTCATTGATATCAAAAGACTCTACTAGGGAAAAAGAATAGTTATCTGGCCCTAAATTCCTGAATGCTTCTAGCGATTCACGTGACTGCCATTTTTCAAAGACATTGACCCTATTCTCGTCGATAGGGTTTATCGATAATGAAAAGTCTTCACAAGCATCTAGTGCTCTTGCCAGGGAGATAGCTTCCAGTGACTTCTCGATAAATTAATTCCTCTTCCCCAACTGCAACTTCAGCTTTCCCGCAACGATTATTGACATAAGTCCATCTCCCTTGTTACAAAAAACCCAAAACCATGAATAAACTCAAAGACCAGTGAAATTTATTGGAAATTATGGCTCAGGCTATTTTCTGGCGACTTTTATTCATCACGCAAACTTTCCGAAGCCACAACTAAAGATCAATTTCATAGAAGTCTTTTCTATCTTTTCTTTTAGCTTCGGTGAAACAAAGAGGTAGCGGTCATCCATAACTAAAATTTTCAGACCACTTAAATCCAGACCATCTATCTCCTCCGAACTGAAACACCCCTCAGTTGTAAGCTCATAATAACCGAGAACTTCACTATTAAGCTTGCGATTAAAGATGACGACAGGGCTGAAGCAGGCACCTTCAACACCAATGCTTTCAAAAGTTTCTACTAGAGACTTTTCCACAAGTACGTACTTATGCCCAACCAACAGCGGCCCCAGTTGACCTTGTTTAGTCATTTGAAAACGACCATCGCTCAGTTGAAAAAGATCAACTGTGCTATCAGTTTCTACGTAGTATGGGTACATGCATTCCTAAACTTAACAGCCATAGATAACTTCACTAAACAAGCAAACAAACAAACAATAACCCATGGAATAGAGCACCCACCAACTCGGAGTATCTCTGCCCTTTGCTCACATGCTTGATAAACCCCGCCAACCTCACTCTTAGCAGCTTATCACCTTCATAGAATACAGGTTGATTGAGGTTCTAACTTTCTGACATCCGTTTTCACTCACGCAGCACCAGGCTTCCTTATCAGCTTACCGAAGCATCATCCTGTCGAGCTAAAACTCTAGCCCGAAAGCTCAGCATCCAGCTCCTGAGTCAGCGCTGCTTTGATTTTATCCATCATCACTTCACCGGCTAAGCGCCCTTCAATGCCCTCAGCTAACTTAATCTTTTTGCCATCGATATCGGCATAGATCGCCATGTATTCGGTTTTCACATGATCCTGCGAGGTGGAGCTCATGGTCTCTTTTAAACTCAGCTGAGATGGTGACGTAATTTGGCCGCTGCGCTGATACAGCTGGCGTCCAAATACGCTGCGAATGACCTGTACATTGCCCTGATAAATACGCGCTTCGAGCTTGCGTCCAGCGAGAAATACACCCAAAGCAAACAGGCCCCAGCCGACCAGTGTAAAGACCGGCGCTATTAGCCACAACACGCCGCCTTCTTCCAGCATGACCAGCAATAAGCCAAGGCCCACCAAGCCAAAGATCGCCCCCAGGCCCAGCAATATGCCCCACATACTCGAGTTGCGCCCCGCTTCGCTGACGATCTCGGTGGCTCCTTGCGCGTCGGTTTGCATATCAATTTGCTGCTCAACGCTGTTTTCGGCTGCACGGCGGTATTGACGCTCAACGCTTTGCTGGTGCTGCTGGGGAATAGATACGCGACTGGCATCAGCTGTCAGGCCGAGAGCGCTGGCATAGGCCTGAGACAGCACAGGCAACTTCCAGGTGCGCTTGAGCTCGATCAGCTCAGCGATCTGAGTGCCCGGTACTTTGGGATCGTTGGTGACCATACCGGTGGCACTGAGCTCCCAGCTGATGGTGCCGCGGTATTCCGGGCTGTCACTCTCCGGCTTATCTTCGGGCAGCTGAAACAGGAAGCTAACTTTTTGCACGCCGTCACCCTGCGGCTCCAAGTAGGCTGCCGTTTCCTGCTGATGAACAACCATCGTTTTAGAGCTATTGTCACCCGAGCCACTGCTGTAGGTGTGCAGGCAACTGAGCCTCATGGTCAAATCATTGCGGGGCTTAGCCGCCAACATAAAAAAGCCGCCCACTTCATGGCCAATGATGGCCGGGATTGGATCGGGGAAAACAACCGTCGGACCAATTTTTTCATAATCGCGCCGCATGTTGCGCGCATGCAAATACAGAACGCCGCTAAATAAAAAAAACAGCAAGCTGGAAAAGCCATAACCTTCCCAGTTAATCAGCCCCAGCATCGCGATAATGGACCCAGGTATAGCAACCACCGCCGCCACAACCGTTAAAATTTTATCAAGACTTTTCTCAAGACTGGGAATGCCCTGCTGGCGTATTTTTTCTAGATCCTGTTTTAAATCATCATTTTTTAGCGACGACCAAATCATAGCGCCACCGATACCGCTAAACACACTAACAAAAACAAGCGCCATTAATAGTCGAAACGCCAGTGATTCCCCTTGTCCAGCGTCGGTAAAAGTAAAATACGCTGCGATAAAGCCGACTACAACAAATAAACCACCAAACAGAATACTACCAATGTTAACCTTCTTCTTGTTGTATTTTTTATTGGCGGGCAATGAGCTGGCGTTAGGCATTCGGGCTTCCTTTTATCGTTCGGTTTGCAATCGGCGTGAACGCTAGGGCACTAGTCTGCCATGCTCAGCTTCAGTGGCAAACCGCCATTGGCGATGCCTCTTATATCCACCCGACCAAACCAGCCAGCCCACGCCCCTTGGCCCTTGCCTAAGAATCAGTACGCCACGCCAATGCGCTGGTTCAGATGCTGTGCCGCTTCCAGCTCATCCACCATGGCCTTGGCATAATCGCTCACACTAATACGGCTATTGCCGTTGTCGTCAGTGAGCAGTTGTTCACCGCCAACGCGGTAGCTGCCCTGCGGCTCACCTGGGAAGATCTCTGCAGCAGGGCTAACAAACGTCCAATGGATGGCGCTGCTGCTGTTGCGGAAAACCTCCAGTGCTTCGCCTTGTGCCAGCGCCTCAGCACGATAAGCCTCTGGAAACTCGGGCACGCTCACTAAGGTAACGCCTGGCGCTACTTCAAGGGAGCCAGCGCCACCAACCCACAGCAGTCGGGATGCCGATGTGTTTGGCAGCTCTGCCAATAAGCGCTGAGCGGTATGTGCCACCAACTCGTGATTGCCAGCCGCGCGACCACCAATGGCGGCAATCACCACATCGGCGCCTTGTACTGCACTAGCCAGGTCAGCTTGAGCATTGAGCAAATCAAATTCGCGCACACTAGCGCCCTCGGCGCTGACGTTTTCTGGCTGGCGCGCAATCGCCGTGACCTGATGGCCACGTGCCAAGGCTTCGCTAACGATGTGGCTGCCTATCCAGCCACTGGCACCCAGAACGGCGACGTTGATGGAGTTGCTATTGGTTTGAGCTTTGGTGTTTTGCATACGGATGTCCTCGCTTAAAACGTATTAAGTAACTGATGCTGTTACGATGCGAGCAGTCTAATAACTCAGATATACGAGATAAATTCACAGAATTGATGTAGTTTGTATCGACATAAGATGCTAATTGGGTCCGCTATGGATCGACTCAATGCCCTGCGCAGTTTTATCGAAGTGGCCGATGCCGGCAGCTTTACCAAGGCCGCTGAGCAGCTGCAGTTAAGTCGGCTGCAGGTGTCACGCCATGTGCAGGAGGTAGAAGCCTGGTTGCAACAGCGCTTATTGCACCGCACCACACGCAAAGTCAGCCTCACCAGCGCCGGCGAGGAGGCCCTGCTGCGCTGTCGTCGCATTTTGAGCGAAACCGCTGCACTCGAGGCGGCAGCATTGAACCGCAGCCAACAGTTAACCGGCACCGTTCGCATTGCCGCGCCCATTGGTTTGGCACAACACATGCTCCTGGACGCAGTCACCCATTTTACTGAGCAGCACCCACAGGTCGTGGTGGATATTCTGGCGTCCGATTCGTACAGCCAACTGGTGGATGAGCGCGTGGATATTGCTTTGCGCTATACCGAGCAACCCGATGAGCAGTTAATTGCGCGCAAGTTGCTCAGCATTGACGCCGTTCTTTGCGCCTCGCCCGATTACATAAACCGTCATGGCGCTCCCAATACCCCCGCCGATTTACGCCAACACAACTGCTTGGTTCACCTCGATGCATCGCACTGGTCTTTGGTACACAACAATCAGCCGCAAACCATCGAAGTCAGTGGCAACTTAAAAGCCAATGATGTGATGACCCTGCTGCGCGCGGCCATCCAAGGCCAAGGCATAGTGCGCTTGCCCTGTGATATCGCCAACGCAGCGATTGATAGCGGCCAGTTGGTAATGGTGCTACCAGAGCACCATGTGCCAGGCAGCAGTTTATGGGCAGTGTATTTATCACGCAGTTATCAACTGCCTGTGGTGCGACAATTTATCGATTTTCTGGCCAGCTGTTGGCAGAGCGATATTGTGCGGCCATGATGGCGGCATCGTTTTGCAAACCATGGAGTAACCTTGTGGGCACCAGCGTCATTTCACGCACCGTTTTATTTGGCGAGTGCGACCCTGCCGGCATCGTTTATACACCGCGCTTTACCGACTTTGCGTTAGAAGCCACACATCAAGCATTGAGTGAACGACTGGGCCAACCTTGCATTCGCGCACTTAAGGCAGCGGGCATTGTTACACCGGTGCGCCACAGCGAGATCGAGTACCTACAGCCATTGCATTACGATCAATTGTTAGAGCAAGAGGTAGCCATTCACCATATTGGTCAACATTCATACAGCTTTATTGTTAGCGGCAGAGTGGAAGAACAGCCTGTTTACCAGGCCAGTATTAGCTATGTCACCTTGTGCCAGCAACGCCTGCAGAAAACCCCCGTGCCGACTTGGTTGAAGGAGGTTTTTCAGTCACTGAAGGCTTAGCGCCGAATGTTATCGAGCTGTCTGCGCCTGATAGCCATCCCTCATATCTATTGACCTAGTTCTTTTTACTGAACTTTAAGGCGTGGCTTTTTTTGCTATTTGTTATTTACATTTTTATCTTTAAATTAATTCTGTTTCCGCTCTGGAACCGGCAATAAAAACAATCCGGCCAGAGCAATGACAACCTAATTAAAATTAATGAATATAGGATGGAATAATAATGAAAATATTATTAACTGCAGCGGCGTTGATTGGCTGTGCCATTTTTAGTGCGCAGGCCAGTGCTGAAAGAATGGAGTGCTACGTTGACACCCAAGCTTACGATCAATACATAGGTGGTCGTTGCTTTGCCATGGTCTTTGGTGCGCGCTCGGCCACAGCAGTGTTTCGCGTGGTAGGCAACGGCTCGAATATTGATAGTGTGCAATGGTCTGGTGCGGCTAAATCATGTGGCACACGCGGCACCTCATGCTCTTTTCAGATTCGACCTTTTCGCCCTTATACCGCGGAAGCACTCATTCTTTACAGCGATGGCACATGGAGCAAAGTATCTGCCACGGCTTCCTATGAAGACGGTCGTTAACTTAGAGGTTTTGTAGGCCCTCACATGAGCTGAGTAGCCAAGAATAACGGCTGCTCAGCTATCAAAATACAATGCTGCTTCCGCAATCAACTACTTCGAATCAATCTTCTTCTGCTGTGCAATTTCCGCCAGGTTTTGCTGATAAAACTCACTCAAATACTGATAAAGCTGTGGATGCTTTTTCTTGAGCATGGCTGGACGTTCAAAGAAATACTCTGACGTAACAGCAAAAAACTCGGCCGAATTGGTAGCACCGTATTGGTTAATATTGGTTTTGCCGCGTTCAACCTCGGCCACTTTATGGCGCACAAATTCAAACCAGGGCGCGCAATACTGAAACTCTCTTACCCGCTCGGGAAAGCCATCACAGTCACCGTCAGCCATATCCAGAATATGCACAAACTCGTGAATACCGACGTTTTGCTTGTCTTTATCGTTGGCAAATCCTAAGCGTAAATGCGGCTGGCTCAACGCCATTTTGCCCGACATAGGCCCATGCCCAACCATGCCACTGATGCGGGAATCTGGCTGACCGCACACAAACTGGTCGTTAAAGGTACCGGGCAATAAAATCACCGCCGCGACACTTAAATACGGCCAGTCGACAAAGCCCCACACGGGAATCACAGCACTGGCCGCCACCAGCAAGCGGTCTAGGTCTTCGACCTCAACCCCGACACCGCCTTCAATTCTTGTCGTCAGCAAAAAACCTGTGCAGCGCTGTTCAAATTTGAGCTTATTTTCGCTCTCTAGCGCACGATAAAAACTGACATGCTGCTCAAGTAATTCGCTCCAATGTGCAGGCCAATCAAACTCTACTACGGGCTTTGCTAGTCCCAGCCAAACTTTAACGGTTTGCCACAGCGACATAGGGATTCCTTAAAACTGAAAGCAATACAATCTTGCCACTTTACACTGCATCGCCATGCGAAGCTTCTGAGTTTACTAACGATATAAAACGGCTTCGACATTATTGCCATCTGGATCCAATAGAAACGCCGCATAGTAGTTAGGGGCGTAGTGTTCTCGAAGGCCGGGCTCACCATGACAGCGACCGCCGTGCTCCAATCCTAAGCGATAGAAGCTGGCCACTTGCGGCTCTGTAGTGGCAGCAAAGGCAATATGGCTTTGGCTGGTGCGCTCGCCTTGCTCAATTAAAAAGCGAACCTTGCTTTCTCCCTGAAGACCAAAGCCTGCAGCCAAATCGTCCGACCATTTCAGCTCAATGCCGAGTGCTGAGAGAGCCTGACGATAAAATTGACAGCAAGCAGCAAAGTTGACCACTTTGATTTCGAAATGATCGATCATGTTAACTCCTTTTACATGGATTGAGTTGGCACTAGATAGAGCTGCAACGCTTATCTTCTTGCGAGCCAAAAGCTTCTATTTTGCTGAGTGGCAGCACATTACACTCCTGTTTGCTGAGATCAACCATGCCAAAACACGGCTGTTTGGCGGGCAAGGTAAACCATGTACCGCCATCTGCGCCAATGACCGCACTGCCATACATATCTGCACCTGGGCCTTCATTCAGCGCCTCTGGCCAATTGCATTGAATCACCACAGATTTGAGCCGCTGTGCTAACGTTGCGGCGTTATTGTAATAGTTCGGCCCTTCGCTACCTGGAACGTCTCTATCGCCGATATAGCTCGGCCATACCACGAGGTTAATGTCATGCCCAGCAGACTCAGTAAAAAACCAATCCAGGTCATCGACTTCGCGACACATAATGGCAGACACGGTTTTATTATTCAGCGCCACCGGCTGGCGATGCTCGCCAGTGGTAAAAAACTTTGCTTCGCTGGGTGTTAAGCCGACTTATCCCATTGCCTAGTCAAGCGGCCGCAGGCGTCGATCAACACATAGCTATTAAACACCTTTTCGCCACGCATGATGGGAGCACCGATCATGACACTGACGCTATGCTGTTGGCACAGCTCGCATATGTTATTGATTGCGCCATCAACTTGCTGCAGGTTGTTTTTATCAGTAACACCGCGATGAAAGCCCGTTACGCTTAGCTCGGGAAATACGATCAAATCCAAGTGGTGAAATCGTTGGATTAACCGACAAGCGTGAGCGGTGTTCGTAGAAACATCCCAGTACATGGGAACTTGAGCGATACCAATGATTAAGTCTATTCCTTGGCTGATATATCGAGCGGCCAGGGTAAGCAATGCCTACCCTGGCATCAAACCATTAATCGCAGCTAGGGCCTTTTACGGCGGCATTGGTAGAAGAGCGCAGGCGCTCAATCATCGCCAGGCGGGCTTTTTCGGTATCAATGCCCAATACCACGTTTAACGGTTGGCCGGCACCGGCTTCGGTAAAGCTGGTTTTGCCGACCATAGGGTCAAAGCTAATAGGGTCGTAGCGGAATTCGCTGTTTTCCAGGCCATCATCCAGCTGGTCAACCGCGACGTAGCCTTCACGAATGTTCATATCCAGGGTTTCTGGCTCCAGCAGTACCAGCGCTGCAATGATGTCCCACAAGCGAATCACCGCATCCAGGGCAAAGTCGCCGCTCGGCGAGCCATCAAAGCCGGGGAAATCACCGCCTTCAAACTCACGAATGGAGGTAAACAGCTTGGAGGTGTAGCAAGCTTCTGGTGTTGCACCTGCTGCCGCCAGGTCAACAATGCTGTGCGCTTCCAGCTTGGCCAAATCCGTTGAGTTGGTCGGCACCAGATAGCTGTCGATGTTGTTTTGCGCCAGCAAATCAAACGATACCTTGGCACTTAGCGGATCCAACAAAATGTTGTATTCCTGATGAGTGCTGAAGTCGGTGCTGACGCCAAATGAAGGGTGCGAGAAAATATTACCGCCGAGGTTGTTTTCACGGCCGTGCTCTTCGGTAAATGGGGTTTCACCTTCAAAGCCGCCGCCCATCATGATGACTTTATCAATTTTAGCCAGTTGCGCTGGGCTGGCTTTGGATAATACTCGAGCAAAGGTCGTCAGTTTGCCGGTATTAAATACCACCACATCATCGCCCAAGCTATCGAGCTCCGCCAGTACCATGTCTTCGGCCAGCTCAAACTTAAACGACATGCCGTTATTGCCGTTGTAGTGGTAGTTTTCTTGCTCGGCACGCGGAATTAAGTGATCGGTGGCATACAGAGTGGATCCATTGTCGCGCCACGGGCCTGGCACATATTGGCCATACAAGTTAATGCCCATCACATTGCGACGCTCTAAGTTCCAGCTACCGTTGGTGTTGGAGTTTGGCAACTGGTAGTCGGCAATGCCGCCCACCACGGCGTTGCTGTCGGTCACTGCAGTGCCTTCAGCTTTTGCGCCATTGGCACCAAAATAAATCTCTTCCGGCGCGTAGTATGCCCCGCGAATCACCTGAGTATCACGGTTGCCCAGCCATTCCAGAATGTTGTAAACCGTGTTGGCGCCGTGGGCGACGGTATTAAACGAATCTTCCACCACCGCCAGTTCAATGGTGTAGCGTGGATCTTTAGCGATCAGCATCAAGGCCACGGCATCATCGAAGTTATTAAAGTCGCCAATCCAAATAATCGGTTGCGCATCGGCGTTTTTGCTCGCCGTAAAAGTGCTGTTTGCCGGTGTGTCGTTTGACGAACTGTTGTTGTCATCGTCGCTGCCACAGCCCACTAAGAAGGCGGCCGATAACGCACTGACCAGCGCAAGTTTCTTCATCAACATTTATTTGCTCTCTCAAGGATAAATTTTTGCCACCCAAATATCTGACTAATTAGACAAATAATTATTTATAAATCTATTTAGAAATCAGAGCTAAGGCGCCATTTAAAAGAAAGAGCGGCATTTTAGGGATTATGGCGAATGTTGCCAGTAAGTTTTTATTCCACGGCTGATTTTGTCTAAGCCGTCAGAATCGGGAAGAGAGAAACATCCATGCTATTGGAAGGGAGAGAAAGAAGGCAGACGAGAGCAAAGGAGAGCCGTGGCAGTGCAGGCCATGACACTGCCACCAGCAACGCTGCGGCTTAGGCGCCAGCAGCCTGTTTTAAAATTTCTGCATACTCCGCGCCTTGGGTATGGCTAGCCATCACCTCAATCGCGCTGCGGCCCTGCAAATCCGTCGCTTGCACGTTGCGACCTTCTGCCACAAATAATGCAACAAACTGGGCAAAGGTCGCTGGCACCATATGGCGATAAGCACGAATCAATGCCAAGTGGTCAGGGTCGGTACCGTCGTGGCTGTCGACCTGCATAAACTCGCGCAACTGCTGCTCGCTCCAGTCACCGCCAAATACTTTTTCTTTGTCTTTTTTTTGCATGGTTTCTCCCGCGCGTTTGCTCGCCTGGCTGTAGCCAAGTCTATTTTTTACTGTCCGTCAGTCCACTTTTTTGTACATCAAGTCCCACACGCCATGACCTTTGGTCTCACCGCGCTTTTCAAACTTAGTGAGTGGGCGGTGCTCTGGCCGCGGCACACACTGACCACGGCCGGCGATGTTTTCATAGCCTTCGGCCACATCCATCACCTCCAGCATGTGCTCCATATAAGGCTCCCAGTCGGTGGCCATATGGAAAACACCACCCGGCTTGAGAATACGGCGCAGGGTTTGGGCAAACTCCGGCTGCACAATGCGGCGCTTATGGTGCTTTTTCTTATGCCACGGGTCGGGGAAGAACAGCTGCACCGTATCGATGCTGTTGTCTGGCAGCAGCTTGAGCACCTCGATGGCGTCGTCTTTGTAGGTGCGCAAGTTGCTCACCCCGGCTTCTTCAGCCAGGTGCAGCAGCGAGCCGACACCAGGCAAGTGCACTTCAACGCCAATAAAGTCTTTTTCGGGTGCCGCCGCCGCCATGGCTGCCAACGACTGTCCCATGCCATAGCCAATTTCAAATACCACGTGGCCGTCACGGCCAAACACCTGCTTAGGGTCGATCGGACCATCGCTGAGCTCTAACCCCATGACTGGCCACTGGCGCTCCAGCGCACCTTGCTGACCCTTGGTCAAACGGCCGGCACGAATCACAAAGCTCTTGATGCCACGTCGATACTCAGGCTTGTCCGTTTGCCCTTGCGCGCTGTCCTGCGTTTCTGAATGCTTTTCGTCAGTCAAACCACAAACCTTTATCTGTTAATTACGCCTGGCGTAAATCTTAGCCCTGCCATGCCAATCGACCACCACGCCACTAGCCAACTGATGCCGCCTATTGGAGTGATGCTACCGATGGCACTGACGCCACTGACGGCCAATACATAGAGGCTACCGCTAAACAACAGCAAGCCCACCAGCAAAGCCCAGGCGGCGCGCACCAGCCATAAACGGCAAATTTGCGGCAGCGGCTGGGTCATCACCAAGCCCACCGCCAACAGCACTACGGCATGCACCAGATGGTACTGCACACCGGTCTGATAAATCGCCAGCCACTTGGGCTCTAATACTTGTTTCAAGCCGTGGGCACCAAAGGCACCCAAAGCCACACCACTGAATCCGGCCGCGGCGGCCAGCATGACTGCACTTCGTGCTCGCATGAATACTTCCGGTCGCTGAAAGGCGGCGCAGTATAACAACTGACCAATGCGTCGAGTAGCGCCAGAAGCCGCAACACTTGTACAAGTATTGCAGCGGATTTTACCGCCCACTGGTATACTCGCCGCACACTGAGCAAGTGAGGCTGACATCGTGAAATACGCAGATCTGCGTGACTTCATCAAGCTGCTGGAAAAGCGCGGCGAGCTCAAACGCATCAAGCAAGAGATCGACCCCCACCTGGAAATGACCGAAATCGCTGACCGCACCTTGCGCAAAGGCGGCCCGGCATTGCTGTTCGAAAACCCCAAGGGCTACGATATGCCGGTGTTGGCCAACCTGTTTGGCACCCCCGAGCGCGTCGCCTTAGGCATGGGTGAAGACTCCACCGAGGCGTTACGGGAAGTGGGCAAGCTGTTGGCTTTTTTAAAAGAGCCTGAGCCGCCAAAAGGCATGAAAGACGCTTGGTCGAAACTGCCGATCTTTAAAAAAGTGCTGGCCATGGGGCCGAAAGAAATCAAAAAAGCGCCGTGTCAGCAAGTGGTGCTCGAAGGCGACGATGTCGATCTCAGCAAAATTCCCGTGCAGCACTGCTGGCCGGGCGATGGCGGCCCATTGATTACCTGGCCGCTGGTGATTACCAAAGGGCCACACAAAGAACGCCACAATTTAGGGATATACCGCCAGCAAGTGATTGGCAAAAACCGCGTCATTATGCGCTGGCTCAGTCACCGTGGCGGCGCACTCGATTTTCAGGAGTGGCAGCAGGCCCATCCAGGGGAGCCGTTTCCTGTATCCGTGGCGCTGGGCGCCGACCCCGCCACGATTTTGGGTGCCGTAACGCCCGTACCCGACACCTTGAGCGAATACGCCTTTGCTGGCCTGCTGCGCGACAGCCGCACCGAGCTGGTCAAAAGCATTGGCAACGAGCTGATGGTGCCAGCCTCGGCCGAGATCGTATTAGAGGGCGTGATCCACCCAGGTGATACCGCCCCGGAAGGGCCATTTGGCGATCACACCGGCTACTATAACGAAGTCGATCACTTCCCGGTGTTCACCGTCGAGCGCATTACCCAGCGCAAAGATCCGATTTATCACAGCACCTACACCGGCCGCCCGCCCGATGAGCCAGCGATTTTAGGCGTGGCATTGAATGAAGTGTTTGTGCCCATTCTGCAAAAGCAGTTTCCGGAAATTGTCGATTTTTATCTGCCACCGGAAGGCTGCTCCTACCGCATGGCGGTGGTCAGCATGAAGAAACAATACCCGGGCCATGCCAAGCGCGTGATGATGGGGGTGTGGTCGTTTTTGCGCCAGTTTATGTACACCAAGTTTGTGATTGTGGTGGACGACGACGTCGATACCCGCAACTGGGAAGATGTGATCTGGGCCATTACTACCCGCATGGACCCAGCGCGCGACACCACCCTGGTGGAGAACACCCCCATCGATTACCTCGACTTTGCCTCGCCGGTGTCGGGCCTGGGCTCAAAAATGGGCATGGACGCCACCAATAAATGGCCGGGGGAGACCGAGCGCGAATGGGGCACGCCCATCGTCATGGACCAAGCCGTTAAAGACAAAGTCGACGCCATCTGGGACAAGCTCGGGATCGACTGATGGCCAGTGTGACCTTTCAGCCGTCCGGCCTTAGCATCACTGCCGAGGCCGGCGAAACCATCGCCGCCGCGGCCGAGCGCCAAGGCATTCAACTGCGCGTGAGCTGCGCTAATGGCGTTTGCCAAATCTGCAAAGGCGAGCGACTGACAGGCACTGTGCACTGTCGCAACTCACTGGCCCAGACAATACTTGAGCAACACAATCAGGTATTATGCTGCGCCTGCGAACCGATCAACCATATTGAGCTGTATATGACCGACGTCCATACCCGCGACCACAAACCCGAAGTGACTCTGGCCTGCCAGGTGCCGGTGGTCGAGCTGTTGGCCGATAACATTTACCGCGTCGAGCTGCTGGCACCGGCCGGCACTCAGTTCGACTTTTGGCCCGGCCAATATGTGCTGTTACACGTTGTTGATGAGCAAGGTCAGCCGCAGCAGTTCCCCTATTCCATTGCCAGCATTCCCTCAGCGCTATCGGGCCAGGGGGACGGGCGCCGCTTGCAGCTGCACATTGCCGCCAACAGCGATACTGCCAATGCCGTGATTCAACAGCTAAAAACCGCCGTGGTGGTGAAGGCCACCCTGCCAGGGGGCGATTGCATTTTGACCCCGGAGTTTATCCAGCAACACCGCCAGCAGCCGCTGATTATGGTGGCGGCTGGCAGTGGCTTCTCGCAGATTAAAGCCCTGACCGAAGCGGCCCTGGCCCTTAATCCGGAGCAAGAAATACATATTTATTGGTCCAACCGCGCCCGCATCGGCTTTTATTTGCCCGAGCTGCCGCGCCAGTGGGCCCATGAGTTTGCCAATGTGCATTACCACCCGGTGATCGAGCAGCACGCCGACGACTGGCAAGGCCGTGCCGGCTGGCTGTATCAAGTGATTCATGAAGACTTTGACGACCTAAGCCAGGTACAGCTGTTTGCCTGCGGCTCGCCTAATATGGTGTACGGCACCCTTGACCAGTTGGCGCCACTGGGGCTGACCCAGGCCAATATGCACTCCGACGTATTCGCCTACGCACCGCGTGACTGATCAGCGCAGTTGATATCCCAGGTAGCGACTGGCATGGTCAAGCCATCAATTAATGCGGCTGGGCCGCTATTTGGAGGCAACATGAACTGGGATTTCAACATCAACCCGGATGTCATCTGGCACGGCTATGTTACGCACCGCGTGACTGATCAGCGCGGTTGATATCCCAGGTAGCGACTGGCATGGTCAAGCCAACAATTAATGCGGCTGGGCCGCTATTTGGAGGCAACATGAACTGGGATTTCAACATCAACCCGGATGTCATCTGGCACGGCTATGTATTGCCCTGGGGCGTGCAACTGCTGATGGCCATCCTGGTGTTTATCATTGGTCGGTTATTGGCCAAAGGCCTGACCCGCATGGCCGCCGGCGCCATGACCAAGGCCAAGCTGGACCCCATTCTAACGGAGTTTTTAACCACGGTGGCCGGCTCAGCCATGACGCTGCTGGTGATCGTGCTGGCGCTGTCACAACTGGGGCTGGATACCACCTCATTAGTCGCGTTGCTGGGTGCCGCAGGTTTAGCCGTGGGTCTGGCACTGAAAGATTCACTGTCGCACTTTGCCGCCGGCACCATGTTGATCTTATTTCGGCCATTCAAAGTGGGCGATTATGTGGAAGTCGACGGCGTGGCGGGTTCGGTCAGCCGCATCACCATTTTCAGTACACGCTTAACCACGCCAGATAACCGCGTAGTCACCGTGCCCAACGGCAATGTGTTCGGCAATACCATGACCAACTACTCGGAAGAAAAGCTGCGCCGCATCGATCTGGTGATCGGCATCGACTACGGCAGCGATCTGCGCCTCGCCAAGCAGCTGCTCATCGACCTGCTGGAGCGCCACCCGAAAATTCTCAAAGACCCTGCCCACACGGTGGCGGTGTCGGAATTGGCCGATTCGTCGGTCAACTTTGTGGTGCGCCCTTGGGTCAATGCCAGTGATTACTGGCCCGTACGCTTTGAGCTGCTAGAGACCATCAAACTGCGCTTTGATGAGGCCGGCATTGAAATTCCATTCCCGCAAATGACCATTCATTCCAACAGCGGCGACTGATTCGTCCCCCTCCCGGTGACTGATATCGGTCGCCGGGACACTGTTCTCTGGCGCTTCCTCTGCTAGTTTTACAGGGAACAAAAACGGACGAATCGCATGCTGACCGAGACAGCTCAACCGGTTAAAACCAGCGCCCAACTTCCCCTGATCGCACTGATGCCAGTGGCCTTGATTGCCATGGCGGAAGTGTCGCGCCTGTTTAGCATCAATGGCTTAGCCATTTCTGCCATCTGGCCGGTCACCGCTTGGTTATGTGCTTGCTGGTTAAACGGTTATCGGCTGGCGTTTTTGCTGCAGATTCCTGCCCTGTTTGCCTGGTGTTATGGCTGGCAAGACTACAGTGTGGCCATCGCAGCAGGGGTGACGGTATCGACCTCGACAGGTGCTTGGCTAGCCGCCAGCGGGCTTAACCGACTGACGCGCATTCCTACCCAGGGCGCCAGCAGCGTGCGCCAGCTGTCAGCGTTTTACGGCTTAGCCGTTTTGGCTGCCACCGCGTTGGTGGCCCTGGGAGGCAGCCTGAGCCTGATACTCGGCGCGCCCGATTACCAAGACTTCTTGCTGATCGACGTATGGCTCAGTTACTGGGCGTTTGAGGCCCTGGGCATGCTGTTGTTTTTGCCCTTGCTGTGGCCGCTGCTGGCCTCACCCGCAAAGTTTGCTCGCCAGCTGAGCGTTGATTTTGCACCACTGGCGATGCGCGCCTGGCTAGGGCTGCTGATACTGCTGATCGGCTCGACCCTGAGCTTTGACTTGCTGCAAAATGCCACCTACGCCAGCGTCGCCATGCTGGTGTATTTTCCTTTGTTTTTCTGGTTTTTCCTGCGTGCCGCCGTCAGCAGCAGCACCTTGATGATTGCTGTCACTGTGATTGGCCTCATCGTTTGCCTCATCAACGGCTGGGCCGGCCTGGAGGCCATCAACAGCGTACAAGGGCTGCTCGACACCATCGCCTTGGCCATTTTGGTAACGCTGGCCGCGCAACTGGTGAATGTTATGGCGCAAGAGCGCAATCGGCTGCTCAAGCATTTTCGCCGCCAGGCCGTAACCGACAGCCTTACCCACCTCGGCAATGACCGAGCATTGCGACAGCAACTCGACGCCCTACTAAAAAAGCAACACGCCTACCTAGCCTACTTTCGCATGATGGACACCGGCCCCTTAACCGATCTGTTTGGGCTGGATGCCATGCACTTGCTCGAACAAGAGTTAGGCAGCGGCTTAAATCAGCAACTGCCCGCCAACAGCCCGTGCTTTCGCCTCAGTGAGGGCGATTTTGCGGCGCTGTTGATCAGCGAACCACAACAAGCCGAAGACATCCTGACGCAATTGCGCCAACTGCATCTGCGCTTGGAGCAACAAGCCTTTGCCGTTGCCGAGCGGCCAGTAAGGCTACGTCTGGCGTTGGGCTTGGTGCGCATCGATGGCCAGCTGGACGACGCCAGCCAATATCAACAGGCCGCCGCCCAGGTAGCCTACCAAGCCAGCCAGCAACCGCGACGCTGGCAACAATTAGACGACACCGCCGAGCTGATCAACCAGCAGCGCAGCAATGCCAGGGTGTTTAACCAGGTGCGCCAAGCGCTGCGTGACAATCGCTTGTTACTGTATGCCCAGCCCATTCAACCCTTGCAGCAGCCAGCGCAAGGGCTGTACTTCGAGGTGCTATTACGCATGGCCGATGAAGACGGCGGCGTTATCAGCCCCGGCGTGTTTTTGCCGGTTGCCGAGCAATCTGGGTTGATGACTGACATCGACCGCTGGGTGATTCGCAATACCCTTCTGCAACTGCAACCCGAGCTGGTGGCTTGCTGCTCGATCAACTTATCCGGTGCCAGCTTGTCCACGCCCGACACCTTGAGCTTTATTCGGTTGAGCATCGAGCAATCGCTGGTTCGCCCCCAGCAACTGCGCTTTGAAATCACCGAAACCGAGCAAATCGTCGATCTTCACGCCGCGACTGAGTTGGTCAATGGCTTACGTAAGCTGGGCTGCAGCGTTGCCCTGGATGACTTTGGTACCGGACTGGCCAGTTACGCCTACCTCAAGCAGTTTGCATTTGATTGCATCAAAATCGACGGCCAATTTGTGCGCGATATTCGCACCAGCGCCGCCGACCAAGCCATTGTCAGCAGTATTTGCCAAGTCGCACGACAGCAGCAGTTGGCCGTGGTGGCTGAATTTGTCGAAGATGAAAGCAGCATCCAACTGCTCAGTGAACTGGGCGTCGACTTTCTGCAAGGCTATGCCATTGGCCACCCGCAACCCCTCACCCCATGGCTCGCTGGCGCCTGTTAACACCAAAGCGCGTAAACGGACTGCGACCAAAGCCCTAGCGCCGAACACTGGCGCTTCCGCCATGATAGCGCTAGCAGA
Source organism: Bacterioplanes sp. (assembly GCA_965233665.1). GTDB lineage: Bacteria > Pseudomonadota > Gammaproteobacteria > Pseudomonadales > Oceanobacteraceae > Bacterioplanes. Next base: position 44,460 of record CBDDTG010000069.1, on the reverse strand, counting down.
TGATGCTTAAGTGCGATAACCGTCTGCTCTAACGGCGGCTAGCCGTTCCCTCCGCAGCACAAAAATAATAAGCGGACCGATAAAAAAAGGAGATGTTATGCGGCAACCCTGGTGGGTGTTGGTGGTAATGCTGTGCGCTACAGGCGTACAAGCAGCGGAAACCATCAAATTAGGACTCAATTACCCCAGTACTGGACGCTACAAAGAGCAAGGCTTGGCCCAGGCTAGAGGGGCTTTACTGGCCGTCGAAGAAATTAACGCTAAAGGCGGTTTAAATGGCAAAGCGCTGGAGCTGCTGACCGCCAATACTGCATCCAAGCCCGACAAAGCCATCGCCAATGTTGACCACTTAGTGCAGCAAGGCGCAGCCATGTTGTTTGGTGGCGCCTCTAGCGCCGTCGCGATTGCCGCAGGCAAGCAGGCAGCACAGCACGACCGCTTGTACTTCGGCACTTTAACCTACGCCAACGCCACCACCGGTGTCGAAGGCCACCGCCATATGTTTCGTGAAAGTTGCAACGCCTGGATGGCCGCCAAGGCATTAGCTCGTTATTTAAAAGACGAGCTCAAGGGCAAGCGTATTTTTTACATGACGGCCGACTACAGTTGGGGCCACTCCACCGAAGCCTCGCTGCGTAACTTCACCGCTACCGAAGACACCGAGCAGCACCCGGGCGTGTTAGTGCACTACCCCAGACCTCGTGCCAGCCACTTTGAACAAGCGTTAGAACAAGCCCGTGATTCAGGTGCCGAAGTGTTGATGCTGGTGCAGTTTGGCGACGATATGGTCGGTGCATTGCGTGTGATTGAGCGCATGGGGCTGAAAGACCGCATGACCATCGTGGTGCCAAACCTTACCCATGGCATGGCTCGCAGTGCCGGCGCGGGTATTTTACAAGGCGTGGTGGGCGCCGTGCCGTGGAGCTGGCAAGTACCAGGCAAATACGGCTATCAGCAAGGGCAAACCTTTGTTGATGCCTTTGTGAAACGCTTTAATACTTACCCCTCCAGCTCAGCTGCTTCGGCCTACAGCATTGTTTATCAGTTTAAACAAGCCGCCGAGCGGGCCGGCAGCCTTAAAACGGCGGCGCTGATAAAAGCCCTGGAAGGTCATCGCTACACGGGTTTAAAAGACGAGCAGTATTGGCGTGCCTTTGATCACCAAAATATTCAAAGTGTTTATGTCGTGCGTGCGCATACCCGCGAGCACGTATTGCAAAGCCCGCTGCGAGAGGATTTTTTCGACGTGCTGATGCAGCTACCGGCAGAGGAAGCGGCACGCACGCTGGATGAGTGGCAAGCCGTGCGGCGCAAAGCGGGTAAATCGCTGCAGTTGCGCTAGGGCACCTCTGAATAATTCGGTGCCTGCTCTGGATCACCAGGGGGCTCCAGATTACGAAGCCGGTTTGCCGCTCTAGCCAGCTACAGCAAAAATCGGCGACACAGAGCTGGAGTTCTCTGGCGACCCCCGCAGGGCGCGGGCGGCAGGCTTCCATAACATCGTTGGCGATGTTGAAAAGGGCTGGCCATTTCCTGCCATCACCGCCTTGTTCTGAACGCCTGCTGCACTCGCGCAGAGCTATGCAGAATTATTCAGAGGTGCCCTAGAGGCATATTCTGTTGAGGGGCGCTGCCCCTTTGTTTGTCATCAAAGGGCGCCTAAAACTGGTAACACCCGCTAAAACCAAGGATGATGGCCCGCCCACTGTTAACGAGAAACGGCATGAGGCTGATCGCAATATTATTCTGTTTGTTGTGTATCTTGGCGCAAGGCGGGTTGACCTATTTATGGCAAGACCCTTCTTTTTTACAGCTGTACAAGGAAGTATTTAACGCTTTCTATCCCAATGGCATTCCGCATTGGAGCGAATGGGCATTTTCCTTTGGCCGCCACTGGTATCTGATTACCTCAATGTTGTTTGGCTTCTGGATCATTGCCGTGCTGCCCTTTAAAACACCCTATGCTTTGCGCCTAACGGCTCTGAGTGCGATTCTGGCTTTGGCCGCCATGCTCTATGCCATGTACCCACTGCATTTAATGCCAGCCCTTGGCGGTGCGATTTAATAGCAGCACGCGCCGCTGGCGGGCATTGGTTAAAACACTCTAATGCTCCACCAGTTTTCCCAACTCCTTTGCCAATAAATCGTACACCAGTCTAATACGCTGACTGGTGTGAAGCTCACGGTGGGTAGCCAACCAAATAGGAATGTCTGGATTAAATTGCTGCGGCAATACTGCCACTAAGTCATCAAATAATTCGCCAATATCATGCGGCAAAAAACCAAATCCTAAGCCTTCACGAATCAGTTGCAGCATGCAATTTCCGCTGCCGGTTTGTATGCGAAATTGTTCGGCCTTTAACGACAAGCCTAAGCGCGCTAAGTATTCCAACATGGCTGCACTGTCATCCACGCCAATAAATAACTGGCCAGCCAAGTCGTCAAAGCTCTGCGGCATACCCTGCTCAGCAATGACACTACGGGCAGCGTAAATACGGCCATGTAGATTGCCCAATCGTCTGGCAATCACTTCCGGTTGCTGCGGCTCGGCATGACGAATGGCGATATCGGCCTCGCGGCGCAATAAATCTCTCAGTTGATCGGACGCCACTACGTCCACTTGAATGCCAGGTGCTTGTTGACGCAGGCGAGCCAATATTTTCGGCAGATGGTAAGTGGCCAACAGCTCGGTGGCGGTAATGCAAACTCGCCCTTCAATCGCCTGGGATTGCCCCGACGCCACCAGCGCCATGCGATTGGCCTGCTCAGCCATGGAGCGGGCATGCTGCAGCAACTCAACGCCAGCGCTGGTGAGCTGTAACTGCCGATGGCCGCGTTCAAACAAAGTCACGCCCAATGCCTGCTCCAACGCTGTAACCTGTCGGCTTAACGTCGGCTGGGTTTGCTGCAGTGCCCGTGCCGCAGCCGATAACGAGCCTTCTTCGGCCGCCACAACAAAGGCACGTACCTGGTTCCAATCAAAGCCAACGCCATCCCAGTTCATCGATTTATGCATACCTAACCTGCAGATATCCGTATTCTATCCCTCATCGGCGTATGGTCAAATAATCACCAACAGCCACATGAGGACGCCTACATGGCCATCACATCGACCGACTTTTGGGATAAAACCGCCCAACGCTATAGCCAGCAAGCCATTGCCGACCCAGATACCTACGGCCGCAAACTGGCCGCCACCCAGGCGCTGATGCAGCCCGATATGCAGGTATTGGAGTTTGGCTGTGGCACCGGCTCAACGGCGCTGGAGCACGCCGGCCATGTGGCTCATATTACCGCCAGCGATATATCACCGGCCATGATTGCCATCGCCCGCGATAAAGCCAAACAGCAAGGCGTTAATAATATTGATTTCCAAGCGGCCAGCATCGACAGCTTTGATGCCCCTGAAAACAGCTTCGATATGATTTTGGCACTCAACTTATTGCATCTGGTGCCGGATCGCGCTGCAGCGTTGCAAAATATTCAGCGTTTGCTAAAACCCGGCGGACTATTTATTTCCAGCACGGTGTGCCTGGCGGACCGCATGTGGTATTTGCGCCCAGTGATTAAAATCATGCAGTGGCTGAATAAAGCTCCTGCAGTAAGCTTTAGCAAGCAGAAAGATTTTTTGGCGGAAGTTAACGCCGCAGGTTTTGAGATTCAACAACAGTGGAGCCATGGCCAGGCCAACTGTGTGTTTTTGGTGGCGCGTAAGATAGACAGTTAAGGTGACCTGCGCGCAGATACTTTAAGGATCGAGTTAGTGGCATAAAATAAGGTCTGGCTCGACAAGCATAAGCACTTTAGTATTCATGGCGAACAAGTCATCAGAGTGTTTGACAGTAGTGGATACCAATTTTCGCTTATCAGTTCGTGAGCTGGTTTTAGCATGCGTGCGCAATAACCCTAGAGAGATAGCTGCAGCAGCTGCACAACTACCGCTAAAAAATATGGCTCAGCTGGAGCAAGAAATCCGCTATCAGTACGATTTGGATGACGTTCGCTCGGTTAGAATAGCGCATGCCGATGGTAAGGATTTTCCCATCACTTGGCTGGATATTATCAGCAGCGACGGCTATCGGCGAGAGAAAGCATTAAGGTTGTTATCTGGACCAATTCCGAGCAAGCTGCTGATGTACTTTGCTTTGAGAAGGTTCAATGACTGGGTTCCGCAAGTAAGAGCGGCCGCCTACGATACTGTCATGGATATTGCACTTCTATCCGACCCAACGGATGTTGCTGAAGCACTCATGGCGGCACTATCAACATGGTCTAGTTGGCAGCGCATTGGACACTATGGCCGCATAATGCTGTTAAAGATCCTGGCAATCAAGGGTGTCGAAGAGAAGTTTGTTAGTCAATTAATTCAATCAAAGACGGGGCCCACCAGCACGATTTTCACGCAAGTGAGCCGTGTTGATATTTTAGATGCTTATCTACATCAGGTTGCAACAGAATCCGTCCAACCTACGCTGCGAGCTAAAGCCTATCGAGTTCTGCTGGAGGGCAAAACCAGCTGGGTGGAAGAGCGCAAGCAAGAGGTAGTGGATAAAACTTCCGGTTTGAGAAGATGTCGAACTATTTTAGGCGACCGCCATGTATCGGTTAACATTCCGTGGCAGGTCTTACTCAAAGAAGCAGCCCTTGATCGATCATCTTTCGTGCGCAGAATCGCAGCGGAAAAGATAATTGCTAGCCGAGACTATAACAATCCGGATTACCTGGCTTTGGCACATAAGTTTGCACGCGACGACTCCCCAACGGTACGAGAACGAGGTGAGTTTTTTGTTAAGCGCCACACAGAGCACAAAAGCAGCGCTTGCGATCACGAGTCTTAATTTTTCAGTTTCATCAACTCATACACCAACCGCGCTGCTACCTTGGCGGTGCGTTGATCAATATCAAAATCTGGATTTAACTCGGCAATATCGGCCATCAGCCAGCGTACGTTATGCTGCTGACACTGCTGTTGAATGCCTTTTAATGCCGTCAGCATCTGTGTTAAGGGCAGGCCCAGTGCCGATGGTGCGCTCACTCCCGGGGCTGTGGCGGCCGGCAATACATCCAGGCAAATGGTGACGTAGAGGTAGTCTATATCAGCAAGAAAATCATTGATTAATGCCTGGTTTGCTTCCGGGCTGCAATCCACATCTAACACATAAGATACGTTTTTTTGTTGCGCAAAGGTAAACAGCGCTTGGGTGTTGGCCGCTTCACTAATGCCTAAACAGGCGTATTTAAATGCTAGGCCACGCTGAGCACAATCTTGGCTGACCTGATAAAACGGCGTGCCAGAGCTACCGGCCCAATGGGCACTGGGTGCTGGTTTGCGTAAATCAAAATGGGCGTCAAAGTTTAAAATACCGACCTTGGCCGACGTGTGGTGTTGATCATCCAGGTATTGCCGACAGCCCTGATAACTGGCCCAACCAATTTCGTGACCACCGCCTAAGCCAATAACAAACTGCTGCTGAGTCAGCGCTTGTGCCACTTGCTGCGCGTATTGCTGCTGGCCCTGAGCCAGGGCATCCAGGTTTGATTCTGCCGCCACCACAATGTCACCAGCATCGTGCAAGGGTTTATCGCTGTGCCAGGCCATGCTGGCCATAGCTTTGCGAATCGCCGTTGGGCCTTGTTTTGCCCCAGGTCGACCCTGGTTATATTGCACGCCTAAATCCGAGGCCAAACCAACGAGGGTCACACCTGGCTGACTGCTGGCATCGAAGGGGCGTACCACTTGATGACAGCGCAAACCCTGATCACCATCTTCAGCGTCGATGCGTCCCTGCCAGCACTGATCAAATTCCTGACTCATATTGCCTCCTGCCTATTGCTGTTGCGTAACCGCCCTTGATGCCATACCTGAGTTGGACGATAGAAATTAACGCCGTAGGCCAGCTCCGCCGGATGCTGAATATCCCACAAGGCCAAATCGGCTGCCATGCCCGCTTGAATGCTACCGACATCCTTTAACCCCAGCGCCTTGGCGCCATGTAATGTCGCACCTTTAAGCGCCTCGGCGGGGGTTAATCCAAATAAAATACAGGCCTGATTCATCGCCGTTAATAACGACGGCCAGTGGTGCTGTGCCTGGGTTTAAATCGGTGGCCACGGCCATGGGAATATTATGCTGTCTGAGGGCAGCGATGGGTGGGCGTTGTTTTTCATTGAGGCAATAAAACGCTGCCGGTAATAAGACCGCGACTGTGTTTTTTAGTTTTTCCACATCGGCCTCGGCCAGATACTCAATATGATCGACCGATAACGCATGATACTGGGCGGCCAGCACCGCCCCCTTTAAATCGCTGAGCTGTTCAACATGGCCTTTGATCGGCAAACCTAATTTTGCCGCCGTTTGAAATACCTGCTCACATTGCTGTGGGGTAAAACCAATGCCTTCGCAAAACACATCCACGGCATCGGCCAGCTCCTGGCGCACTACTTCGGGCAGCATATCCTGGCAGACATAATCGATATAACACTGCTGCCCATGGCTGCGCTGTTTAAACTCAGGTGGCACGGCATGGGCACCTAAGAAGGTGGTTTTTACGGTCACGGCATGGCGACGGCCCAATTCACGCGCCACCCGCAGCATTTTTAATTCGGTTTCGGTATCCAGGCCATAGCCGGATTTAATTTCTACCGTAGTGACGCCTTCTTCCAGTAGCCGCAGTAAACGCGGCTCGGACTGTTTTAACAGCGCCCCTTCGCTCAACTCTCGGGTATGGCTGACACTGGAAACAATGCCACCGCCTTTGCGAGCAATGTCTTCATAGCTTTCACCGCGCAAGCGCCACTCAAATTCCTGCGCTCGATTACCGCCAAACACCAGGTGGGTATGGCAATCGACTAGGCCGGGCGTCAGCCATTGACCGCCGGCATCGAGCCGCTGTTTGACGTCATAGCCCTGGCTACTAAGCCAGTCTTCGGTGCTGCCTGGCAGCTGACCGGCAAACACGATTTTATCGTCGGCAATGGCCACCACTGCCTGGGTACAGCTGCCGTAATCGTCCTCGCCCATACCCATGCCCAGCAAGCTGCCTTGCTTATCCGCTTGTGCGAAGGTCACCAGATTAACGTTATCAATCAAATAATCGATCTTCATAGTATTACGGCCAGCTCTATTAGACCCCACCACCCTACTTGTATATACAAGAGTAGACAAGTAGCATGAAGTGATCCAAAAGGGGATCGAACATGGCCCAACCCAGATACGCGCAAATCAAATCGCACTTGTTGCAGCAAATAGAGCAAGGCGAACTGCCGCCAGGCACCAAGGTGGCGTCCGAGAATCGACTGTCGGAGCAGTTTGGCGTGAGCCGTATGACGGCTAAGCGTGCTTTAGATGATTTGGCCGATGCTGGTTTTTTAATTCGCAGCCAAGGCTTGGGCACTTTTGTGGCCGACAGTCGTCCCATGAGTTCGATGCTGCAGATTCGCAACATTGCCGATGAGATTCGTGAGCGCGGCCATCAATGCCAAAATTGAAGTGGTGACCTTAGAGCAGGTTGAAGCCAACGAACAGCAGGCCTATTGGCTTGGCTTGCAACACCCTGCCAGGGTATTTCATTCAGTATTGGTATTTTTTGAAAATGGCCGCGCCATTCAATACGAAGATCGCTACGTTAATCCGCAGCTGGCACCTGAGTATATACAACAAGACTTCAGCAGCATTACCCCCAACGAATATTTATCCCAGGTAGCGCCACTTACCGAAGCCGATCATATCGTTGAGGCACTGTTACCGACGCCAGACATAGCCAAGCAGCTGGCCATTACCGAGAGCCAGCCCTGCTTAAACATTACCCGTCGAACATTTTCCAAGGCCGGCATTGTGAGCTTTGCCAGCTTAATTCATCCAGGTGATCGCTATCGCCTGGGTGGCCATATTCATGTCAGCAGCCACGTATAAAAATCAGGAGCAGCACCATGACCAACGACCCACGCCACGATGCCAGCCGCGTGATTAAAGCGCCAACAGGAAGCCAGTTAACCGCCAAGTCCTGGCTGACCGAAGCCCCCTTGCGCATGTTAATGAACAACCTCGACCCAGACGTTGCCGAGCACCCACAAAACCTGGTGGTGTACGGCGGCATTGGCCGAGCGGCGCGTGATTGGCAGTGTTACGACAAAATCGTTGAAGTGCTGACCCGGCTGGAAGATAACCAAACCTTATTGGTGCAAAGCGGCAAACCCGTAGGTGTATTTGAAACCCACGAAAATGCTCCGCGGGTATTAATTGCCAACTCCAACCTAGTACCTCACTGGGCCAATTGGGAGCACTTTAACGAGCTGGATAAAAAAGGTCTGATGATGTATGGCCAAATGACCGCCGGCTCGTGGATTTACATCGGCTCCCAAGGCATTGTTCAAGGCACCTACGAAACCTTTGTCAGCGTGGCGAAAAAGCACTTTAACGGCGATGCCAAAGGCAAATGGATTTTAACCGGTGGTCTAGGCGGCATGGGTGGTGCTCAGCCACTGGCTGCGACCATGGCGCGCTTTTCTATGCTGGCCGTCGAAGTCGATGAAAGCCGTATCGATTTTCGTTTAAAAACTCGTTACTTAGATAAAAAAGCCACCAGCCTGGATGATGCGCTGGCCATGCTGGAGCAGGCCAAAGCCGACGGCCAAGCTATTTCCGTGGGCTTATTGGGCAATGCTGCCGATATTTTCCCTGAGCTGGTAAAACGTGGCATCACGCCAGATGTGGTCACCGACCAAACCAGTGCCCACGATCCTCTCAATGGTTATTTACCCCAAGGTTGGACGCTAGAACAAGCCGCCGCAACACGTAAAGAAGACGAAGCTTTGGTGGTAAAAGCGGCGAAGAAATCCATGGCAGTGCAAGTACAAGCGATGTTGGATTTACAACAGGCCGGCGCTGCCACCTTGGATTACGGCAATAATATTCGCCAAATGGCCTTAGAAGAAGGCGTAAAAAATGCCTTTGATTTCCCCGGGTTTGTACCGGCCTATATTCGCCCCTTGTTCTGTCAGGGCATTGGTCCCTTCCGCTGGGCTGCCTTAAGCGGCGACCCGGAAGATATTTATAAAACCGATGCCAAAGTCAAAGAACTGATTCCAGACGACCCACATTTGCACAACTGGCTCGATATGGCGCGTGAGCGCATTCAGTTCCAGGGACTGCCGGCTCGTATTTGCTGGGTCGGTTTAAAAGATCGCGCGCGCTTGGCACTGGCTTTCAACGACATGGTGAAAAGCGGTGAATTAAAAGCCCCAGTCGTGATTGGCCGGGATCACCTCGATAGCGGCTCGGTGGCTTCACCTAACCGTGAAACCGAAGGCATGCAAGATGGTTCGGACGCCGTTTCCGATTGGCCGTTATTAAATGCCCTCCTCAATACCGCCGGGGGCGCTACTTGGGTTAGCTTGCACCACGGTGGTGGTGTAGGCATGGGCTTTAGCCAGCACTCAGGGGTGGTCATTGTATGTGACGGCAGCGACGATGCCGCTAAACGCATTGGCCGTGTACTGTGGAATGACCCAGCCACCGGTGTGATGCGCCATGCCGATGCCGGTTACGACATCGCCATTGACTGCGCGCAACAGCAAGGGCTGGATTTGCCGATGTTAAACCCAAATACAACAGGCCAGCAGCCGGAGTAATTTGCATGTATGAATTAACCATTACCCCAGGCACGTTAACCTTGGATCAGCTGCGCGAAGTTAACCGCCGCCCCGTTAAATTAAGCCTGGATGCTGCTTGCCATGCTGGCATAGAAAAAGCCGCCAATACCGTTGCCGACGTTATCGCCGAGCAGCGCACCGTATATGGCATTAATACCGGCTTTGGCTTGCTGGCCAATACCAAGATTAAACCCGAAGAACTAGAAACCCTGCAGCGCAGTATTGTTTTATCCCATGCCGCTGGCATGGGTGAATTTATGCAAGAAAGCACCGTGCGCTTATTAATGGTGCTGAAAATTAACTCGCTGGCACGCGGGTTTTCTGGCATTCGCCTGCGTGTTATTGAGGCCTTAATGCAGCTGGTGAATCGTGAAGTGTACCCGGCGATTCCACAAAAAGGATCGGTCGGTGCCAGCGGCGACCTGGCACCACTGGCCCATATGAGTGCAGTATTACTGGGTGAAGGCGAAGCCATTTACCAAGGTGAACGCATTAATGCTCGTCAAGCGCTGGAAATTGCCGGCATGGAGCCCATCCAACTGGCTCCGAAAGAAGGCCTAGCATTATTAAACGGTACCCAAGCCAGTACCGCCTTTGCTTTGCAGGGGTTATTTCATTGTGAAAATGCCTTAAAGGCAGCCACTGTAGTGGGTGCCTTAGCAGTCGATGCGGCCATGGGCTCACGTGTGCCCTTTGATGCACGTATCCATACCATTCGTGGCCATCAAACCCAGAGCGATATGGCCAGTGCCTATCGGCACTTATTGCAAGAATCGGAAATTGGCGCCAGCCACAGCGGCTGCGATAAAGTGCAAGACCCTTATTCACTGCGTTGCCAGCCACAGGTGATGGGAGCGTGTTTACAGCAAATTCGGTTTGCATCACAAGTGCTGGTCACCGAAGCCAATGGTGTGTCGGATAACCCACTGGTGTTTACCGACCAAGGCGACATTTTATCCGGCGGTAACTTCCATGCTGAACCCGTTGCCATGGCAGCCGATATGCTGGCCATTGCCCTGGCCGAAATTGGCTCGTTATCGGAGCGGCGCATGGCACTGTTGATTGATTCCAATCTCAGTGGCTTACCGCCCTTTTTGGTCGACAACGGTGGTGTGAACTCGGGCTTTATGATTGCCCAGGTTACCAGCGCAGCCTTAGCCAGCGAAAATAAAACCCTGGCACACCCAGCCTCTATTGACTCTTTGCCAACATCGGCCAACCAGGAAGACCATGTCTCTATGGCCACCTTTGCTGGTCGACGATTAAAAGATATCTTCGAAAATGTGGTGGGAATTTTGGCCGTAGAATGGCTGGCTGCTTCCCAAGGCATCGACTTTCGCTCACCGCTAAAAACCAGCAAACCGCTGGAACAAGCCAAGAGCATTTTGCGCAGTAAGGTGTCGTTTTACGATAAAGACCGATACTTCGCACCCGATATCGAAAAAGCCGCCGAACTTATTCGCCAGGAAAAACTGGCGCAGGTGTTAGAGAGTGAGGTGTTGGGTTTTTAAATCAGCACAAAGAAGTAGGCTCATAGTGAGCCTACCTCAACTCGACAGTCCATCATGTATGGATTTTCCGCCAGATATTAAACACAAACGAACGCTCAAATGAGTCTCGAAATGATACCAGAGCTATACGATAAGTTCTTCGTTCAAAAGCAGGATGAACGACGCATTCTGTTTAGAAAATTAGCGGACAAATACCGTATCAAAAAGGCCATCTATCCTGGCAGCTTCGTTCATATCACTCCATCTTTATTTATACCTGAGATGACCTACATCGATAAAGATAAACGTTTGCCAAAGTTCTTTAGCGACAGCAACACCCATGCCTACATTAACAACCATAAAACTTACGATGAACCCGCGAAAATACATTGGTACATGGACGACTTCTCTACCTTCAATGAACCGAAGGAGGGTCAGTTTGATATGATGTTTTCATTTTACTCAGGATTCATCAGTCAACACTGCAAGCAGTTACTAAAGCAGGGTGGATTACTAGTAGCAAACAACAGCCATGGAGATACAAGCTTGGCCATCGCCGATTCAGATTATGAAACGATTGCCATAATTCTCCGAGACGGAGATGATTTTATTATTCAATCCAAGGATATCATCGACTACTGCACTAAGAAAGACGATACACTGATCGATGTTGACAAGGTACGAGATCGCATGATCGGTGAGAAACTTAAGAAACCTGCTTTTGCTCATATTTTTAGAAAACAGGCATGAGTGCAAGCTATTACTAAAATGAAAAATACCAAAGTATTTTTTTATAAGAAGGCGAATAGCAATGAGTAAACTCAAAATTCACTGCTCGTTATACTTCTTTATATAGTCTTTAGTTAATCCTTCCAAAATACGATCTCTTTTCATTCTAATGATAATCTCTGACATGTCTTTGGCAAACACCCTACAAGGCGACTTTCGGGAAAATGCAATATACATTTTATCTTCAGTCAGGTACTTATCTGCAGCAATGATCTTTCTGGAGTATCCCATAGAATTCACCAGCAACATTCCCGAGTAATAACCACCTATGGCATAGTCAGCTCGTCCCAATACCACCAAAGAAAGTGTTTGTTCCCTAGATGACACGGCATCAATATTTAGTTCTTTATCCGCATAGTCATCAAATTCCTCACCGAAACTATTTCCTCTTTGAACAACGCCAATCCGTCCTTTCAAATCCTCCATACTAGAGAAGTCAAACTGATTATCTGTATTCATAAATATTGCAGCGGGATCTAGTGATATCTCAGGCTGAACATAAAGCAGCCACTGCTGTCTTTCCTTATTGAACCAAGGCCCAATTAACATATCGATCTTCCCGCGTTTGACCTCTTCCTGAGCTCGACGCCAATTTCCTTGCTCAACGGCCACTGACTCGACCCCCAACTCATCTAATACAGCTTGGGTGAACGCTATATAACTGCCTACCAAGGTACCAGCAGCAGGCGACCATGTGACAGGAGCATAGTTTGGGTTACCTGTCATGGTGACTAACGTGCATTCCTCTTTGGATAGCGCAATAGAAAGTTCACTTACAAGTAGAAATGTAATGACCAGTGGAAGCTTCATAGTTTTACTCTATAAGCAAATATAACTACATCGTTTGCTACTGACTATAGTTGCTACCAACCCCGGCTGGAATTAGAGCACACCTGAAAAACACTTAATGAACCTCTAAATAGTTCTGCACAGCTCTCTGCATCCCGTAGACTTCATCGCCAACACAAATACATCAATTGGACTTTAGCCCTAAACTCTAAAAATCAAATGAATACTGAGAAAGGCGCCACAAAAAAGGCAAAAAACACGCCAAGAATTATCGGGGTTAGTATACTGGGCCAATCAAAAAAACATTAGAAAAATAGATTATATATGAATAATAATTTAAACAAAAAAATTGGTAGTACTACAGAAATAATCAAAGAGTCACAGAATATACGATACAAGGTCTTTTCCGTTGAACAAGAAATACCACCTGAGCTAGATGTTGATGGCCTAGACGGCACGTCTATCCACATTGTAGTAGACAATGGAGATTTACCTATAGCAACTGCACGCCTTACTATAAAAGAGGATGCGACAGCAGTAATTGCTAGAGTAGCTGTTATTAAGTCGCACCGAGGATACGGCATAGCAAATAGTGTAGTGAAGGACCTAATTCAAAGAGCTCAGCAAGAAGGGGTAAAATCTATTAAAATTAATGCCCATGAACACCTGCGTAACTTTTATTCTCGATTAGGCTTTGAATCCTGCGAGCATGTCGAAGTTGTAGGCAACCATCAACTGATCGAAATGATCTACAACGTAAGCCAGTAACTTGGAGGAATAGGAATGTTATTCAGATCAATAATGGCGACTGCCTTAATTCTATTTGCACCAATCGCTTTGTCCGGAGAAAAGATGTTGATCAATCCGGTAGAAAGTAGTGAACGAGTTTTTGTTGTTGAAAATAACTATTATTACCTAGAGAACTCGGTTGTCTACCTAGGGGAAGAAGAGATAATACTACTCGGAGCCACATGGAGCCCCAAAACAGCAGAATTGCTCCATAATAAAATTAAATCTAGGTTTGACAAACCAGTTACAGCTGTCGTTAATACCAACTATCACCCAGACAGAGCTGGCGGGAACGCATATTGGCGCCAACAGGGTGTTGATATCTATTCCACACAGAAAACATATGACCTTATGGAAAAGTCTTTTGTACCTATGGTAGAAAAGATGAAAAAAGTTTTGGATGGTTATCCCGATGTTCCATTAGTATTACCTAACAAAATCCTTCAAGAGAAGGACGATCTTTTGAATGGAAATATTGAGACATTATATCTTGGAGAATCACATTCTCCGGATGGAATCATGGTTTACATGCCAAACGAAAGAGTTCTATATGCAAGCTGTATACTTAAACGGAAAATAGGAAATCTTTCAGATGCAAATATATCAGAGTACCCCAATACCCTAAGGAAATTAAAAAGTCTCAACCTTAATGTAGATACAATAATTGCAGGTCATGACGAAGCGGTGAACCCACCCAGCTTGGTTGATCATTACCTAGATTTATTAAGCAATGTAGAATAGATCATACGTTTTATCATTGAAAGCGTTGGACATCTAAAAACTGGTTTACGGCGGAGGTTTTAACTTCAACGCCCTACCGAATGGATATGGCACCAACTCGCGCGCCGTATCCCTGAGCTAAAAATTACAGTACTATCAGCAACCATCTTATACGCCCACTGCAAGAGGAAGGCCAAGATGGTTGCTATCGCCCAATATGCTGGATTAATCGCTTCAGTATGGCTTGTCGCTGGTATTTGCCTAGCTGCACGCTTCTACCCAGGTTATAGCCACAGCAGGCAGTTTTGCAGTGAGCTGGGGGCCAGTGGCAGCCCAACTCAACGCTTGTCTCCGGCCATTAATAACTATCCGCTAGGGCTGTTGTTCTGCCTCTACGGTTGGTATCTCATACAACTGCCAGAAGCCCCAGACAGCACCCTATGGATTGGCATAATGGTAGCATTGCATGGATTGGGCACCTGGGTGTGCGGCTGGTTCCCAATGGATAAAGACCCCTACACCGAGCAGCCGACCACCGCCTGCAATATTCATTCGTACAGCGGCTTGGTCATGCTGATCAGCCTTATTATTGCCCCGGCCATTGCCATGTTCGAAAGCAGCTATGCACCGGCACTAAGAGTACTGTCTGGCTTAAGCATTGGCCTTTGTATCTTCTTTTCTTATCGCCTGGCACTGGCGTTTAAGCAGGGCAGCAACCCTGGCCTTCACCAGCGCTTGAGCTACGGCAGTCAGATTACGTGGTTACTCGTGTTTTCGCTATTTATGTTGGTCTAAAACAGTTACAGGAAGACAAGGGACTAAGCAGTGGGATACGATGCTAACCGCAACTTTGACGCCGTTTAAGCAACACATGAGTATGGTATAGCGACGAAAGCCCATGGAGTTAATAACAGATAAAAAACGAAAGCACTTAGATCTTCTATTTTTTCTAATTTTCATAGTAGTACTAACGGCTATTGCACTTCATTACTGGGCCTTTTCTTTCCTACCGTTATTGGTGGCATTTAAATTCATATCAGAAAGAGGCAAAATCAAACAAATCTATCTACTCGATGACTCCATAAATATCGAGAATAAAAATGGCTTTATTGAAGTGCCCATCTATAAGATATCTCACGTCACAATGGATACGAAGCGCAAAAGCACCTACAAAATAGTATTTTTAGATAGTGACATCTTAGATGGTCACGTACTTTTCTATCCTCAACCTGGCGAGGGATTTTTTTCTGGACACCCTGGATTGGACAAGCTGACGAAGCTGATACAGGAATACCATTCCGGCGTAAACCATCATGTAAGAAGAATGAGATATCAGCGAAAGTATAAGCTGAATATACCCAACAATGGTGATTAATATGCCAACATGCCAGGCTCAATTAGCCGAGCTAGTTCTTAATGGATTGCTAGAGTCGCGAAAGTTTGAATCGGTTGCACTGTATGGCAGTGTGGCAAGTAGTGACTATGATGAACTATCCGATATCGATATTTTGGTAACAAACAGCAATCGCAGCCCAAGAGAGAACGTCAAACTAGCTTCTCAGATCCTGCAACAAGAGTTCGACGTTTTGTTAAACGGCTGGTCTTTAGCCTTGTTGCCTGATAAGTACTTAATCAGTCATTTTTTGGCGGATGCATCGATATTTTGGTGGGTAGACATAGCGTGTTTGCAGGACGATCACTATGCCCCAGTGTTGCGCGACGAAGTAGATCAAGACGACAATGAGCACATAGCCAAGCTATGGATCATGAATGCCAAACACTATCTGCGTAACACCGATAGCCGGCTTAAAATCAGGCCACTTTATGCCAAGGTATTTGGAGATTTCCGCCCCTACCCTGGCGATATCATGGCCTTTAACGAGGTGCTGTCCAGTATAGATTTTCACAAGCTGGATAGGCGATTCTCAAATCAATGCCTGCAAGTAATGCAAAGAATTGAAGGCTTATTAGATGGTTAATAAGCCTAGGATCGCAGCACTCTTAATCAGTACAAGTAGGATCGTCAGCTGGCAACCGCGATACCAGTAGCTGATTAATTTTGTAGTCTTCTATATCCACCACTTCGAACTTAAAGCCCGCATAGCTTACAAAGTCAGTACGCTTAGGGATCTTACGCAGCATATACATCATAAAACCGGAAATCGTCTCGTAATTTTCAGTTTCAGGGAATGACTCTATCTCCAGCACCCGCATCACATCCTGTAAAGGGGTTAAACCATCGATTAACCAAGAGTTCTGATCACGTTTGACGATCTGCTCTTCTTCGCCAACCACCAACTCACCCATGACGATACTCATCACATCTTTAAGGGTGACTACTCCGACCACTAGGGCATATTCGTTCATTACTACAGCGAAGTCAGAACCGGTAGATTTAAACTGTTCCAGTACCTCATAAAGATTAAGGGTATCCGGAATCATGGTAAGTGGTCGCACCAGTCCGCGCGCATTAATATTCAGCGACTGATCCTTGAGCAACTGCAACAGCAAGTCGCGACTATCCACGCCGCCAATGACCTTATCGAGCACCTCTCTGCATACCAAAAAACGTGAATGCGGATGCTCAATTAGCTTTTGTTGAATACTTTCTAAAGGCTCATCATGCAGGAAAAACACTAGGTTCTCACGGGCTGTCATTGCCGATGTGACCGTGCGCGATTCCATCTCAAACACGTTTTCCAGCAAGTGACGTTCATGCTCTTGTAACACACCCGCTTGTGCTCCGGCATCCATCATTGCCATGATATCGCCCGATGTCACATCGTTATCACGCATGGTTGGCAGGCGCAATAAACGAAAGAATAGGTCGGCCAGGCCATTAAAAAACCACACCAGTGGTTTAAACACGGTAATCAAAACCAGCATAGGCTTGGCTACCGTGAGTGCTATGTGCTCTGGTGCAATCATGGCAATGCGCTTAGGGATCAAATCGGCAAACAAGATAAATAGAGCCGTGACCAAAAACACCGACGCTGCAAACGCCGTCATGCCGAGCCAAGGCTCGGGCAGGACTAATGACAAAGGCACCACCAAATAAGGCGAGAAGAACGACTCGCCAATAATGCCGCCCAATATAGCCACGGCATTCAGCCCGATTTGCACCACAGTAAAGAAGTTTCCAGGCGACTCCTGTAACTGCAGAACATGGGTGGCACGTGTGTCGCCCTTGCTACTGAGCTGCTGTAAGCGTGGCTTGCGCGCCGCCGCCAAGGCAATTTCAGATATCGAAAAAAAGGAGCTACCGACCACCAGGGCCATCATCATTAACAGGGTTTCAGACGGAGTCATAACATCACCAACAAAGGCAACAGGCTGTAGAGGTTAGATCCGCAATGGCGTATCTAGCCGTCAGGACAGAGCATATAGGGCTATCGGTTAAGCAGAGATGGTGGCGAGCCAGGTCGCTAACACGTAGGACAATTTTCGCTTGGAATAGTAGCGCTAACTTGAGCAAACACAAGAAGATTTGCTGCTAGCTTCAGAGCATAGTCAGATTGGCAGGTGGAGGTTGGTTGCTTTTGCTATGCTCTGCGGAGTATTCTGATCATCACTAGCCACACAATACAAGCCATACCCCTGACTACTATCGGTCTATTTTGTACCACCAATAGCCCCTTCGTCCCCCGATCTTGCTAAGAATGAGATGAATAGTAATCTAAAATGGCTATATTATTGTCATTCTAGGTAGTGCCACTATCTTGTACGATGGTATTCTCATCGGAATTTATTGTTCTGAACAAATAATGCATAAACAAAGGTTTAACAATTTATGCGCTGGGTATTAACTATTCTTGGGTTAGTCGCTTCTTGGTACTACACCGATATTTCATCCTCCTCCATACTCCAGAATACTGTTTGTCTGGTATTAGTTGCTCTTTTTTCTGTTGGTTTAATACTGAATATAGTTTTATCATTTTCCCTAGGTAGTGCAAGCGGTAGTAATCGATTTGGAAGCAGTACAGGTTCTTTCATTGAACAGCCAAGCGACACTAACAAAGGCACTAGTGATCGCAGCGGTTTTGGTGGTGATAGCGGTGGTGATTGAAGTTATGCAGCAATCAAATATCGGTCTTGTTACTCCTATTCAGTGGAATAACAAGACCTCGAATGTTAACTCGTTCAGAATTCAATTTTAAGCATATCGCAATAAGCAAGTAATTCTATATCCTAGGCCACCACATTTTTAGTGTCGCCACCGCAATACCCAGCAGCATAAATCCTGTTAGCGGCAATAAGGTACCAATAAAAGCCCATCGCTGAGCGCGTGTGACCCTTGCTTGCTGACAATAAAAGTACCATTGCAACATGGCCAACGGCAGCAGATATTGCGCTAAGCCCAACACAGCCAGAAATGGGCCGGTAAAACTCTGAAAGTCGATGCCCATTCCACCGGTTAATACCAGCCAGCCCATCAAGGCGATGCGAAAAAACCACACGGCACTGGCTGCCATAAACAAGCGCAACGCCCAGCGACGATGGGCCGCAAGCTGCCCCAACATCGCACTGCGCAGTGCCAGAGCGGCAAAGGCCAAGATCAAGATGCCATCGATCGAAATGGTAATTTGCGACCACAGGTTGCCAATACTATGACGCGTCCAAGTCATATACAGTCCGCCTACGGCACTCACCACCGCCGCCACCAAATAACTGCGGCCTAACCAGCGATGAAACTTAGGTGCCTTGTTTCGTATCGCCGGAATCAATTGCACAGGGCCGCCGCCAATGACAACAGCGGCGAGCAATACATGGGCAACTGCCGCCAAGTTGCCTAAGCTATCGCCCGAGCGAAAACCGGCGGGTAAATGTAGGCCCTTTAAACCTTCAAGACCCGACTGAGCCACCGGTGGAAAAAACACCGCCACTATGTAGATAAAAAACAACGCGTGCCCCAAGGCTGCCAACACAAACCAGGCACGCACGGCCCAGTCCAAAGTACGTGTTGCCGCCAAGGGCGAAGAGGTTGCAAGTGGCAATACCGCATCAGTCATAAGATGTCTCCAAAAACCAGCATTGAGCTGACATGGCTGCCAACCCGTGTTGATATTTATGCTCGTTTTTTTCACATCTAGGCACATCCATCTAGGGCAGGAAATTGGCCTCCGCCAAAAGGAGGAGAACAAGGCGATATGCTCCACCTTAAGGCTCATGACGGCGACGCACGGCTGATATAGCATGAGGCTATGAAACCAGCTTGGCTCAGTGCCCTTCTTCATTCATCTGATGCTTCCCAAGTCACCCAGTGGCGACCTTGGCGAGGGCCATTCGCTCGCTGGCCACATGTGGCCGATCTGCTGCTAGCTCTACTCGCGCTGCTGCTGACGTTATTATTGTGGTCGCGCCAGAATCACAGTGTGCTGGCGTTGCAATCGTTTGTCGATATTGCAGCCTTTCAATGCGCCTTTATTGCCAGCTTCGCTTTACTGTGGCGGCGCAGTCATCCGTGGCAGGTGCACATAGTTATCGTACTGGCATCCGTTGTATTAGAGCTGGGCCTACCCGCCGAAGGACTGGTGGCGTTGGCATTTTCGCTGTTTGCCTTAGGTCGCTACGAAGCGAATAACCGCGCCAGCTGGCTGGCCTTTATGGCTGCTCTGCTGTATTTGCTGATTGATCAGGGCTTGCTGCAACGGCCCACGGTGTCAGGCACGGTCGCGACCATGCTCGGCTGGGCCTTGTGGTACAGCGGTCGCCGGCTGCGCTTTCGCGGTGAATATTTGCGTTTGTTAGAAGAGCGAGCCGCCGCCTTAGAGCGCGAACGCCACGCCGATGCCGAGCGCGCCGTGGTGGCCGAGCGCACCCGCATCGCACGAGAAATGCACGATGTGGTAGCCCATCAGCTCAGCATGATGACGGTACAGGCTGGGGCTGCCCGCACTGTGATTCAGTCCAACCCAGACGCTGCGCGTGAAGCCATGACTGCCGTCGAAGCGGCAGGGCGCCAAGCGCTAAAAGAAATGCGCCAGCTGCTCGGTGTGTTACGCCCGGCCAGTGAACCAGCACAGCATTCACCGCAACCAGGCCTGGATGATTTAAGCGCGTTAATCGAGCAGGTGCGCAGTGTTGTCGCGCAGCTCAATTACCAGGCGGATGCGAATCTGCTCAATCAGCCGCTATCGGCCAATGTCGCCTTAGCCGCTTATCGCATCGTGCAGGAATCGCTCACCAATATCGTCAAACATGTGGGCAGCCAAGCACAGGTCGATGTTTGTGTGAACATAATCGCCGGACATTTAGACATTCAGGTTCTTAACCACGCCCTTGATGAGCCAGTCCCGCTAAACCCAGCCCAAACGGCTGGCCTAGGCATTCAAGGCATGCAGGAACGGGTGAGCGCGTTAGGCGGGCAGCTCAGCGCCGGGCCCAACGTAAAAGGTGGCTTTGAAGTTCGTGCCACATTACCGATAACGCCAGGGAGTCAATGATGTTGCGAGTGATGGTGGTGGATGATCAAGCCTTGGTGCGCCGAGGTTTTGCCTTAGTACTGCAAAACGAAGCCGATATCGAGGTAGTTGCCGAAGCCGGCGACGGTCTCGAAGCAGTGCAATTGGTGCAGCAAACTAAGCCCGATATTGTGTTGATGGATATTCGCATGCCAAACATGGATGGCTTGCAGGCCACGGCCAAGCTATTGGCGCTAGCAGAGCATTCATGTCGAGTGATTATTCTCACCACCTTTGACCCAGACGAGTATGTTTTTAATGCCCTGCAAGCAGGCGCCAGTGGTTTTGTGTTAAAGGATATTCCTCCAGAGTCTCTGGTCGATGCGGTGCGCACCGTCGCCGACGGCGGTGCCATGTTATCCCCCAGTATTACCCGCCGTTTAATTGGCCAGTTTACCCAAACCGATCACAACCAAAACAACGAACATCAGTTGCTGCTGGCCCAGCGCCTTGAGCGGCTGACAACGCGAGAAAAAGAAGTACTGCTGGCCATTGCCGAAGGGCACAGCAATGCCGAAATTGCCCAGCAATTATTTATTGGCGCAGCCACCGTCAAAACTCATGTTTCCAGTGTGTTAGCAAAGTTGGGCCTTCGCGATCGCGCTCAGGCGGTGGTATTTGCCTACGAAAGTGGCCTGACCGTTAGCGGAGGACGAGACATTGGCTATTAACGCCCATAATTCACTGTATCCAGTGTCAGCCATCACAGGTGGGCTGTTAACCATATTGCTCACGCTCGGCGCCTATGGTCATTTTGCTGCTATATGGTTGCAGCTGGAAAATAGCCCAGAGGCTTGGCGCAGCGCCTTATTGGCATTGCCCGGTCTAATGCTTGCTGCCACCGCGGCGATTAATTTACTGCTGTTTAAACCTTTATGGCAGGCCAAGCACTGGGCACTGTGGGGTGCGTTAACCGCTAACGCCCTCACTCTGTGTTATTTAATCTGGCTAATGTGGCGCGGTGTTCCTAATCACCCTATCGGTGTTTTTCTAACGCTGCAGCTATCCTATGTCATCATGTTGTCCGCCACGGCCGCGAGGTTGCGTTGGCCGAATTCTTCTAACTCGTGATTATTTTATGCTTGAGCCATCCTTGATCAAATTACTTCAGCACCGTGATCCCTGCACTTCGCAAGATATTTATCAGCTATTTCAGCAATCCTATAGCGTCGAAGCTGAACTAATCGAAGCGAAATATTTCCCTCCCTTGCACCGCTCCGGCCAACACATTGCTAGTTCCAATACCCAGTTTTATGGGCTATCAGATTCACAAGGTTTGATAGGCGCTGTTGAAGTCATGTTAGAACAACAAACCCTAGATATCTGTAGCCTAGTGGTATCGCCTAGGGCTTTTCGCCGAGGAGTTGCCACTCAGTTATTGGATTATGTATTGACCAACTTGCAATGGCGAAGCGCCACAGTGTCGACGGCCTGTGCCAATAAGCCTGCCGTTAACCTGTATCTACAGCAGGGATTTTCAATCATAAGCCAAAGCCTGATACCAGAGGGCATTGAAGTTGTTCATCTCAAAAAGCTGGCTCTTAACCGCACTACTCACACCCGGAATCCATGATCATTCTGCGGGCTGGAATGAAAAACATACTGAGCTAAGCCAGCTGATCAGATAATGAGCTACCCCATCTACCAAATATAAAGACAGAAAGAATGACACTCATCATTTTTTCTGTCTTTATTGGAAACAACCCCCACCAACACAATAAAAACAAAACAATCAACAGCAAATATAGATTGATGACAATCCTAGTATCAATCAAAACCAAAAGCAGACACCGTTATCGACAAAAGCAACACTAGAACTAGGTGATAATACCAATTGACCTTGGTATAAATTATAAAATTTTGAAATCCATCACCGATAATACGGAATAAGAACTTACATAATTCGCAATTATCCGAACCGATTTGGATGCAATCCCCACACACTCACAAACAGCTGCCAGACCCATATCTAGCTGAATTTACAACCCAAACTAATACATTATTACTACGAAAATAAAAATATTTAGCTTTTAACAAAGCAATCAATTGATTTTCAAATATTCAATAAATACTATGCGCGCCCTCCGGTTAAGGGCCCTTTAATTCGGAACCAACACAAACCTAGAAAGAGTTTTTTGCAGTGAAAAAAACAATCGCACTATTTGCGTTGGCTGCGCCTTTGTCTGCTTTGGCGGCTGATGCTCAGATCCAATCGTTTATGACGGAATTTCATCAAAACCCACAAGCCGTTATGAACGCCCGGCCCGAAAAAGAGGGTGATGACTATCAAACTCTAAACGCGGATGAAATCGACAGCATTCGCAATAGAATGCGCAGTGAGATCATTAATCGCTCAACGATGAGCAGCTCCGGCGCATTGCAACCACAGCCGTTCTCTGCCATTCGCTTATACAATGACAACCCTGCGCGCCTGGTGGATGCCGGCAACAATCTGGTACGTAACTTAACGGCATTGGACCAACAAGCACCGGATAAAACGAAGCTAGACATACAGCCATGGTCAGACACCTATTGGCCTTTGTATTCCGGTGCTGCTGCATGGCGTTACGCTGATCGCGATCTGTCGGCCCATAACTGGAAGGACTATTACGACTTTTCTGCGGCCATCAAACCGCTGGAGAATTACTCTGCTGATGAGCGTCACCTGTTGTCTCCAGCAGAAAAATACGACCTGTTAGTCGGCGATCAACAACGTACCTTAACCAAGCGCTCTTGGGATTCTGGCAAAGGCTACTTTGAATCCAACGGCAGCGTCGAACGATGGATGGGCTTATGCCACGGCTGGGCTGCAGCAGCTTACATGCTGCCGCGCCCTGCGCACTCGGTCACTGTGCCAGACGCGAACGGTGAAATGCTGAAGTTTTACCCGTCTGACATTAAGGCGCTAGGCACCTTGCTGTGGGCTGAAGCACCTTTCGACACCAAGTTCATTGGTGGTCGCTGCAATATTAAAGACCCAGAGCAAGACGAAAATGGCCGCATCATTGCGTCCCAGTGTGTCGATAATAACCCTGGCTCCTGGCACTTATCGGTGTTGAACCAGGTAGGTATTACTGGCCGTAGCATGATTATGGATGCCACCTACGACTACCAGGTTTGGAACCAGCCGATTCTCGGTTACAAGGTTAAGTACTTTAACCCGCAAACCAATCAAACTTCGAATGACCCGGCCGATGTCACCATCGCCATGGCGGATTACAGCAAAGACAAGTTCTCTAAGTATCGCGCTTCCGATGCGCACTCCGTAGTGGGTGTGCAAATGCAGGTGCAGTATATGGTTGAGACCAACCCGACTCACCGTGAGACCGACATTCCCAGATACGATGGCATCTCACGTGTCACCTACTACTACGACCTGGAGCTGGATGCCCAGGGCGATGTGATTGGCGGTGAGTGGTACCAAAATGCGCATCCTGATTTCTTGTGGACACCCACTCCTAATGCCACCGCAAAATCCTACTACGATGGTCGCGGTAGCTGGGATGTTAGTCAACCCGTACCAGAGAGCTGGCAGCGCCAGGCACCGAGTGCATCACGCTATACCCAGCCGATGACAGCCGTGGTAACGGCTCTGTTTAACGCATCAGCAGAAGTGGATACACCCACAGCCGAGTGGCAGCAACTGGTAACCGAGCAAACTCAATGCTTGGATGTTGAAGCCAGTAGCACAGCGCCAGGGACCAAGGTCTACGGCTGGTGGTGCCATGACGGTGACAACCAACAATGGCAACTGACACCGAAGGGCAAGCTGATCAATAAGATCGCACCGGATTTGTGTTTGGATCAACAGGGCAGTGACATCACCATGGAAACCTGCGCCGACCGTCCCAACCAAACCTGGCGCCTGGACAATGGCCAGTTGAAAAATGCCCTCGATAACGCCATTAAATGGAATGCTAACAGCTGGCGCGTAGAAGCCGATGTTGAAGGCAGCGAGTGGGCTTGGAAATAAGTTAAGAAACTCGTTAACGAAAAAACGGCGGGCATGATGCTCGCCGTTTTTTTGCCCGTATGCTTATTCATATCACTGACTCAATTATTACCAGAATCACATAACTGCAAAGCACAACACCGAAAGCATCATTAGCGACTTAAATAACGGACCCACCTGACGAAACAACTCACCATCGTGTTAATTACTGGCGTTTTTCGTGCCAGGGCACCTCTGGATAATTCGGTGCTCGCTCTGGATCGCCAGAGGGCTCTAGTTCAAGAAGCCGGTTTGCCGCTCTAGCCAGCTACAGCAAAAATCGGCGACACAGAGCTGGAGTTCTCTGGCATTCCCCGTCGGGCGCGGGCCGCAGGCCTCCATAACGCCGTTGGCGATGTTGAAAAGGGCTAGCCATTTGCTACCATCGCCGCCTTGTTCTGAAAGCCTGCTGCACTCGCGCAGAGCCGTGCAGAACTATCCAGAGGCGCTCTAATATTCGCCGCCCTTTTATAAGGTCACCATCATGCAAAACTTCCAGCATCAGCTAATTAACGCCGCCAAAACCCTGTTTCAACTGGAAGTGGATGAGCTATTGCCAATTGGGGAGTCGTTTGCTTCTGAAGTCATTCGCTTTCATTCGGGCAATCAAGCCTATGTGCTGAAGCGCCCTTTTAGTGTTGAAAAATCTCAACGTGAGTACCACTGGCTCAGCCAACTCAGCCATCTTGAGTGCATTCCAGAGGTGCATGACTGGCATGCTGACGGCTATGTATTAATGGCGTCACTGCCTGGTATGCCACTCAATAGCTTTACTCGGCTCGCTGACGATCAATTACTGCGCCTTGGCCGAAGCATGCGCGAGATACACGCTACGCAGGCAAATAATTTTGATGGGTTCTCGAGTTGGCATGCCCTGCTAAAAGGAAATATCGAGCGCTATCTCGGTATGATCGCTGGCGCGGATTCTACTCTGGCGCAGCAAGCTGCTCAGCACTTTCTGTCACACATGCATTTAATACCCGATAGCCAACAGGCGAAAGCGGTGCATTTTGATCTTCGTGCCGGCAACATACTGGTCGACGGTGATCGCTACAGCGGCATTATTGATTTTGAGGCTATGCGTGGCGGCCACCCGAGCATGGACTTTTTCAAACTGCTCACTGCCCCAGCGGATTTGTCCGATGCCCAGCTGGCTGTGCTGTTACGCGGCTATGGTCAGACTGACTGGCTGATCGACAGCGAGCAGCTACGTGCGTTGATGTCCTGTTGCCGGATATACCATGGCCTTGCCGGGCTGGCTTGGTGCAGTAGCCGTCAACAAACCAGCGGTGAGTTCTATGATCGCAGCGTCGATTTCTTGACTAGTTCATTGCCGTAACCCTCGATAAGCCCCCACTCTGAACGCCCCAAAATACTGACCACAACTGCTGCCTCTGACAAAAAGATAAGCAGCAGTGCGTCAATCGCTGTCGCACTCACTCTTTGCCCTTTTTTTATTCCAAATGGCTATGAGCTAGGCTGCTTATAAAATGAACAACCATGAATAAGAATTTTTCGCAATATCCTTAATACTAATAGATTACTTTTTAATTGGTACAAGTTACGCAGCCGGAGCAGCGCCCTCTACACTTAGCTCATCTAAAGGTGCTGTTCTGCCTCGTTAAGGAGAAGAGAAGTGAAGGGAATCAAAAATTTGCGGGTCAGAATTGTGCTTACAGTACTGTCACTGGCGCTGATTGCAACCACGGTCATTCTTTTCTATACCAGCCAACGCGAGACCAAAGCCTTTCTTTCACAACAGGAGGAAAGCCTCCAGTACCTCACCCAGAGCCAAGGCGATCAGCTGAGCAAGCTGATTGATGACGCCAGTAAAGATGTCGTCTCACTCTCGAAAACTCCACCCATCCTCAACATCATCAGAGCCATGCAAACGCCAACCGCAACAACCAGCCGTGGTGATTCGCTGGAGGTCTGGCAAAGTCGTTTGCAAACCATCCTGACTGCAATTATTGAGAATCGACCAGAATATCTGCAGATTCGCTACATCGGCCTGCCCGGCAATGGACGCGAAATCGTACGAGTGCAGAACGACAATGGCATCATCACCAGAGTAGCGGAGCCAAAGCTGCAGCCAAAAGGGCAGTATGATTACTTTCAAAGCCCCCAGGCCTTGCAACCCGGTGATGTATATCTATCTACCATTAACCTGAACCGTGAAAATGGCGAGATTCAACGGCCTTACCAACCTGTTATTCGTGTCGCCACGCCAGTGCATGACGATAGCGGAGATTTTTTTGGCGTTGTGATCATTAATCTGAATCTTCAGCTTTTTTTTGAAGGCTTAGCACGGTCAGCCAAGCAGAGCTTGCATGAGTTCAGCGGCCAATTCTATATCGCCAATGAAAATGGTGAGTGGCTATATCACCCTGACACATCCAAGCTGTACGGCATCGACTTGGACAAGCCATTCAACCTGGTCCGCTCCTTCCCTGATCTGAGTGAAAACCTCGAAGGCTCCTTACCCAAACTCACTCATATTCCTAGCTCTAGTGGCTATTTTTTAATGAATAAGGTGAGCATCGACCCATTAAACCCTGATCGAAAAGTCAGCCTAATCTATTACCTACCCGATGATAAAGTTCAGGCACAAATATACCCAATTATCTCAACGGTTTTATACACAACGGCCGTGCTCGTGGGCATCGTTCTCGCTCCTCTAGCCTGGCTATTGGCACGGCAGCTAACACCGCTAAGACGGCTTTCTGATGCAGCCCTTGAGATTTCTCGCGGCAATTACAATGTTTCCATTCCACAGAGTGGCGATGAAGAAATTCACAACGTCAGCCACTCACTGAAGTTGTTACAACAACGCGTACGACAACGCGAAGAGCAGTTAAAGTCCAGTGAAGAACATGCTCATAAAATCATTGATAGCATTCCCAGCGGCATATTAACCATAAGCGAGGATGGCAACATATCACGCATTAACGATGCGGTCGCTTTGATGTTTGGCTACACCCGTAGTGAACTCATTGGTGCTCCGATTGAAGTATTGCTGCCTGAAAATCGTCGAAAATCTCACCCTGAGATGCGCAAAAAGTATCTTGATAAGCCGTTCCTGAGAGCGATGGATGCCGTAGATGATTTATGTGGCAGGCGTAAAGATGGCAGTATATTCCCCGTTGAAATTGGGCTAGCGATTTTAGGCAATGGAGAGGAGCGGTCGATACTGGCCAGCATTTCTGATATTTCTTCGCGCAAGCGCCTAGAAGAGGAACTTCGCTGCCAAAGCCAGCTATTAGAGGAAACTGTAAAAAAACGCACACAAGAGCTGATTGAGGCTAAAAACTCAGCAGAAGCGGCTACCCACGCAAAAAGTGAGTTTTTAGCAAACATGAGCCATGAAATCAGGACCCCGATGAACGTCATCACCGGCCTGCTTTACATGCTGTTAAAAGAAGATCTTCCCCATGCAGTAAGACAACAGCTTAAGAAAATTGACATTTCTGCCAAATCTTTATTAGGTGTTATTAACGATATTTTGGATTACTCCAAAATAGAGGCCGGTAAGCTGTCCATAGAAAATATCGACTTTAACCTTGAGCAAGTCTTGGACAACATCATCAACATTGCTAATGGTATAGCGAAAGAAAAAGACATTGAACTGCTGCTAAAACTGTCGCCCGATGTCCCTGTCAGTTTAAACAGTGACCCACTTAGAATTGGGCAAATTCTAACCAATCTAATGAACAATGCCATTAAGTTTACCGACCGAGGCACGGTCTCTTTACTCATTGACAGTTATCATGATGACAAGCAATCACTGGTGCTCAGTTTTACTGTGCGTGATACAGGTATCGGTATGAACCGAGCTACCATTGAAAAGATATTCCAGCCATTTGAACAGGCAGATAATTCAACCACGCGGCGCTTTGGTGGCACGGGTTTAGGCCTCACCATTGTTAAGCAGCTAACGCAATTATTGGGTGGTGAGCTGGATATACAAAGCGCTCCGGGAGTCGGCTCATCTGTGACCGTGACGATTCCTATGCAGGAAAGTGAGGCCGAAGTGGCGTATTACAACCACGAACGCCTTCGCTTCGAAAACCTCAAGGTATTAGTCGTCGACGACCATCAAGATGCGCTGGATATGATGGCAATGATTGTTAAGGGCTTTGGATGCCAGTGCACCACCGCCAGCTCAGCCGAAGAGGCCCTAGAGATATGTCAGACGAAAGTAGAAAAAGAAGAATCATTCGACTTTGTATTGATGGACTGGCGCCTTCCTGGTCTAGATGGCCTAACCGCAGCGAAAGAAATCAAGGCCATGGGGCAGGCATCACAAACCGTTGTTATTTTAACCACGGCCTACGGCCTTGAATTATTGAAAGATACGGAGCAAACCAACGCCATAGATAGCTTATTAACTAAGCCCATCACGGCTTCGGAAGTATTTAATGTGTTCGCCAACTTCCTCAATCGCAACTTGCCACAGCAATCAAAAGACAGTGCCAAGCCCCTGCTGGGAGCCAAGCTGCTACTGGTAGAGGACCATGAACCGAATCAGGAGGTTGCTAAAGCGATTTTAGAAGGCATGGGGGCGGAGGTTGCCGTCGTCGGCAATGGGCGTTTAGCACTGGATTATCTAGAACAGCATTCACCGGCTGACCTTGATGTGATTTTGATGGACGTTCATATGCCCGTGATGGATGGCCTGGAAGCAACGCGCTTGATTCGTAAACAGCGAAAATGGCGTGCCGTACCAATTGTCGCCATGACGGCCAATGCCATGAAGCAGCACCGTGACATGTGCTATGAAGCAGGTATGGATGATTTCCTAACCAAGCCGATTGACCCTGTGCAAATGCAACATTGCTTGCTGTTATATATCACCCACAACTCCGTTGATAATAATTCCATTGGTAGCAGCACAGAAAAGCCCGCATCAGTAGAGCAACAGCATGAACTGGATAACAGTGATTTACCTGCCAATGTTCAGGTGGCATTAACACGACTTAATGGTAACGGCAGACTGCTATTGCATTTACTGGAAAGCGTGCTGAAGCAAGCCGATAGAGCCGTACGCGATATTCCTGAACTGCTCTCTGAGAATGACGTTGAAGCAGCACGGGAGCGCGCTCACAGCCTTAAAGGCACGTCCGGAAACCTATTAATACACCCGCTATTTGAAACGGCCAATGGTCTTAATGAACTGCTGCTGTCCGATCACATCGACAACAGCGAGCTGGATGCACTGATGGTCTCTCTGCAAGAAGCTGTGCGGGATTTGCAGAGACAGTTAATGAAAACCAGAAGCCAGCTTTCTGCTCATGAAGAGATCGGCCAGAAACCTCAGCATAGCATCAAAGCCCTCTTATCAAGACTGCGGGAGCAGCTTGCTGAACAAGATATGGGCGCCAATTTGACTGTTGAAAGTTTGATGGAATCATTACAGAACGATATAGATAAAATAAAGACAAAAGAAATTTTCGAGTGCATATTTAATCTTGATTATGAGACTGCTCTCATAAAATTAGACGAATTAGAATCAGACGACACTTTTAAGCGTCAAGGATAGACACAACCATGGAACAATTACTGAATCAACTATCTGTCAATATCCGAGATAAACCTTGCATACTAATTGCAGACGATGAAAAAGAAAATATACATCTACTTGCAAAAACTCTTCAAGATGAATTTCGGGTCATCTTTGCTAAAGATGGAGTCAGCGCTATAAAAATGGCTCGTAGAGTAAACCCGGATATTATTTTGCTTGATATCATCATGCCAGGAAAAAATGGTTATGAAGTTGCAAAAGAACTAAAAAGAAGCGAAGAAACAGAGCATATACCAATCATATTTATTTCTGCTAAAGATGACATAGAAAATGAACAAATGGGATTCGAATACGAAGCAGTTGACTATATTGCTAAACCCTTTCACCCCAACATCGTGCGCGCTCGGGTAAAAAACCATTTATCTCTGGTCAGTACTGAGGAGCTGAATGAAACACGTATGTCCGTCATATATTGTCTTGGTCATGCAGCAGAGTATCGCGACAATGAAACCGGCCGCCATGTTATTCGCATGGCAAAATATTCTGAAGTTTTAGCCCGAGAAATTGGTCTCCCTGAAGCCATCTGCGACATGATTTGCACCGCAGCCCCCATGCATGACATTGGTAAAATCGGCATTGCCGACAATATACTCAGAAAGCCAGGCAAGCTAACTGCAGAAGAGTGGTCGCAGATGCGCCAACACCCTCGCATTGGCTATGACATTATTGGTATCCATCCATCACCACTGCTGCAAATGGCGGCCACCATCGCCTACACCCACCACGAAAAATGGGATGGCAGTGGCTACCCCAGAGGATTAAAAGGCAAAGAGATCCCACTCGAAGGGCGAATCGTAGCCATCGCTGACGTATTTGATGCGTTAACAACGGCCAGGCCCTATAAAAACGCATGGAGCATTGAAAGTGCCGTTGAGTTTTTACAATCACAATCTGGGCAGCATTTTGACCCAGAATTGGTCGAGTCTTTTATTGGCAAAATCGACACCATTGTCGCCATTCGCCAGCAATGGTTGGATGAAGACATTGATGCCAGCAAACCCGTTAATGGCTAGCGTCCAGGCAATGAACTGTTGGCCTCAAAAGGCAACCACATCAACATCTTCGCTAAGCCATATTATTAAGGGCAAGGCAGTCGAAAGCTGTCGTCTAAATCCAGCGGTAAAAACAAGCTGCTGATGCCAAGCGTGGCACTGCGCTCGCAGATTGTTTGGCGCTTAGCTTCATCCTCAATGTAGGTCTCTTTATATTCAGCGTTAAACACTGCTTTATTGTTATCGCTAAATGCAGTCAGAACGTCACACTCCTGATACTCATGACATTGCTCATTCACAGCAAAATCATACAGCGGCTCAAGTTCAGCGACCTGATCCAGGTTATTTTTTAATCCTATTGCTAGGTTGCGTGCATGCGCCGCTTGCGCCAGCGCTTGGTTGTAACTGAGCTGGTCGCCGGCCGTCAGGCCCAAGCCATTATTATTGCTGTAGCCATCCACATTATCTGGCTCGACGGCATCACAGCCTTTGTCTACCGCAACATCCAACCGCGCTTGGATGATGGTAAGCACTTCCGGGCGGCGAATATCCAACCACTTTTCATCTTCCCAGCCATCCAGGGTATTGCCCAACGCCGATTGTGGAAACTGATCAGCATCGTCACGCCATTCTTCCCAGGAGCCAGCCGAGAAATAACACACCACTTTACGGCCTGCGGCTTTTAAATCGGCAATGGTCGAGGCAGGTGTATCGAATAAATCGAGGTCATAAACATCAACGTCATAACCTGTGTTCACCGTGCCGCTCAGCTGCCACTGCCAACTCAAGCCAGAGGGAAAAGCAGCGCGCTGAGGCGGTTGTGGAGTCACCTCAGGCGCAGGAGATGTTGCGTCTGGATCATTCGGCTGACGGGTGTCCGAATCATTGCTGCCACAGCCAAACAAGCCACCGCACAGCAATATCGTGGTCAGCCAGCCTTGATAAGAAAGAGTTTGCATCGTGCTGCCCCTAATGAATAAACGCCCTTAGAAATAGCACAAGAAATGCGGCCCGCATGTGCAGGCCGTCACCGAATCCGTCATTGGTGTGGAAAAACAGCGTTACCGCAACGCCAGCTGGAAGTGTTTGCAAGCACCGGTTTTGTCTCCCTCTTGCAACAGCACTTGCGCCATTTCAGCGTGCAGATCTGGCAGGCCTTTAATGCGCAAACCGGTTTGCAGGTATTCGCGGGCTTTTTCTAAATCGTGCTGACGCATGGCCAAACGGCCCAGCGCCAGCAGCAACACTGGGTCGTTAGGACGCTCTTTCAAACATTGCTCGGCGAATAAGCGCTGTTTGTTAGTGTCTTCGCCTTTTAGCCGACCAAACCAGTGGATCAGGTCATCGTGCCAGACATTTTTAAGCGCGTTGCGCAGCTCTGCTTCGGCAAGAATATCCTTACCCAAATCTGCCAGCAGCTCGACGTAGCGCAATAGAATGCTGGCACTGTAGCGACAATGACGCGGCATCTCCTGATAGACCGTTTTTAGCTCCGCGGCGATGTCGTCGTGATGTGCCTTTGCAGCGCGCTCCAACAGCTGCAGCTGCACTTTTTCTTCCAGTGCTTTGAGCTCTTCTGCTGGAATCTTGGTTGCTTTGCGCAATACAGGCAGCAGCTCGTTCAGGGCGACCCAGTCCTCTAACTCCTGATAGGTTTTTACCAACAGTTTGAGCACATAGGCGTGCTTGGGGTGTTTCGTGCGTAGCTTCAGCAATACCGCCAGCGCTTGCTCCAACTGGCCACGCGACTGCAGCAGTTGCACGTGCGATATGCCCACCGCCAGCTCTGAGCCTTTGGTGCTTTGACTGGCCGCATTGAGCAGCTCGTCGGTGGTGTCGTGTTTGCCTTGCTCATAGGCCGCTCGGGCGGCGGCGAGGTAGTTAATCAGCGGCGTGTCGGCATCCTCGGCAACGCTAGACAGCTGGCGCTCAGCGGTACGCCATTGCCCTTGCGCCAGGTTTAACAAACCACGCGTGGTCATGCGGCGGGCACGCTGCACTTTGCGCTGACGGCGCCACTCGTTAAAGCGCAAATCACTGCCCAACAGCAACAGGCTTAAGCGCACCAACAAGTACAGCAGCGCCATAAAAATCAGCACCAAGATGGCGAACGACCACACCGTGGTTTCTATGGTGTAGGTGTGCCAACTCAGCAACACATAGCCTGAGTCCAGACTAACCCAGCTTCCCGCCACCAAACCGGCGGCTAGGGTCAGCAATAAAAAGGCGAGCCATCGTTTCATGCTGCTGGCTCCTGTGCCTCAGACTGGAGCGGTGCCACAGTGCCGCGACGCTGCTGCTCAACCAGTTTTTGCAGCTGGCGCAGCGATGCGGAAATATCCGGCGCAGCGGGTGCGACTTGCCATTGCTGCAGCTCACTTAACGTGGTGCGCACGGCGCGCGTGCGTTCGTCTTCTGCCATTAAATACTGATCCAGCCATTGCTCAACGCGCTGCAAGCTGTGTTGATACAAGGACGGCTCCTCACGCAGCAGTGCCACCTGTGCTTGCTCCAGCATCAAGTGCATATTTTGCTGCAAGTAATAAAACTGGTCTGGCGTCAGTGGCGCTTCCATGGCGACATCGCGCTGGCGAAAACGGACCATATTGCCAAGGGCGGTTTTGATGTTGTCCCACAGCTGCCAGTACCACACGGGCTCTTCAACGCCCTCTGGCTGGGCAGCCATGTTTTGCGGGCGCTGCAGTTTTTCTGGCAGCCAGGGCAAGTCTTGCAGCGACTCTTGCAAGCTCTGCAGTCGATACACAGCGCCAACACTGTCTAACGCCGGTACGGCGCGCAGGGCCTGCATTTCTTTGGCCAACGTAGCGCGGACCGGGTTAAGGCTTGGGTTGCGCGTTTCTAACAGCACGTTATCCGCTGCTTGCAACATGCTTAATGCACCACTCCAATCACGTTCTAGCTGCAAGCGCTGGTTGGCTAGGCGCATCAGGTATTCCGCCTCGGCTAGCAGCCAATCTTGACGCTCAGCACCTGGCAACTTGGCCAGCCGCTCGCTGTTGTGTTGCAGCTGCTCGCCCAACTGCTGCAGACCGTCTAACGCTTGTTGCGTTTGCTGCTGCAGTTGGCGCTCTTCCTGGCGCAGGGTATCGGTTTGCTGCTGCGCCTGTTGCAAGCGATCTTTCACCACCGCCAGCTCGGCGGCGGTGTTTTGCTGTTGCTGCCAGCCCAGCCAAGCGCCGTAGGCTGCAACGGCAAATAAGCCGAGCATCAGTACCAGGTTGATCCAAGATAGCGGATGCGGGCCGCGTTTCGGTGCAGGTTCAGCGACTGACGGTTTGGGTTTCTTTTTGGCGGTCGCAGCTTGCTGCTGGTCAGCGGATTTATCGCTGCCCGTTGCTTCAGGCCCGGCGGTTTCAGGCACAGATTCCGCTTTCGGGGTAGCCTTCTCTTCTACCGCTCCCTCAGCAGGCGCCGTTGCCTCAGCAGGGCTGTCGCTGGCATCGACGGCGTCATCTTGGGCATCCGCGTTCTGTGGCTTAGCGTCGTCCTCAGGCTTGGACGGCTCCTGATCAGAAGAAGGGGTGCGTTCGCTCACAGTGTTGATTCCTTATCTGGCTGCGGTTAGCAGCGGGTTAATCGTTATTCAGCCATTGCTGTACACAGGCCAGCATATCCTCATCGCGGGCGCTGGCCGCTTGCTTGACCGTTAAGCCTAACTGCTGCGCCTGCTGGGCAGCGCGCTCACTGGGTACAATCACACCCGCAATGCGCTGCGCTAAATCTGGCACCTGCTCGATCACAATATCCAGTGCCTGGCTGCTACTTAACAACAGCAAGGGCCGCTGTGCCAGCACCTGTGGCCAGTCATTGTCGGTCACCGGCAAGCGCTCATACAGCTCGGCATAGTCAACTTGGGCGCCGCGCTGGCGCAACACGTTGGCGAGGGTTTCGCGACCACCACGGCCACGCCAGATCAGCACTTTTGTGCCGGCTATGCGCGCTTGTGCCAAGCTGGGCAATGCCAGCACGCCCTCGCTATCGAACTGCTGCCGCGGCATGCGCACTTTAAGACCAGCGCCTTGCAAGACTTCGGCGGTGGTGGGGCCAACGGCATACCAGTCGATGCCGACTGGTACTTGCGGCCAGTATTCATCCAGCCATTGCAGACCCTGCTCAGCCGCGTTGCGGCTGATGGCAATCACCGCCTGGTAATGATCCAAGTCGATCATACTCTGCCTGAGAGCGGCGTTAGACGCCAGCGCCTCGATGCGCATCAAGGGTCGATGTATGACTTCCAGGCCCAGCCCCGTTAAGGCCGCCACCAAAGCCTGCTGCTGTCCATCAGGCCGGGTAACGACGATCTGCATCAGTCGACCTTATGACCGTAGACTTCGGCCAGAATGTCGCCGGCGCCTTGTTCTAACAGGTGCTCAGCGGCGGCAATGCCCATGCGCTCGCAATCGCTGGCTGGGCCAGTTTGCTCAGTGGTGAGCATGCGTGTGCCATCGACACTGCCGACCAAACCGCGCAAATGCAATTGCTCGCCATCGAGGGTAGCGTAGGCCGCAATAGGTACCTGACAGCCACCTTGCAGACGTCGATTCAAGGCTCGCTCCGCCAGTACACAGTAAGCCGTAGGCTGGTGATGCAGTGGTTGTAGCAACTCATGGATGGCACTGTCATTGGCTCGCCATTCGATGCCCAAGGCACCCTGGCCACCGGCTGGCAGCGATTGCTCCGCGGGCATGGCACTGGCGATGCGGTCTTGCATTTCTAACCGGATCAGACCCGATGCCGCCAGAATGATGGCGTCGTATTCACCGGCATCCAGTTTGCCCAACCGAGTTTGCACATTGCCGCGCAGAGTTTTGACCTGTAAATCCGGCCGTGCCTGCTGCGCCTGGCACTGGCGGCGCAGGCTGGATGTGCCCAGCACCGCGCCGTG
The DNA here is from genome assembly GCA_965233665.1 of Bacterioplanes sp. Lineage (GTDB taxonomy): Bacteria > Pseudomonadota > Gammaproteobacteria > Pseudomonadales > Oceanobacteraceae > Bacterioplanes. The sequence goes on along the minus strand of CBDDTG010000069.1, from coordinate 8,301 downwards.
TGGCAGCTCATCCAAGCTGCGGTAGTGATTAGAAACAAAGGCATCGAAGGGATTTTCGCGTTCGCAAATCACGCCCAGCTCTAAGCCCTCAGGAAACTCCATCGGCACGTCTTTCATCGAGTGCACGGCGATGTCGGCTTCACCGGCCAGCATGGCGTTTTCCAGCTCTTTGACGAACAGCCCCTTACCGCCAATTTTGGCCAGCGGCGTATCGAGGATTTTGTCGCCCTTGGTGACAAAGGTGACCAATTCGATGGTCAGGTCAGGGTACAGCGCTTGCAGGCGCGCCTGAATGTGCTCGGCCTGCCACATGGCCAGCGGGCTTTTGCGGGTGGCGATACGCAGATGGGTCACGGCAGTCATAACAATCCTTAAGCTTGCGGCGCTGGCAGCGACAGCGCTACCAGCCTATTGGCGCTGATCATACCAGCGCCACCGCCGCAACCGAAATGACGGCAGTCAGTAGTAGTTCAGCTCCTGCGCCTTACCGCTAAACACGCGGTAGGCAAAAATGGTGTAGCCAATGATGCACGGCAACACCAACAACGCGCCAACAAAGATAATCCACAGAGATTCCGGGCTCGCCGCAGCACCGTATATGGTCATCTGCTCCGGCACCACGTAGGGGTAAAAGCTGTAGGCCAGGCCCTGAAAGCACAAAGCGAACATGGCAGCAGCCAACCAAAACGGCCAGCGATAAAAGCGATCATGGCGATACGGCATGCCCGCCAGCAGGCGGTCGAGGGCCAACGCCAGCAACCCCGTGAGCAGCGGAATCGGTGCCAATAAGATGATCTCCGGCATGCTGAACCATTTGGCAAAGATGCGCTCATTCACCAGCGGCGTCACCAACGAAATGCTTGCGATGCCCAAGGCCGTCAGCCATAAACTTAAACGCGCCCAACGCACCGCTCGGCGCTGCAACTCACCTTCGGTTTTCATCACCAGCCAAGTGGCCCCCATCAGGCAGTAGCCCGCCGCCAGGGAGATGGCCACCAGCACGGCAAACACAGTGGCTGAAGTGGAGTCTTCAAAGCCCATGATATAAAGACCGAGCATATAGCCTTGGGTCAGCGCCGCCAGCAACGAGCCGACGAAGAAGGTTTTATCCCAACGCTGCTTATGCTGCGCCCGCGCTTTAGCGCGAAAATCAAAGGATACCCCGCGCAAGATCAACGCCATCAGCATCAAGGTAGCGGGCAAATACAGCTCAGATAAGATCACCCCGTGGGCAGCGGGAAAAGCCACCAACAATAAGCCGACACTGAGCACCAGCCAGGTTTCGTTGGCATCCCAAAACGGCCCGATGGAGGCAATCATGCGATCTTTTTGCGCTTCGTCAGCCCCTGCCATCAGCATGCCGACACCCAGGTCATAGCCATCGAGAATGACGTACAGCAGAATCGACAGCCCCATTAAGGCGGCAAAAGCGACGGCCAGCCAGTGACCTTCTGTTGCGAGAGTGTCCATTACACACCCTCCTGTTGAAAGGCACCGGCCAGTGGTTTGGCCTCATGAGCACTGGGCTCTGGCAAGCGTCCAGCGCGGCGCGCCAGATAAAATAAGGTGCCAATAAAGGCGCTGATCAGCACGGCATAAATCAGTAAATAGCCCGTCAGCGTGGTGGCGATCATGCCAGCGGCAACATCGGAGGCGGCATCGGCGGTTAGCAACACATCTTGCACCAGCCAGGGCTGGCGGCCGATTTCCGTGGTGTACCAACCCGCCACGGTGGCAACCCAGCCGGCAAACGTCATGGCCACCAACACTTTCGCCAGCCAAGGCTTCGGCTCGCCCTGGCGTTTTAGCTGCCAAGCGCCGAGCCAAGACACCAACAGCATCAACATCCCCACGCCCACCATAATGCGAAACGAGAAGAACACCGGTGCCATCGGCGGGTGATGCTCAAAGGCATCAAAGCCTTTCAGCTCGCCGTCCCACTCATGGGTGAGAATCAAACTGGCCAGGTTGGGGATTTTGATTTCGTAATGGTTGCTTTGCTGCTCGGCATCGGGAATGGCAAACAAACGCAACCCAGCCCCTTGCTCGGTTTGCCATAACCCCTCCATCGCCGCCACTTTTTGCGGCTGATGCTCCAGCGTATTCAGGCCGTGCAAATCGCCCATGAATATTTGCAGCGGGATCAGGCCAGCCGCGAGAAAAACACCGGTTTTTAAACCTGCTTTAACACCGCCCGAGCGGTCTCCGCGCAACCAGCGATAGGCGCTCAAACCAGCAATCAGGAAAGCCGCCGTCAAGCCCGAGGCCATTAACATATGCGCCAAACGATAGGGCATAGAGGGGTTAAAGATAATCGCCCACCAGTCGGTGGCATGAGCGACGCCATCGCGCATTTCAAAGCCGGCGGGCGTGTGCATCCAGCTGTTGAGTACCAGAATCCAAAAGGCCGACAGCGTGGTACCCACGGCCACCAGCAGCGTGGCGATGGTGTGCACCCGGTTCGATACCCGATTAACGCCAAACAGCATGATGCCGAGAAACACCGCTTCCATAAAAAACGCGGTCAGAATTTCATAGGCCAGCAAGGGGCCGGCGATATTGCCCACGGTTTCCATAAACCCGGGCCAGTTGGTGCCAAATTGGAACGACATGGTAATGCCTGACACCACGCCCAAGGCGAAGCACAGGGCAAACACTTTCACAAAGAATTGATACGCCGCCATCCATTGGTCGTCGCCGCTGCGGTTGAACTTTAACTTAAAGAACAACAGCACCCAGCCCAAGGCGATGGTGATGGTGGGAAAAAGAATGTGGAAGGTAATATTGGCGCCAAATTGCGCCCGAGCCAGCATTAACGCATCAAGCGTCTCCATAATGCCTCCAAAGTGAGAAAGTTCTGAATAACCCACAATCCCGTAGGGGTTATTCACAGCTCTCTGCCGTGCAGGGCAAATTATGCCAAAGTTGCTGTCGTCGCAGCCTGTATAGAAATGTGGAGAAGTGGCAAGACAGCCCGTGCACGGTATCACAACCGCCCTAGTGCGGGCTGCGGTAAAAGCACGCAACCTAGCTATAACACTGTGTTGCGCTACCTGAAACGGTAGTTAGGCGAGATTTTTGCAGATGCAGTAAATGTGGCAAATGTGATTTACAGCTCACGCATGGCTCGGCGCACCACCGGCACATGCCGACGACTCACGGCAATGCCGCCGTCATGGCCGCGCAAAAACACACAATGGCCACCGCCGGGCTGCGACTCCAGTCGCTCGATGCGGGAACGCGCCACCAACGTGCTGCGATGCACGCGCAAAAAGCGCTCGCCAAACTCGTCTTCTAATTGCCGCAGGGAATCGTCGATCAGGGTTTCACCGCCTTCATGAAACACACTGACGTACTTGTGATCGGCACTAAAAAACAGCACCTCTTCCACCGGAATCAACTGCAACCCGGCATGAGTGCGGGCACTTAAGTGCGTGCGAGCGCCACCGCCAACGGCGGCGGCCTCTGGCTTTTGCTGCAGCCACTGGGCCGCGCGCTGCAGCGCCCGCGATAAATTTTCTTTGCCGACGGGTTTGAGCAAATAGTCCAGCGCCTGCACCGAAAACGCCTGCAGCGCGTGCTCCTCATAAGCGGTGCAAAACACCACCAGCGGCGGGTTGGGTAACTGCTGCAGCTGCTGCGCCGTTTGCAAGCCATCCAGCTCAGGCATTTGAATATCCAGCAGCACTAAATCCACCGAGTTGCTGCGCAGCCACTCGACGGTGGAGGCGCCATCGCCGGCCTCGGCCACCCAATCAAAGTTGTCATGTTCCATCAGTAAACGCTTGAGGCGCTCACGCGCTAAAGGCTCGTCGTCTACCAGCATGACCCGATAACTCATTTGTCCTTCCTCGGCAGTATCAAGGTGGTGCGATAGTGGCTGCCGTGATGTTCCGCCTGCATGTGCGCCTCACTGCCGTACACGGCTTGCAGGCGTGCACGAATGTTGTTTTGCGCCATACGGTTACCACTGCTGGCCACTGGCTTTTCCGGGCAACTATTGTCGATCACGATGCGACAGCTGTCTGTGCGGCTATGCACAGTCACGCGAATTTCGCCGCCCTGACGCCGTGGCTGTACCCCATGGTAGACGGCATTTTCCAACAGTGGCTGCAGCAACAGCTGCGGCACTTCGATATCAGGCAGCTCATCCAGGTCTGGCCAGTAGAGTTTCAACCGCTCCCCTAAGCGTACTTGCTCGATATCCAGATAGCCTCGGCCCAGCTGCAGCTCGGTGCTGAGCGGCACCAGTTTGTCATCCGCTTTCAGCACCGCACGAAACAGGCGTGCTAAGTCGATCAGCATTTGCTCGGCTTTATCCGGGTCGACCACAATCAGCGAGGCCACTGTGTTGAGGGTGTTAAAAAAGAAGTGCGGGCGAATATTGGCCTGCAGCACCGCCAAGCGTGAGCGCAGTTCAGCCTGGGCCTGCTGACGCCATTGGCTTTGCACATAAAAGTAGCGCAGCGCCATGGCGGCAAAAATCGCGGCAATGAACTGGTTGCGCAATACCCAGAGCCAATCCACCGGCCCTTGATTCAGTGGCCACAGGGCCTCGCTTGCCAAGCTCACCACCAGAGTCACCAGCTGAGTGGTAACCAGTGCAGCAATGCTGGCCAAAGTAACGCTGCGCCGCGCCAGTAAACGCCGTAGCTGACACAAGCAAGCCACAGACAACAGCGCCACCCACAGGGCAAAAAATGACACCAGAGAAAAGCGCTGCAGCGAAAAGTGCTCCAGCCCGGTTTCGACCAGGGTTAATGCCAGCACCAGCGCCTCAGTCACGCCTAATAGCAAAATCACCGCCCGGGTATTGCACAAATCCGGCAAAAAGAAGGCTTCTAACTCAGCCTTGGAGGGGCTGTTATCCTCGGTCAGCAATGGCTTCACGGCAACTCTCACACAATCACGATGGCTTTCAGTCTCGCCACAGATAGCCTGCCTCGCAAGGCCGCCGGCGCCAATTTGGCGGCTTGCCGCTCAATTTGCAGAGCCGTCAGCGCGACTAAGAGAGCCGTCAGCGCTACCAAGAGAGCCAACAGCGCTATTGGGTCGCCTACCTGTCTGCCGCTATACTCAGCCACCGCAATTGAATGCCGACGCCATTAACCGACATTATTAACCGACGTTATTAACTGACATTATTAAAAAGGTGCGCCATGACTGATCAGACCAATGCCTCCTGGGGTGGCCGTTTTTCCGAACCGACCGACGCGTTTGTCGCTCGCTACACCGCTTCCGTCAGCTTTGATCAGCGCATGTACCGCCAAGACATTCAAGGCTCCATTGCCCACGCCAAGATGCTGTGCAAAGTCGGCGTATTAAGTGCAACAGAACGCGACGACATTATTCGCGGCCTGGAAGAAGTGCGCATTGAAATTGAGCGCGGCGACTTTAACTGGTCCGTCGAGCTGGAAGATGTGCACATGAACATCGAAGCAGCGCTAACGCAAAAAATCGGCATCACCGGCAAAAAGCTGCACACCGGCCGCTCGCGCAACGATCAGGTCGCCACCGACATTCGCCTCTACCTGCGTGATGAAATTGATGTAATCGCGTCCGAGCTAACACGTTTGCAGCAAGGCCTGATTGACTTGGCCGAGCAAGAAGCCGACACCATTATGCCGGGCTTTACCCATTTGCAAACCGCACAGCCGGTGACTTTTGGCCATCATCTACTGGCCTGGAACGAAATGCTGCAGCGCGACTACAGCCGCCTGATGGACTGCCGCAAGCGCATCAATATTTTGCCACTCGGCGCAGCAGCGCTGGCCGGCACCACTTACCCAATCGATCGCCATTACACCGCCGAGCTTTTAGGCTTTGAGCGCCCGACGGAAAACAGCTTGGATTCCGTCTCCGACCGTGATTTTGCCATTGAATTTACCAGCGTGGCGGCCCTGATCATGATGCATATGTCGCGCTTCTCCGAAGAGTTGGTGTTGTGGGCGTCGGCGCAGTTCCAGTTTATTGACTTGCCGGATCGCTTTTGCACCGGCTCATCCATTATGCCGCAAAAGAAAAACCCAGACGTACCCGAGCTGGTGCGCGGTAAAACCGGCCGCGTCTATGGCCATATGATTTCATTGTTAACCCTGATGAAGTCGCAGCCACTGGCCTATAACAAAGACAACCAAGAAGACAAAGAGCCGCTGTTCGACACCGTCGATACCCTGCGCGACAGCCTGCGAGCGTTTGCCGATATGGCGCCGCACCTGCAGGCGAAAAAAGACAGCATGTATGAAGCGGCCAAGCGCGGTTTTTCTACCGCTACCGATTTGGCCGACTACGTTGTGCGCAAAGGCATTCCCTTCCGCGACGCCCATGAAATTGTCGGTAAGGCCGTGGCCTATGGCATTGAAAGCGGTAAAGACTTAAGCGATATGACACTGCAAGAACTGCAGCAGTTCTCTGAGCAAATCACCGACGATGTGTTTGAGGTATTAACGCTGGAAGGCTCGGTCGCTGCCCGCGACCATATTGGTGGTACCGCACCGAACCAAGTGCGTGCGGCAGCAGGCCGGGCGAAAGCAGCGTTGGCTGAGCGTTAATAGCCAGGCTAGCGCTGTGCTTGCACCAACCATCGAACAGGCACTGACGCAGGCATAAAAAAGCGGGGGCACTTAGCCCCCGCTCAAATCTATTCTTTGTTTGGTTTTTTGCCAAACCAGCTGGCCACATCCACCACCTGCACAAAGCGAAATACCAATACAGCGTGCATTATCGCTACGATCAGCCCGGACCCCCTGCTGACCGCTAGTCATCATCTCCCATACCAGCGCTGGCAACACCAGGATTGGAAACCAAGCGATATAGCGGTAGAACACCCGCTCGAAGGAGCTGGTGGCTGGGTTGGGAGTGTTGTTATTGTTTTTCATGTCTCACCAGTAGTATTCATAAGTTCAGCCAGTACAGCAGCTATTGAAAGCTTAGATATTAGCCCTTAGTTCGAAAACTAGAGCTACCAAGACTCTTGTCATTGTATTTATGACATACTTAGATTTCCAAATAGACAAATATTACCTTAGATTCGACTGAGATACCGGCAATGTCGTAGCCTTAAGTCTACCTCCTATAACAAACATGCCATCCGTCAGCTGGGTTCAGAGTCTGCTCTTAAATCATCCACAGGCAGTACGTAGTTCAAACGGATCAATCAATACCTATTAGAAATCAGGCCATCCTGAAACAGCCAAAATACTGTCAAAAACCACTGATACATCATAGTTGGGTTTTAGATAACGAAAATAACAGCCATAACAAATCCAAAAATGACATCAAAACACCGAAAATTACGGATTCTACTACAATATATTTCCTCTAAATATCTTCTTCAACGACTTTCATTCGCAAATCAATTCCACATTTTGGCTTGCTAGTTAAATTTTTAAAGCTGGATGCAGTCTTCACATGAACGCTGGCATTTAGAACAACTCATCACCTCGAACAAGTAATTTCCTTTGGAAGATAGTAAGCTACTGAGTTCCCATCGCCATAAGGAACCCCCAGAGAACTAGCATTTTTCATATCAAGATAGCTATGGTCACTTCTGCTTGGTGCGCCATGGGAGTATGTGTAAAAAACATTTGTATTGAGAACGTCAACGCCAGAAACACTCAAACTAACCGAGCTCCCAATCGTTAAATATATTGGCATAGCTATGTATTCGGCTTAAAAAATCGCAATTAAACCTAGTCAAATCTAATATTGAAATTTTAGCCACTTTGCCTTCTGGTACCGCTATATTAATACATCCTTATGGCTAAAACTCTTGCTCGCCGATGCACCGATCGATTCATAATCTGGCAAAAAAGTATATTCACCACTTAAATTCAAGTATTTCATACTACACTCCTTTAAAGTAGCTTTCTTCAAATAATCTTGTTTTTTGATCAATCTCTTCTTTTGTATAGACACTTAGGAACTTGTAAGAAGATTCATCCTCTGCCACAGAAAGAACCCTTCCTCCATTGCCATACATTCCCGGCATATTGACTGCAGCTGCATACCCTTGGGCTTCATCACGATAAGCCGCGGCCTGATCTGAGTGGCCCAAGGCATCGTTGGCGTATTGTTGCGATTGCTGCGACCAGCCTTCGCAGTATTGGCTTCTGTTTTGGCACGGTTGGCTTCATTGCCAGCACGGGTCACTTCCGCTTTGCCTTGACCACCTCGCCTGCGCAGCTCCACCTTGGCCTGCGCCGCGTGACTTGCTGGGCTGACTCGCTTGCGATTGGGCCGAGTTTTGTGCTTGTTGCTCTGCACTGCTGCTATGTTGCTGTGCAGCATCGGCAAAGCCAC
>CBDDTG010000068.1:0-90763 GCA_965233665.1 Bacterioplanes sp. | reverse complement strand
GTGAGCAGATCGTCGCGCTTGATGTTTTTGCTGCAGCCAGCAGCCGCGCTTGCTTCGGACGCTGTGCGGAAAAGGCTGCGCGCTTTTAGCCATTCATCAGAGCCTTGAACCAGTTGCAATACATTCATTTCATTCACCTGCTTGAATCAGTTGGTTTGTTTGGTCTTCAGTCAGCTGGTAGCGCGAACTAATGCTGTTGATGACCGTCGCTGGCAGTGCGCTGGCCGCTGGCGATTTGCTGCTGCCATACGGGATACTTTTTCTCCCAAAAATCTTCGGGCGGGTTTGGCAGTGCCGCTGGCTGTTGCGCGGGTTGTGGCTGTGGCGTAGGTGTGATGTCTCGAGCGTTATGGAACGCTTTGCCTTCCATTTCCTCGGCAGTTGGCTCTTGACCAATTTCCGGCCAGCCTTTGCGCAACGCTTGAGCCTCTGCACACTTTGCCAGCTGGCCTCGGGGGCGCTTCATCCACATGGAGTTGGGCGAATCCGAGTTTTTGGAGTCGGTTGCGTAGTTTTCTTCCCAGTATTCTGTGGAGGTGTAAGACACAAGGCGGTCGCCGATGAGCTTGTGCACGGTGTACTGGCAGTATTCTGGGAAGGTAACTGTTACCTCTTTGTTGCCTTTGTTGCGGAAGGTCTTGGTTATCAGGTCGCCAAAAACAGGGGCGTCAGCGCCGGCATAGGTGCCAGAGCGATCTGCCTGGATACGGTAAAGGCCCACGCCTGGCATAGGCACGTCACGCCAGATGTAATCGCCAGACTGAGCGTCCTTTACACTCATGGGCACCAAATGGACAGGCTTGAGCATTACGTCCAGTCCGCGGGCTTGGCAGTAATCGACAGCCATCAATATGCTTTCCGGTTTGGCTCCCGGAAAATGGACGAGCACAGAGCGTTCCATGTGGATTCATCAATGCCGCGCTGTGCCAGCATTGGGTTTTTCTGAAACCAGTCTGCTGTGGCTTTGCTGACTGCATCATTCCGGATTTGCGCTACCTGATTCATGATCTGCTCCTACGCCGCCTTAGCAGCCTTTGTGTCCATTCGCTTGATCAGAGCTTGCAGCTCCACAGTTGAGCGAGCCACGAACTCCTCTAGCACCTGATTCCCTTGTGCGTCGCTCGCTAAGCGACGAAGAACCCAAAAGTGATTCTTTCCGCATCGCTCTTGGCGAAGGGGTGAAGTCTCTGAAGATGTCATCGAATGCCTCCTGAAATTTGCTCATGCCGCCTGGTTCCGCTCGGCGATCAGCTCGCGCTCTGCGCGCTTCAAAAGCTCTTGAATGCTGCGGCTGGTGTTTTCGCTTGGGCCATTCAGTGCGATGTCCTGAAGAAGGCCCTCCATGGTTTCGCTGTCGTCGACGTTGCCCCACAAATGGGCCAGTACTTCGCTGAATGCTGGAGTGCTCATGCCAAATCTCCTGATGAAACTCGTCACGGCTACGAGCGCGGACGGCCTGAGAAACGCGGGTTTGGGTGCGAACGGGAGAGCGGTAGCTGCGAACGGATGGCATGCAGGCCAGAACGCACAGAACCAGCACAATGACGGTGGCGGTAGAGCGCGCCTGGAGGATTCCGTGCATCCAGAGTTGCGAAACAAGGTCTGTGCGGTTGCGGGCGCCAAAGCGCTCCTGCAGTACCTTGATGTGCTTATTTACGCCTGGTTCAGAAATGTTCATTTGATGAGCAATGGTTTTGCTCGGCAGCCCATTTGCTACGCCTTCAGCCACCAAGCTTTGGCGGCTAGTGACCATTTTTGAACCTGTTGCGGTAACTTGTTTGCGGTCCATGTCGCGGCCCCCTTTGTTAATCTATGAACCAAAGGTACAAATTGGAACCGAGTTTGTAAAGCTCCGGTGAGGATTTTTTTAATCGAGCATAAAAAAACCGGCCAGAGGCCGGTTCTTGCTGTCGGGTTAAAAAAAGGGGGGGTTAAGTCTCGCGGCAAAGCGCCTGGGCTTCGTTGATTGCTTTGGCTGCGCCAATTAGGTCGAATTTGAAGATGATTCTTGAGTGACCATAAGGGTTGATTTCGAACAACAGGGTTTTGTGTTTTTTGACCTTGTCTACTGTGTGTAGGCCAAGATAATGCTCAGTTGCTGCAACACCTTTGAACTCCACCTTTTCACTTGTCCCGGGCTCTTTATCCCACCTGACTCTTGCCATGTAATGGTTGTAATGGTGGGTGTTCTGCGGGTTGCCTTTAGGGGTGATGCGTTGAGACAGAAGAATTTTGATCGCACTGAAGTCTCTCCCTTTTTCGCAAACAAATCTCATCTGGGCGAGAATTTCAGACAAGGGGAAATCTGGGCGTTCTATTGGTTCTGCCGCACCAGAGACGGCGCCAAAGAAAACGGCGTCTGATATCGGCTCCACCTCTTTTTTAACTTCCCAGTCGCTACCATTTGCGACTGCCGCCATGGTAGTCAGTAGGGCGAATGTTGCGATTTTTAGCATGCATGCTCTCCGTTTATGCTGCTTTTAGTCGTAAATCGGATAGAGGAGTGGTCTTGGCAATGCCGCCAAGAACGGCGCGCTCTTCTTGCGCCTTGTCTGGTTGGCTGCGGTCGTCAATGACATAAAGAATCGGCGGGGCATCGTCATCGAGCAGCTTTGTTAGCGTGATGCGCTTGCAGACCTGCTTGACTTGTTGTTGTAGCAATTCCATTTGCTGTGATCCTTAGATTAGCGCTGAATACCAAAAAACTCGGCCAATGATGCGTATCTTACCGCTTTCGATGGTTTCCTTCTCATAGCTCTCTGGCTCATATTCAGGGTTCAAGCTGATGACCTGCAAGCCCTGCTCTGGTAGGCGCTTGAGCTTTTTGATGCGCAACTGACCATCGTGGTCGAAGGCGTAGAACTTACCATCGCGGATGATCTTATCTGCCGTATTCACTCCAACAACAGTGCCGTCAGGCATGACGGGCTCCATTGAATCGCCTTTAACGATGACGCATGCAGCATTCGGTGCGTTTACGCCGGCTTTGGTCAGCGTTGATTTGGCAAAACGCAGCTTTGGGCCATGGTTCTCTCGCACTTCGGTACTGCCTGTGCCAGCAGAGAGCTCTACTTCCATGAAGAATGGTAACTCAACGTCCTCATCGTTTAATGGTGTGGTGCTGTCCCAAGGCTCAAGGGTGCCTATATCCTCTGGGGCTGGCGTAGACGAGGCCCCTTCATCATAAAGCTTCTTGGCTCCATCCCCATATTGAAGCCAATGTGGATGTACTTCGAGGTGCTTGGCCAGAGTCAGCATTTTTTCGCCACTTGGCATCGCATCTCCATTGAGGTATTTGCTCCCCATTTTAGGTGAAACGTCCAAGATTTTTGCGATTTTGGTGCCTGCACCAAAGTACTTCCAGCCCTTATCCCGAATTGACTCTATCAATCTTTCGGAAAACTGCTGCCTGAGTTTGGCGTCGGAAGACATCTGTTTTATTACCTTATGTAACCATTGGTTCAAACTCTAACGCGTATTGCGGTCCAAATCAGTTCAATGCTAGTCTTACCCAAAATTGAACCAATGGGTTAAAGATGACCGAGTGTGAGCGTGACGGGTCTCTGGACCATCTGATAAAAAATGTTCTCCCAGGCGGCGTGGCCGCTGCTGGCCGTGTGTGCGGCGTATCTGTAAGAAGTGTCTATAAGTGGATCTCCAAGGGAAGGCTGCCTCGTACAGATTTCAGCGGAGAAACTAATTATGCATCCCTGATCGCTTCTGCCTCAGGAGGCACGATTTCCGCAAAAGATCTTCTTTCATGCACGGGAGAGATTAACTTTCGCCCCAAGGTTCATATTAGCCAATACCCCAAGAGCAAAAAGTCTGACTTTTGATACCTGGGTTTGTATCAGGGTGTAAACGCACGACCAAGCAGGCACGCAGATGGAATATTCACTGTACATAAACCAAGCCAAGTCCCTTGAGTGGGGTCTAAACCTGCAACAGGCATGCCTGTTCGGCTTTCTGCACTCTGCGCCTGCCTGGGCAGAAGTCAGAATGGTCGATGGTGAGGCATGGTTCTGGGTATCCAAGCAAAAGATACTCAGCGAGCTGCCCATTCTGACCGATAAGCAAGACACGGTGAAGCGCCATATGTCAGCACTGGAAAAGGCTGGCGTCATTGAGCGTCGAACGGTGAGCAATGAACCTGTGTACCGCATTACCACACTCGGTAAGGATTGGAACAAGGCAACCAAAGCCAGGGGCGGGAAAAAAATCCCTACTAAAAAGAGCCAGTCAGAAGGGGGGAGAAAAATCCCTACCTCGCCAGAGCATGCAGCATCCAAGGGCGGGGAAATAAATCCCGACCAAGTAGGGAAAAATATCCCCTCTGGGGCGGGAAAAAAATCCCCATCTAGTCGGGAAAAAAATCCCCCCAATCATATATACCAAGATCAATACACCAATGATCAAATAATTAACTATGCGTTTGACGAGTTCTGGTCGGCCTATGACAAAAAGGTCGGCAGCAAATCAAAACTTGAGCGCAAATGGATCAAGCTGAGCGCTGAACAGCGAGCGGCTGTCATGGCTCACGTGCCGAAGTACGTTGTAGCCACTCCAGACAAGCGATACCGAAAAAACCCCGAAACCTACCTGAACAACGAGTCGTGGAACGACGAAATCTTACCTGCAGGGCCAGCGATGGCCGGCACGCCATCTGGGCAGCCCGATTACGCCACTGCCCAGGCATCCCTCGAACGACTGACTGACACAAGCTGGTGACCGCCATGAGCCGAAGCTATGACCGCAGAAACAACCGTGACATCCGAGTGGGTAACGTCGTCATCGTTGCCAAGGGCGAGCGAGAGTGGACGCTGCCCGGTGGCGAAACAACCCAGAGTCGAGCCAAGGCCTTGGCGGCAGCCCGCCGCTTGAATGCTCTGCTGGGAGGTGCGTGATGCAGTTCAAACTCAATGTGCGGAACGCACGTGACGAAATGACACGAGTCTGGCAAACCGTTTGCGATGGCGTCCGGCAGGGGGATCTGGTTTTAACCCTGGCAAAGCCGAACAAAACCCGCGATCAAGAGAAAAAATACCACGCCATGATTGGTGAAATCAGCCAAGGCGTTCAGGTGCTGGGTAAACACTACTCACCAGACATTTGGAAAGCACTGCTGGTTGATGAGTTCGAGCAAGAGCGAAAAGCCATGGGCGAGCCACTTGGGAACCCGGGCATGACGGTTCCGAGCTTGGATGGCCAACGATTGATCTCTGTGCGCCCATCGACGCGTCAGCTTAGCACTAAGGAGGCCTCGGCGTTTATCGAGTTCTTGTATGCCAAGGGCGTTGAGTTTGGTCTGCGCTGGTCGGCCTATGCCGAGGAAATCAATGCGGAGGCCAGTCATGCTGCGTAAATCCTCATCGATTCGAAGCAATAAGCTGCGCAGATCGGCGCGCGATCAAGTCTGCACTTTGCAAGTGGTTGGGGTTTGTAATCACGACACGCAAACCACGGTGCTCGCTCACTTGGATTCAGAGATCAAGGGTATGGGCTACAAGGGCTCCGACTTGTTTGCGGTATACGCCTGCTCAGATTGTCATGCCTGGCTGGATCAACACCGCGGTACCGAGGAGGCACGCCAGTTTTACAGCCTGCGCGCACTGGATCGCACCCACCGAATCATGGTCGAGCACGGAGTGGTGAGCGTATGAGTCAAGGTCAGAAATCACTTGAGACTCTGCTGAAGGCAAGAGGGTACCAGTTTCAGCCTGAGTACCGGTTTGCTGCAGAGCTGGTCGGCCTGGGCAAAGGCCTGCGCGCTCGCCTGGCCAAGGCCGGCCTCAAGGATTGGCGGTTTGATATCGCATTCCCTGAATTGAAAGTCGCCGTCGAAATTGAAGGAGGTGGCTGGGTGGCCGGGCGCCATAACCGTGGCAAAGGCTTTTCAGAAGATCTGCGGAAGTACGATGCTGCCATGCGCCTGGGTTGGCTTGTGTATCGCTGCGATACGGCCATGGCAATGAATGGGCACGCATTACAAACCATCGAAATGATCATCAAGGAGCGCTCATGGGACGCAGCGTAAACAAAGTAACACTGATCGGAACCTTAGGGCGTGATCCTGAGGTTCGATACATGCCCAACGGTAATGCCGTTGCCAACCTCAGTCTGGCAACCGATGAGAGCTACAAAGACAAACAGATGGGGCAAAAAGTCGAGCAGACCGAATGGCACCGCATCACGGTATACGGCAAGTTGGCCGGGATCGTTCAGCAATACCTGAAGAAAGGCTCTCGCGCTTACTTTGAAGGCAAACTGAGAACCCGTGAGTGGGAAAAAGACGGCGTTAAACGCTACACCACAGAGATTATCGCTAACGACATGGTGATGTTGGACGGTCGCCAAGCAACCGTTGAACAGCTGCAGCCAGGTAATGTCGGCGGAGGCATGCAGCAACCAGGAGCGATCGCCCAACCACACCAACAGCAGGCGCTGCACACCTCAACAAGTCAAGTTAGCCAACCGGCTCCGGTTGCGCAGAATAAATTTGATGATTTCGACGACGACATCCCGTTCTAGGAGGCCTTATGGGTACTGATGCCATTCTGCAGCGTCCGCTGTTTGATGTGTATGACGAAGGCGAGAATGCCTTTGTTCTGATAAAGCCAGCGCGATTCTTTTCTGCTCGCCTGCAGCGCGAGCTTGAGACTCCGGCTTGGTTTCAGACCGATTTCAGCACAATACCGAAGCTGGTGCGTGGGCTGATCAGTGTGAACGAGCGGCACCGCATGGCTGCTGTGCTGCACGACTTGCTCTATTGCTGGCGCTTCATGGGCTATCGCATAACACGCAAAGAGGCGGACCTAGTGCTGCTCGATTTCTGCCGCTTGCTCAAGGTGCCGGAATGGAAGTGCAAAGTGATTTACTTGGCCGTCCGCGCCGGTGGCTGGATGTATTGGGGTAAGAAAAACAAGCCCGTCACCGTCAAGCCTCATCACCGCGCCAAGTATTGCAAGGCACATGAGCCGCTTTTTTGCCAAAGCGCGTGACATTCGCACGAGATTATCTCAGTACCGGAGAACTCATGGCGGAACAAACAGTGAAAGCAGAAATGGCCAGTAACGTGGCTGAGCGAGTCGCATCGGGAGCAGCTTACGCAGCCAGCGGAGGGGTGGCTTTTATGGGGCTCAGCTTACAAGAGTGGTATGGACTGATTGGCCTATTGTTTATGGCGGCGACATTTGCGGTGAACCTCTTCTACCGTCATCGCACCGACAAACACCAGAAGGAAATGCGTGATATAGCGCGTACCAATCAATCCAAGGAGTAGGTCTCATGGCTGATTTCAAGCAAGCATTTGATGTGATGATGGAAAACGAAGGCGGCTACTTGCTGCATACCGTCGAGGGTGATCGCGGAGGCATGACGTACGCCGGTATTGCCCGTAGGTTCCACCCGGACTGGTCTGGCTGGCAGCGCATCGATGACAAGTTGCTCGATGACGAGCTTAAAGCGGATGTAGAGGATTTCTACCGCGCCAAGTTCTGGAACGTCTGCCGCGGCGACACGTTTACCCATCAAGAGGTGGCGACCAGCATTTTCGATTTCGCCGTGAACGCCGGAGTCGGCACATCGGCAAAGCTGGCCCAAGTGGTGAGCGGCGCAGATGTTGATGGCGTCATTGGCGGCCAAACCGTTGCTGCGATTCATTCCATGGATCCGGACCTGTTCTTGTCGCAGTTCGCTCTCGCCAAGATCAAACGCTACTCGGATATCTGCAACCGTGATCGCAGCCAGGTGAAGTTTCTCCTCGGCTGGATCAATCGAACACTTAAGGGGTGAACATGCTGGGTGTGAAAGGTGTTTTAGAAGCAGTAGGACAGATAAGCGACGAGCTATTCACCAGTGATGAAGAACGCGAGCGCCTTCGCATCCAACACCGACAGATTGATGCTGATCTGGCAACGGCTCAGATGGCCGTCAATCAGGTGGAGGCCCAGCACCAAAACGTATTCATCGCAGGCTGGCGCCCGGCCATTGGTTGGATCGGTGCCGCTGCGCTCGGGTATCAGTTCCTGCTGTATCCATTCTTGCTCTGGTTCTGGTCGATTGGCCAGGCCGCAGCTGTCATTCCGGTTGAAGTGACTCCGCCACCTGTGCTGCCGGGGGAGGCATTGTTCACCATCGTCACTGGCATGCTGGGTATCGGCAGCATGCGCTCATTCGATAAGTCTCGAGGAGTGGATACCAAACGTGTCTTACGCTGATCTGACGCTCAAGCAACAACGATTCGTTGATGAGTACATGGTCGACTTCAATGCGACTCGTGCTGCCAAGGCGGCTGGATATAGCGAAAACACAGCTCATGTCATAGGCAGCGAGAACCTTGAAAAACCTAAAATCCAGGCCGCACTGAAAGAACGCACCGACGCACTCCAGCAACGCACCGAGGTGACATTGGATCGCGTGGTAGAGGAGCTAGCAAAGCTTGCCTTTATGGATCCGCGCAACCTTTTCGATGAGTCCGGTAAACCGGTCGGTATCTCTCAGCTGGACGATGCTACCGCGGCAGCCATTGCCGGTGTGGATGTTGCCGTTGTTGGCAATCAGGATATGGGGCTGGGTGAGATACTGAAGGTCCGTCTGTCCGATAAGCACAAAGCCCTCGACTCACTGATGAAGCACTTGGGCGGTTACAAAGAAGGGGCAGCGCTTCAGGTCTTTAACAATCCGACCACGGTTACCATCAAAGCGAAGGTGCCAGAACAGGAGGCCGGTGAGTGAGCGCGGTCGCCAGAGAAGTGGAAGTTGAGCTGCCACCTAAGTTGGTGCCGGTCTTTGCTCCTCCTCGCGGCAGCGTTCGGACTCGGGGTGCGTATGGTGGTCGTGGCTCTGGCAAGTCGCTGAACTTCGCCAAGATGGCTGGAGTATTTGGTTATGCTGAGCCACTGAGGATCATGGTTACGCGAAAGCACGAGCGATCTATCAAGGAGTCCATCTTTGCGGAAATCAAACACGCGATAAAGACGGAGCCCTGGCTGGCTGCCAATTACTCCATGGGTGAGGGGTTCTGTAAAGGCCACAACGGCACCGAGTTTGTCGTCGCTGGCATACAGACCGCGATTAAGTCCATCGCGCAGATCGATATCCTCATTATCGAAGAAGCGGAGGAAGTGCCAGAAAAGCCGCTGGTGAACATGCTGCCGACGATCCGTAAGCCCGGTTCAGAGGTGTGGGTGATCTGGAACCCAGAAACAGAAGGCAGCCCCGTCGATAAGCGCTATCGCCAGCACACGCCTGACGACGCGATCATCGTTGAGATGAATTACACGGACAATCCTTGGTTTACCAAAGAGCTGGACAGCCAACGTCGCTCTGACCGCGAAGTGCTTGATGATGATGAGTATGCCTGGGTGTGGGAGGGGGCATATCGTAGCAATAACAAAGCGCAGGTACTGCACGGCAAGTATCGCGTGGATGAGTTTGTGCCGGGCGACGACTGGCATGGGCCTTACTACGGCTCGGACTGGGGCTTTGCTCAAGATCCAACGACGCTGATTCGGATGTGGATCACGCCCGATCAGAAAAAGCTGTGCATTGAGTACGAGGCCTATGGCGTGGGTGTCGATCTCGACGACACGCCGGCGCTGTTCAATACGGTGCCCGGGGCCAAAGAACACAACATCCGTGCTGACAATGCCCGGCCTGAGACCATCAGCTTTATGCGCCGCCGTGGTTACCGCATGCAAGCGGCAGCCAAAGGCCCAGGCTCTGTCGAGGACGGCATTGCCCATCTTCGTGGCTTCTCTGAAATCGTTATTCACCCACGCTGTAAAGAGACCATACGCGAAGCCCGTATGTGGTCGTACAAAAAGGACAAACTCACGGATGACGTATTACCGGTGCTCGTGGATGCGTACAACCACTGCTTTGATGCGGTGCGTTACGCGTTAGAGCCGATCATGAAGAAACGGAAAACAGACATTGCTGGAATGAAGGTGTCGTCACTATGACCGAGTCAGATCTGTTGTTGAACGAGATAAAGGCCATTGAGGGCTGCGAGCGTACCAAGCGCAAGATCATGGCCATTCTGCATACCCAGTTAGGAAGGCGTATCTACTTCGCCAAAGGTGGCCCGACCAAAGAGCGTCAGGTGAGTGAGGCGCTGAAGTTGCTAAACGCAGGGCATGATCGAACCGAAGCGCGCCAGGCGATTGAAGCGCGCTTTGGCCTAGGCCGTACGGCGGCCACCGAGGTTGTGAATGCCGCCATCGAAGCGCGCCGCCCAGTGCAGCAAGAGGTACTGTTTTGAGTGACGATGAGCAGCACGACCGATTAAACCGCGCTAAACGCTCGATTACCGGTATGGCTGAGCGTGCGTATTCAAAGCTGGTGCGGGGGCTTGACTCGGGCGCCAGGGCCAAATCAGCGGTTAGCCAAGCAATTCGTTCATTCAATGCCGAGTATTACGAAGGGCTGGCCAGCTACTTTAGCGAGGTGTTGGGACATGACATCCCTGGTAGAAGCATTCAGCGCTGGGCGACTGGCGACTTGCCGCTGTCCAAGCGCCTTTATCGCAATCAAAAGCAGGTGACCTCCCAGACCCTGCATGCGATTCAGCTGCACAACCATGGTATTCACAGTGCACGCAAACTGGCCATGGAACTTTACGACGGTTACGGCAATGGCATCGATGTTCTGGACGTCAAAAAGAAGCTGCCGAAGTACATTCGCAAGGCGCCAAAGCTGGCCAATGAGTACGAGCGCCTGGTGGTGCAAAATCAAGTGTCAAAGCTACGAACACCAGCATTGAAGGCAGCCTACATGCAAGCGCTGGAGCGAATCGAAAAGGGCGCTGGCATCGAAGAGCGCAACCGGTTGCTGCGGACGGCCTTTGCTGAGCGCAATCGCTACTATGCCAATCGGATCGCCCAGCACGAGCTGCAGCGTGCTTATGCCGAGCAGCGCAACGGCGACATGATCGAAGACACAGCGCTTGAGTACGTCGAGCTGAGAATGTCGGGTAGCCACCCGGTCACTGATATCTGCGACCTGCACACAAGCGTTGATTTGTACGGCCTCGGCCCCGGTGTTTATCCAAAAGACCTGGCGCCACAGCGGCCGTTTCATCCGTATTGCCGGTGCGGATCGGTTCCTCGATACGATTTAACCGGCAAGAAAGCCAGGCATCGTCCCGCAGCTGAGCGTGAGTACCTGCGCAAGCATCCAGATGCAGCGCGGATCGTGGGCAGTCGGCACAGCCTGAATGAGGTTCTGCAGGGCAAGTCTGTGGCGTCCATCATCAACGCGCGTGCACCGGCTGGCTATGGCCTACGCACCGCCGGCGAAGTCTACAAAGAGGCTTTACCGCGGCGCATGGTCAATGGCGTCATCCGTAATGCCAGTGCGCCTTCAGCCGATGCCGGCAGCCAGCTGCGGTCGATGTTCGCCAGTGACGACGTTTACACGCGGCACTTAGGCAAACGCTTGAAAGAAGGGGCGGTGAAGTCATCGACTGAATATGCCGCGGCGACCTTTGCCGTTTTGGCCGGTGCCAGGCGACTGCTATTGGCCGAACATGCAGGCGAATCTGCGTTTGCAGCCTCGGGCAAAGTAGGCGAGAGTGACTGGGTAGTGTTGCTCACCACGGACGGGCGCATCATCACGTCCTACCAGTACAACCCAAAGAAAACCAATTTCGAAGAACGCCACGAGACAAAGGGAGGTCAGCTCAATGAGTACGCTGTCAGTGGAGGAGATACAGAAGCTCTTAGTCGAGTATTCGGGTCACGTTGAGTACTGGATGCCCGCCATGGGCGATACGCACGAGATGCTGGCCTGTCGGGAGTTGTTGGCCGAGGCGGTATTAACCGCAGACCAAGCTCAGTTGCTGGCTCAGCTGGACGCAGGTGTGCTGGATCACATTGCCGAGCTGTCACCTGTAGCCAAAGGCTGGGACGTTGAGATGCTGAAGGATACGGCCAAGCTGATCAGGACTAATGAGAGCGGGGTGGTGCAGTGAATAGCGCGAAAAAAATGAGATCGTATGCAAGAGGCCTGTGACTGAATAGAAGATTACTAGTAGGTGGGCTGCTTGGGTATATGGATTGAGCTCTCTGGATTAAAGTGATGTAGTGAGCGAAGTGATGAGGTCGATGCTGGACAGCACGTATTCCAACTCCAGGTCGTAGGAGGTTTGTGATGGAATTTTGTCTTTCTGGTTTTTGTCACCATCACTTTCCCAGCGCAAGTAATACTCTTTAACAAAGCGACTGGTAGCATAAATGGAAATTTGGTCGAAGTTGTCGCGGTGGTGCTTCCAGCCCAGGCGCACGTTGGAAAAGAAATACGGCGTATTTGGAATGCGATCGCCGCGATGCAGATTGTCTGAGCCATCGAAATCTTGCGGCGTCTGATCGGTAATGTCCTGGTAGGTCATGTTGGCGTGAGCGCTGTAACTATCCTGATAATCGACAGTGGTCGACAGTTCCAGGCCTTTGGCCAGTACTTCACCTAAGTTTTCGTAGCGTCCGCGAATGACCTCGGAGGGGTTGTAAAAAATAAAGTCATTGGCATCACGGTGGAAGGCATTCAGCTCACCGCCCAGATACCATGAGTCCAACAACGTGCCGTAGCTGGTGCCAATGTTGGTGTTGGTACTTTGCTCGGGTTTTAAATCCGGGTTTGGTAATACGAACTGGCCGTTGCCGAGCATCTCGTTTGGCTCGGCAATGCGGTAGGCTTTTTCACGCGAGAACTTAACCGTAGTGCTGTCCCAGGGCTGGTATTGCAGGGCCAGGCCAACACCGTTTGCGCTGCCGCTTTCTTTGCTGCTGGCAAAGCGTTGATTAAAGCTTTCCGTACGCACCGAGCTGACTTCAGCTTGGTAATAATAATGCTTCCAGAATAGGGTGCTGCGCAGGCGCTCGCTGAATAAGGTTTGGCTGCTATCTAGGGCAAAAACATTTTTCGTCAGCTGATTGGTGCCTGTCAATAACGTCGACTGCTGGTTGCAGCGAGTCTTTGCCGGAGCGTTCGGTACGATTCATCGACAAAGCGCTGCCAATGCTGACGTTATCGTTCAGGTGGTAACGGCCAGACACATTGGCACGCACTAAGTCATCGGTGACGGTTAAACGGCTGCGGTTGCCGACCTCGCCCAGCTGGTCGTTTCTCGGTGTAAAAGAGCCATCCCACTGATAGCGCCGCGATGCGGTGTCGACATAAGACTCATCGACCCGGCCGCTCAGCAAATAGCCAGTAAGGGCAGAATCATCATCACTGAGTTTGTACACCAAGGTCGACAGCCAAGTACGGTTGGTGCTGTGGTATTGGCCATACACCTGATTCACCGTGGTAGTCGGGTGCTGCAACTCGTTGCGATTGGCGGCGGTGGTAATGCCCAGTGACAGTTCATCGGCCCAAGTACGATCGCTTAGCCCCAGCTTGGCGCTGAGCATGTGCGAGCGATAGGCATCGTGAAAGCGGCGGACGCTGCCGCTTTCTTGCACATTGCCCAGCTCGTCAGTAACGGGTGCATTGTCGATTTCATAATCATTGTCGGAGTGATTAAAAAAGCCGCTCAGGCGCACAAACGCGCCACTGCTGGTTTGGCTGTGCTGACTGTTAAACGAGCTGCGCACGGTATTAAACGAGCCGTAGCTCACCGCGCCGTTGAAGTAATCTTCATCTGCAGCGGGCGTAATAATATTCACGGCGCCGCCCAGAGCGTCGGCGCTCAGGGAGATCGGCACCACACCTTTGTAGACATCCAGCCGCTCAGCCACATTGACGGGCAAATCGCTTATGCGAAGCGCAGTGCCGAACGCTTCCATGGGTATACCGTCGAGAAAATATCGCACCTGGTTGCCCGACAAACCATTAATTGATAGTTCAGAATCCGACCCCAGTGCACCACGTTGGCGGACGATAATGCCGGGGCTGGTGTTGAGGACTTGTTGTAAGTCCTTGCTGAAATTTAAGAACTCTGCGGTATCGATGGTATTGATGTTGAAGCCCGTATCTTGGACCTCGATCGAGGTCTCTGCAGCATTCCCAGACGTCACCGTCACTATTTCCAGGTCAGCATATTCAGCCTCATCTGCATGCGCGAGATGGGCAGTAGCCTGCACTGGGAGCCACAGGCAGGTACTTAATAACTTTAGAGACAGGCGACTTGTGTGCATCTGCTGGCAATCCAATTTAATCGGTAATGGTTTGGTCAAGGATTTAGTTATCAATCCATTTAACGCGAGTGATTATCATTTACTCTGCACGAAAAAGAAACCCTTTAGTACTAGAGTGCGATTTTTAGTTGGATCTGGTGGCGGGGCTGTTGCATGGTGGGGCAAGTAGGTAGATCGCTTACGTCAAGTTGTGCGACCTTAGTCGCATTGCGTGTACGCCAGTACCAGTCAAGAGCAGCAATAGTGCTGCTATTCCATTTTTTCAGCTATCCCCTTCCAAAATTTCATAGCAAGTTCTGAGACATGGTTAACAGATAGCCGATGTGAGAGCCGATTACATTTGTAGTACGGACGTGTCATCACCATAGGGATGTTACAAAACGATTACGCAGGTAAGCTATGAAACCAAAGATCATTAGTTGGCAGTTAGCCACTATTTGTTTGTCCTTTGCGATAAGTGCTTGTGATTCAGCAGGAGGAGGTCGGGACGGTAGAACCGGCAACCCTAGCACCCCTCCGGGAGAAACCACTTACGACTCAAAACCAGACCGTTTTGTTTTCACTGACCAGCATGACGCGGATCACGCTGAGTGGGTGTATTCAAATCAAGTTCTTATCGAAGGAATCAATACGCAAGTTGATGTGGCGATAAAAAATGGCGAGTACAGCATCAATGGTTCAGCGTATACGTCAAAGGCTGGTAAGGCTAAAGACAAGGACTCCTTAAAAGTTCGCGTGTTTACTGGTGATGCGAATAAGGAAACTTCCACTGCGATCATTCAGGTTGGCGAGACCTATTCTGAGTTCAAAGTCACTACTAGGGATGGTGATCCAACTACAGACCCAACCATAAATCCAGTGCCTGATGTTACGCCAGATGCCTTTATCTTTGAGGAAGTCAATGAT
The DNA here is from genome assembly GCA_965233665.1 of Bacterioplanes sp. Classification (GTDB taxonomy): domain Bacteria; phylum Pseudomonadota; class Gammaproteobacteria; order Pseudomonadales; family Oceanobacteraceae; genus Bacterioplanes. The sequence continues at coordinate 75,722 of CBDDTG010000068.1, read as the reverse complement.
GCTGATGTTACCAAGTGGATATATTCGAATACGGTTGAAATCCAAGGCATCAATACAAGCGTTGGTATATCAGTCACAATGGTGAGTACAGTATAAACAGTTCTGACTTTAGCTTGGCTGAAGGCGTCGTCAAAAATAATGATAAAGTTACTGTTAGGCTGTATGCGCCCAGTGAATACAGCAAAACTGTGATGTCGTCATTAACCGTTGGTGACAAATCATTTGATTTCAAAGTCACTACTCGTGCACAACCTGTAAGTGATGAGACACCCGACACCACCCCGGATCCATTTTCGTTTCCCTCGATAGTTGACGCACCTCTTTCAAAGCTAGTTTACTCAAGTCCAGTCAGAATCACAGGGATTAATGCTGAAGTCCCCATTCAGGTTGAGAATGGGGAATACAGCCTTAATGGTAGTGCTTTTCGACAGATGCTGGCAAAGTGTCCAATAACGATATGTTGTGGTGCGAATTATGACGCCTGAGCAATACTCTAAGGATACTGTTGCTTCAGTTAAGGTTGGGGTTCAGGTATCTGAGTTTAAAGTCACAACTGAAGATGAGGTGAACACCGCTCAAGAATGTCCTTTTGACATCAACGAGACAACAGAAAATACGGCACTCGAAATTGATTGTGTCGTCGATCTAGGGGGAGCATCGCTTTCGCTGAAGGAGAACATATCTCTTATATATAAAGGTGGATTATTGTAAATGGGGTGCTGAATCTTACAAATGGAAAAATTGATGGCGAATTCCTGAATCAGACTCTGTCTATAAATGGTACAGCTAGCCTTTCTAACCCTGTATACACGCTCCATAAAGGGAACTGGGGGATAGTAGAGAACGATAATGACGAAGTTGTTGCAAAAAACAACAAAGCTGCATTTAGAAAGCTAATCAAACAGCTGAGTGATCTAAATGCTCGGTCATTAGTGATAGAAAATTTGGATGCTTATGTATTTCCAAGTCACTACTACATCCACCCTGTTTCAGGGAATCGCCTTTCTTCGAATGATGCTCCATATGAGCTGCCATCGAATTTCACTCTGGATATGACTAATAACGTATATATTAGAGTGTATAAAACTGATGCCAGTGTTCATGAGCTTATCCGCATAGGAAATGGTAAGAATCGTACCGGCCAGTTTGGTGATCGATACACCAATGTTAAGAATGTTAAGGTTCTTGGTGGTAATCTCATAGGTGAGCGAGAAGATCATATATATACCGCAGAGGGAGGAACTCACGAATGGGGCCATTTGATTGCCCTATGGCATGCTGAGGATGTCACAATTGATGGTGTCTACATGAAAGATGCTACGGGTGATGGTGTTTCCATTGCTGGCTACAGATATACAGAGACTACTGATACCGGATCAGAGCTGGTACCTTATGGCTCACGAAACATAACTATCAAGAATTGTACATTTGATCGAATTAGAAGAAACTCAATTAGTTTAACCTATGCATATAACACTTTGATTGAAGGGAATCATTTCAAAAACGCAATGGTTAACTTACCGTCATCAAATTGGATTCCTCCAGGTCTTCCAATTGACATTGAGCCTTATATATTTGAAGAAGTATATGACGCTAAGATAATTAATAACACTCATGAAGGGAAGGGTAGCTTCCACGTCTATAAGTCAACGGCAATGCCTTCAGATTATGTGTCGCCATCTCCCTATGTGTCCCCTCATACAATTCAGCCAGGGGACTCTGGCGGCTCGATTATATTTGAAGGAAACGTAATGGAGGGCGCAATAACAAACCTGCTGGGAAATGGTGTGAGAATAAGACACAACGACGTATCTTACATATTGACAGGTCGGGCGGCTGCATTTGATGCCGACCATCAGATTTTTGACAATATAGTTCATGATAACATCGTTAACGGCGGCAAAGGATATGAAGGTACCACGTCAGGGATTCTTGCCACGGGTAGGGGAGTGAAAGTCCACAGTAACGATATTAAAAACGTTAAAATTGGGATATACATCGGACCAGGGCCAAGATCCGATCAACTGGGGGGGTTGAAAGAAGCTTCAATAATTGGAAATAAAATTGAAGCAGACCAGTATGGGATATCTGTAATCAATGGTGTTGATGGTGTTTCAATACTTGACAATGATATACGGTTGGATTCGAGCGTTCCTGGTATCTCTCCAGTGAGGCTGGCCATTGTGAATTGGAAGGATGAGTATAAGGATTATAAGTTCTCCCTTGGAAATAATACTATTAATGGGCTATTCCGGTGGCGAAGAAAAGTCCTATTATTCAAGTTTGATTAGAGTCTCTGGTTTAGAATTCCATGGGAATGAGATGAATGGTGGGTTAAGCGTTAAGGATGTCAAAAATAGCTCGATTAATGGAAATGAGATTTTTAGTTCATCGTTACACGGGCTGTTCCTACAAGAAGGTATCTTAGATACTGAGATATCCAGTAACATTATAACCATTAAGAAGAAGCCAACAGCATCCTATGAGTGCGTAAACCAAAAGAGCGGAACGGCTTTAGGTTCAGGGACTGTCGTGAGTAATAATACTTGCAACACACTAGTAGACACCTCAAGGGCTAGTTCATCGCTCACGCCTAAAAAACTTTTAACTATGGCAAGAGATCATGAGGTTACCTCGAGCATTGGCGGACATACACCAGTCTGGTTGTTTGATCGTACATTCAGATCGTCGCTTCATGGTGATATTGTAAATCAAGACATTGCTGGCGCCCCTGAGAAGGATTTGCTTCAGGGGACATGGAGCTCTGGCTGCCAAACCAAACGAAACCAAACGTCGGAATATACGACCGTCTCTTTGTATCATGGAGCTTATTCATTCAAGCGTCAGGTGTACTTAGACACTTCATGTACTTATCTTGCTGGTGATATCAGCCTTCAGGGTGTGGCATCATTTGGTGGCACTAGAATTTTAGGCTCTGGGCAAACAGTTGCAACGATGCAGGGTGGCATCACTTCAGCGAGCATTGTTGCACACGATGCTCAATGGCTTGACGCCTTCAATGACAAATATAGATGTGATAACAAACTACTTGATTTGGGTGTAAGACTTGATGTTTCAAATTGTTCATCAAGCTTGATGGGTAACGATACTCCCAAGCCTTCTGACATATATTTTGTTGAAGGAGGGCAGCTCTTCTTCGGCGATAAAGAGACTGTCGGCCTAGAGGGTTTTGCCAATACCCTAAAACCTGATCCTTATAGCCGTCATTTGTAACCAACTTCAACTGACCTGGTGAGTCTCTTGCCAGGTCAAGCTCTAACTTTGGGTTTTAAAGATAATAAATTTAATCATATCACCACGCAGCGTTTATTTTTACGTTGCGCTATGGAGGCAATATGAAGCATTTGATACTAATAATAATATTCTCTTTAGCAGCTAATGCATCTGGAGAATCACCAAAATCAGGTTTCACTTCACAGCATGTAAAGGTGGTGAGCTTTGTTGCTCCGGAGTGGCCCGAATTTACTAACAAGGATGGAACAGGCCTGTACTGGGAGCTACTTCGTGCAATCTACGAGCCAGAAGGTGTACGGTTCAAGCATGCGAACGTTCCTTGGAATAGAGCTATGAAAATGGTGACCAAATATCCGATTTACGATGCAATTGTCGGCGAGTCACTGGATACGGAGGAATCACTACGTTTTCCAAAATATGCTATTGACGTAGAGCGAATGGCTGCTCTGTATCTAGTCGACAAAGGTATAACTTGGAATGGTGAAGAAACACTCGATGATAAAACTATCGGCTGGATGAAAGATTATGAACTGATGCCAAAAGATAAGCGGAACTTTACTCTACGGGAGTTTCGCAGTATTGATGACGGCTTGAAATTGCTCGTTCAAGGGAAGATTGATGTACTGATCCACGAGTGGGATGAGATTGCAGTGGCATTGCAAGATGCGGGGCTAAGAATCAATAGATTTGAAATGCACGATTTTCTAGAGACAAATGTGTACGTGGGTTTTTCTGATTCTGATTTGTCGGGTTATTTGATTGAAATCTATAACCGAAGGATTCCAGAGCTGGTAGGTTCGGGAAAATTGCAAGAAATATACAGAAAGTGGGATGTTGGTACAGTTCCAAGGGATGTTGAAAGTTTAGTTGACGACTATAATATGAGAGCTAGTGGGTATTAGTCGTATGATTGCTGGTCTTGGACTACGGTGTTAATGCGTTTGAAGAAGGAACTTCTGCGTACGTCAACGGAAAGATATGTTTCTGGCTACAGTATGCCTTTGGAGGCTATCTGGCCAAATTCGAATATGGCTATAGAACTGGTAGCTAAATCCTTTGGACGCGACCAATTTTCATGATCTCTGTGCGGCAAAATTTCCTCTCAAAGTAGGTGGGTATGCACCCTTAAGAGAGGTTAAGTTAATCTGATGAGGCATAGAGTTTATTTTTCAAATTACCACCCCAAACACCGCCTGAAACACCTTAAAGCTATCGATCCGGTCCTGATCTAGCAGCGTACGTTTGCGCACAGCTGCCCAGGGACCGGACTCCATCACTTCGATGATTTGCCGCTCCATCGCCATTTGCTTGCTGTAGATTGATTCAAGGCCGTCTGAATCTGTTAGCGCTTCGCCAAAATAGATCATCAGCTCAACCTGTCGATGCCCCGCGCTGTTTTCCTCGGGGCCGAGCAGGCCTGGCACCACTCGAATGATGGGATAGTCCGTGTGGCTGATGCCTTTCTCCAGCCCAAGTTTGGCCGATTTGATGCCCGGCAGTTGGCCTAAGGCCGCGACCATGTCCTGCAGTTTTGCTTCTATCATGCGCGTTCCACCGGAATGCTGATCAGGCCTGGCGATTTGCCTGTGGTGGTCGATTGCGAGCGCTTAGCCGATCGCTCAGCGTCGTTGAACTCCTTGCGGTAGCTGCCCAGCTTCGACGCATAGATGTCGTCGGCTTCGCTCTGATGGATAAGGCACACCAGAATGTAGGCACGCAGCTTGATCAAGCGGTCACGCCAGTAGTCCTCAAACTCGCCCAGCTCGGCTACGTCCGTAGTCGCTTGTTGCTCAATGTCGGGTGTGACGCGGTCACCTAAAAACTTGTCGTCGTACGTGATGGACATCAATCATCTCCCAGCAGCTCGGCTGCCCGTTCGTTGAAGATCTTCTCAGCGGAGTTCTGGCCGTCTTCCAGCCATGGATCGCCCTCGTAACCTGGGTGCTTGACCGATTTGGCGAAGGCAAAGCCGTTGCCGGCAGGGAAGCGCAGCACAGACTTGTCTTTCGGTTCGATGGTGTGAGGCTTGGCGCCCCAGTGAACGAACTCGGCGTGCGGGGCTCGATTTAGGTCATGCTGGATGGTGAACCCGTTCGCTTCCTTCTTGAGCGACAGCGAATCGATCAGTGTGCCGCTCTTTGTGTGTTTGTCTGCTTGGCTGAACACGGCGTTGAACACATCCTGCGCAGTGTTAGTCACCAATTGATCGCCACGGCCGGGGATGTCATTGAGGCGCCGAATAACGTCTTCGATACCATCAGAACTGACTTTGATCATCGTCATGCTCCATCTCGTCGATTTCTGTGTTGATTTGGCCGATGAGCTTCTGGTTCGACGAACCCAAGTCAAGCGAGACCAGTTGCTTCATTTTTTCCTTAACGTAGGAATCTGGCGCGCCGGCCATTTGCATCTGTTGTAGGGTGGAAATCTCAGTCTGCATGTCGGCCAGGCTGTAATCGGTTGGCCAGGTCACTGATGCTGATCCGCTTCCATCTAGCCAAGTAATAACGACGTCCCACATCAGGTTCTCGAAGTCCTGCATGCGTGTGGCGAATGAGCTGAGTGAGGCATTGAGTAGCTGGAATCGCAGCTGCATTGCGATGCCGCTCTCCTGTTGCTCTGGTGGTTGAACGTTGAGGCCGACTTCATCGATTCGCCGTATGATCATGTCGATCGCTTTGTAATACGCCTCCGTCGGCGTGGTGTCTGGGCTGAGGAAGTCAGGCTGAGCACCGGCGCCATGCACGACCATGTTCTCGGTACCTATCGTCTCAGCCACTGCTTTTGCATCATCGCCCTGAACAAAGCTACTCAGTTCTTGCGGATCAACGGGGTAGGTCAGCAGGCTGAACGTCTGGCTGCGTAGCAGCTCGTCCAGCTCCGATTGCATGTTGTAGAGGCGTTTCGAAAGGTAAGCGATAGGTGCAAACTGGCCCGGCTCCAAGAATTTGCCGGTCTCACTGAATGTAATGGCAGGGCAGCGGCCAAGGCCATGGTCGCCGCCGTCAATCTCATTGCCTTCTCGCTTTACATACCAGCGCTCGGTGTCCCAGCCTCTTGTCACTGGCTTGCCGTTTTCATCTGTGCCGGGTACTTCCAGCATGGCCAGCTGTCCGCGCTCATCTAACCGGTAATCTTCGATGTCTTCCGGGGTGATCGGCACCAGATACGGGAATGCTCGCTCTTTGACTTGCGTCGCCTTGTCGTCTGGAAGCTTCTTTGGCATTTCCACTAAGAGGATCATGTTGCCTCTGGCTTTTGCCTCCATCATGAACCGCGACCAGAACCCGCCGATTGAATCGCCGCGCCAATTGCAGTCTTTCGCGAACTGCTCCAACAACTCTCCGCTCAGATCTCGTGACACGGCGCGCTTCTTGATAAAGCCTACAAAGCGGTTGCATGCCTGGTTCATCGGGTTGCTGTACCAAGCAATCTCTTTGCGCCGCTCGTACTTTTTATCGCCCTCGCGCGGATACTTGATCAGATAACTGCCGTCGGCAAAGCCACCACGTCCGTGTAGGGCATCCGCCAAAAATTTCATCGTTTGATTCGTCGACATGAGCGCCCCTCGTTAATGGCGCAACCCTGTCATGCAGCTGACCGAATCTTTGCCAAAGAAAAGAACGCGCGCGCGAGACCATCAAGCCTCACTACTGATCAGTAACCACCCGAAAGCGAGATGCTGATGGACTTAGAAACACTACGAGAGCAACTGGGCGATAAGTTTGAGCCGCTGAAAGAGTACGTTTCGACCTTGGAGGGCCAGCGCGATCAGGCTCGACAAGAGTCGATCAGCGGCCGCAAAACGCTCAAAGCAGAGAACGAATCACTGAAGCAGCAGAATACTGGCTTGCTGGAAAAGCTGGGCATCGAATCTTTTGATGAGCTGGAAAGTTTGCCGGATGCCAAAGGGCAGGCGGATGCAGTGAAGCAGCTTGAAACCAAAAATAAGCGCTTGGAAACCGACCTGGCTGACAAGCAAACCCAGATTGAAACGATGCTGAAGCAGCAGCGCGACGAAGCGTTTCATCGCGAGCTCAACGAGGCCATTGCTGATCGTTTCGTTGATTCTGAAATCGTTAACCAAGCCATGCGTAGCTCCGTTGAGTTTGATGGTGAAACGCCATTCATCCGCCGTGGCGACAAACTCATGCCAGTTAAAGACGCGGTGGATGCACTCGCTGCAGACAAACCGCAACTCGTTAAATCCTCTGGGGCGCGAGGCTCTGGTTATCGCGGGAACGACCGAGATGGTGGATCCGCACACGGAGGCGATCTTTCCAAGATGTCGCGGGAAGAGAAGCTCGATCACTTCCGATCCAAATCAGGTGAATAACTATGTCCGTTTCCAACATGTCGGTCTTCGACAAACAAGTGCAGCTGGTCGCAACGGAAACCATCGATCAGAACGTACAGAAATTTAATGAGGCATCCGCAGGTGCTTTGGTGATTGGTAGCGCTGAGCATATCGGCGACTACTTGGAAGAGGCCAGCTACAAGCTGATCTCTGGCTTGGCACGACGCCGGAATGCTCGTGGCAATGGCTCAGTCATATCAAAATCTATCCGGCAGGGTACCGACCGCTCGGTCAAAGTAGATGGTGGTATTGGTCCCATTGATTGGACCATGGAGCAGTTCCGCCGCCTAGGCAAAAGCCAAGAAGAGGCGGGGTTGATCATCGGCGAACAGGCCTCGGCCGCCATGCTAAAAGACTACATCAACACGTCCGTAATGGCCGTGCGTGCCGCCATTGAGCGTCAGACCGAACTTGTTCATGACGCCACTGCTGGAAAAATCAGTCTGCCGGCACTGAACCGCGGTGCGAGCAAGTTTGGCGATCGCTCCCAGTCGCTGGCCTGCTGGATGATGCACGGCACTACTTGGCACGACTTGATTGACGAGGCGATTCAGAACACCAATCGCTTGTTCAACATCGGTGACATCAACGTGATGGAAGACAAGCTCGGCCGGCGTTATGTGGTGACCGACTCCCCAGCTTTGATGACCGCAGGCTCTCCAGATACGTATCACACTCTTGGGCTGGTGCCGGGGGCTGTCCAAGTCCAAACCGGCTCTTTGATCTCCGTGACCAAAGAAAACACTGGCAGTGAAAACATCACTGTCACCCATCAAGGCGAGTACAACTTCATGCTCGGTCTGCTCGGGTATTCCTGGAACTCGGAGAACGGCGGGGCCTCTCCGAGCGATGCTGCACTGGCCTCTGGTGCTAGCTGGGATTTATTCGCCAGCAGCTTGAAAGACACCGCAGGTGTTCTAGTCAAATCTCAATAAGAGGCGCTAAGTCATGGATAAATCACAGGTTTTGTACTTCATCTTTGGTAGTCCTAGCCGCGAGCAAATGAAGCTGGCACACGATTCTGGCGCCAAGATCCGCAATTCAGAAGTCGCAGCTGCAAGCGACTACGTCGAGGACTGCGAGGCAGTGATGGGGGATGTGCCCGCAGTTTATGAGGGAGTCAAACGTCACAGCAATGACAAAAAAGCCTTACAGCTGTCTGGCAAATCGACACCCAAAGCTTCAACCAAATCTGTTTCAAAAGTGACGAGTGCAGCTGACGATGAAGCTGGCACATCAACCGACAATGGTGGGTCGTGATAGTCACTGTTAGGCGCCCGTTGCCCCAGACGGGTGGCCAATACCAGATTACAGGGGATGAGTTGGCGCCGGTGACGGCACCTATCAAAACCGACACCCAAGATACGGTGACCGATCATGAAGAACCGAAGCAAACGCCGGTTGATGCTGGCAAAAATCGAAAGCGCGTACGCGACTGACGCCAGTCCAACTGCGGCACTGAACGCCATCCTGACGCGCAATATTAGCGTTACGCCGATGGCCGGTGACGATATTCAGCGCGAGCTAGATCGTCCGTTTTTCGGCAATGCACAAACCATTGCCGGTGAGAAGCATGTCGAGCTGACCGTGGAGGTCGAGTTGGCAGGTTCTGGTGCTGCTGGCACAGCGCCAGCTTGGGCACCTTTGCTGCGAGCATGCGGTTTTGCTGAGACCGTCAACGCTGGCACCGATGTGACGTACAACCCGATCACCGGGGGAGAAGAGTCGCTGACGGCTTACATTAACCGTGACAGCAAGCTGCACAAGTTCACCGGCGGCCGTGGCTCAGTGTCGTTCAGTCTGGATGTGAACAGCATCCCGGTGATGAGCTTCAGCTTCAAAGGCTTGGTTGAACCGGTGGCAGAGCAGTCCATGCCCAGCAACGCTGATTTCAGCTCTTATCAAGTGCCACTTCCTGTCACCACCAGCAATACGCCAACGTTCAGTTTGCACGGAGCGGGGCTGTCGTTTAACACCCTCAGCATCGACATGGCCAATGATGTGGTGAAACACCAAGTGGTGGGTGCTGGCAGCTCGATTGAGATCAATGGCCGCTCGCCAAGTGGCAGCGTCACCGTCGAAGAGCCTGATCTGGCCACCATCAACTTGTATGACAAGGCGCTGGCTGGCGACCTCGGTGCACTGCAGCTGGTCCATGGCAAAACCGCTGGGAACATCGTGCAGATTGATTGCCCCAAAGTCGGCACAGGATCGCCATCCGAATCTGACTTGAGCGGCGTGCAGATGCTGCAACTCAACCTGACCATTAACCCTGATGCCGGCAATGACGAGCTGGTCCTAACCGTTAAGTGAGCCTCATGTTCAAGATCAAAACTGACCGCACCTACCAATACCCTGTGACCGTTAGTTATCGCGAAGGTGACGAAGAAAAGCAGGGCGAGTTCACCGGTATTTTTAAAACGCTGAACACCGCCGAGATGGAGCGCTTGGGTACCGATGATCAGAAAGCCCTAGATGCCATCTTTGTGGGCGCCGAAGGCATTGAGCTAACCGGCCATGACGACGAGCCACTGACTGGCGAGGCCATGCTCGCGGCTCTGCGCTCTGATCCTGACGTGGCGCAGGCCATCTGGTCCGCCTACCAGGACAGCTACGCAAAAAAGGGCCAGAGCAAAACCTAAGGGATGCTGGTCGCGCCTGGGTGTTGGGTGCGTCCAGCAGCAAAGAAACACTCGATGATGACCTGGCTGCGTTTGGCATGGAGGCCTCATCTCTACCAGCGGATGAGCCAGATGAGTTCGAGCTTTACGAAGAAAACCTCAAGGCTTTCGAGGTTTTTTGCTCTAGCGCCACCCAGTGGCGATATGCCGGCATGACCGGTGTTCAAACAGGACTGGACTACACCGCGGTGGAATCGGTCATGCGCATGATGGGCGTTGATGACACCGCTGAAACCTTTAAAAAAGTGCGCTTAATCGAAATCGGTGCACTTAATGCAATGAGCGATCGTCGTGACTAAAAACCTTGAGTTGAAACTGACGCTTTCGGCCGACAACAAAGGGCTTCGCGCTGAAGTAACCGGTGCGCGTGATGAGGTCGAGAAGCTCTCTGGTGCATTAGGTGACAGCGAGAAAGCCAGCGACAAAGGCGCCAAGGGCGTTAAGTCGGTTGGCGACGAGAGCGTCAAAGCCGACCGCAAACTCAGCAATCTAAACGTCTCTGTTCGCGACCTTGCAAAGCGTGCTGCAGCCCTTGGTGCCGTTGGTGCGACTGCCGCCATTGGTGGTTTGGCACTGATGACAAAGAAAGGTCTCGAAAACGTCGATGCTCAAGCCAAGCTATCACGCTCACTTGATGCCACGGTCACCGGCGTTCGTGCCGTGCAGCTCGCTGCCAGCGACGGCGGTGTCGATAACATGGCCATGGGCCTGGCTCGGCTTAATCGTCGGTTAGGTGCAGCAGAAATGGGTGTCGGCGAGTATGCCAAAGCCGTCGAGGCTCTGGGCCTTGATCTGGATGAGCTGCGCGGCGTGGATGCTGATGAACGCCTGGCGATGATCGCTGATGCGGTGCGTGATTCAGGTCTCTCTGCACAAGAAACTGCGCGCCACGTGCAGACGTTGGGTTTTGAACAAGCCAATGCCAACCAGTTTTTCCGCGCCGGCGGCGATGCTATCCGAGCAGCGCGGCGTGAAGTTGAAGACTACGGGCTTGGCTTGAATGAGGTCGATACCGCTAAGGTCGAGCAAGCAAACGATGCTTGGGCGCGTATCGGTCTGGTTACGGAATCGCTGCAGTCGCACTTGGCCATACAGCTGGCTCCAGTAATCGAGAATGTCGCCAAGCAATTCTCGTCTGCAGCAAAAGAAGCCGGCGGCATGGGGAATGTTGTTGTGAGAGGTGCAGAAGGCACGCTCACGGCCATTAAGTTTGTGATGAATGGGGCAGATGGCGTCGGCCGTGTATTCGATTTGGCCGGTGTAACAGTTGCCAATGTAGCGCTATTGATGCGGCGGCAGTTGCTGCGAGTTGCTGATGTCATCATAAATGGCCCAGTCGATGCCATTAACAAAATGATTGGCTTGGGGAATCAGGCAATCACTTGGGCAAACAAAATGCCCGGGGTTGAGTTCGACTTTATTGAAGGCATTGAGCTGAACGGCCTGGGCCAGCGTGTGCGTGATGAGCTGGATCAGGCGGAAGGTGCTCTGGATGAGGGTCTTAAAGACCTTAAGCAAAAGGCGTCGGATTTATTTAATGAGCCGTTGGCAGGGAGCAAACGGCTAGATCAAGTAATTGAAGGCCTCGGTAAGGTCGGCGACGCAGCAAATCAAGCCGGCAAGCCGATGTCAAACGCCGTTGGCGCCGGCCAAGCGGCAGGCATCCTAGAAACTAACCTGCAAATTGCCGAATCCCGTAAGGCAATGGATGCGTTGCGTCGCGCAGTAGATCCTGCCTACAACCGCATGCAGCAGCTGTCTAACGCCGCTGCCATAATGAATGCCACTCTTCAGCGCGGTGACATCGATCAGGACCAGTTTAAAGAGTATTACGAAGCGTTTGTCGCTCAGATGGATAAAGCATCCAGTGAGGCATCGGTTACAGTAGAAAAAGACTTTGAGCGGGCGATGGAATCCGTTGCGGCCAGCCTGACGGACGCATTAATTAGTGGCGACTGGGAAGGCACTGGCCAGCAGATCGGCTCAGTCTTGGGCTCATCTATTGCGGCGGCATTATCGGCAGGCAATCCGATTGCGATGGTGATTGGTGGCGCTATTGGCGGATCGTTGTTTGGCGGCAACGATGACACTTACGTTGATCCAACGGCTGACCGGCAGGCTCGGCAAAATACTGGCGACGTGCTGGGCGGCATTAACGACAAATCCCAGTCTATCGCAGAAGCGACGCAACAGACTGCCGACGCCCTTGGCGAGCTGATTGGAGTAAACCGAGAATTACTGGCTGCCCAGCAGGGTGCTGACCAATCTATAGGCGCTTTTGCAGCTGCGGCAGCTCCGGTTCTTGGCGAGATTCAAGATGCTCCTGGCGTGAGAGATGTCGGGATTCAGTTCGGGCCATCAGGGGCTGAATTTTATGCCTCTGGCAAAGGCTTTGGAAAAAACGCAGCGGCTGCGGTTGAGGATATAGCAAACCAAATCACCGATCTGACAACACCATTTGACGCCGCCATAGGTAGCATCGGAGACGTGCTGGTGCAATCTGCCGACGCCCTAGGTATAGAGTTATCAGGCGAGTTTAGCGCGGCTTTGTTAGATTTGGGAAAGATCAGCCTGGACGATCTGAGCGCTGAAGAATTCATCCAAGTTATCGGCGAAACTTTCGGGACGGGTCTAAATCAGGCTGCGGATCAGTTGATCCCAGACATTCGCGAGTTTGTTGACGAAGTAGGCGAATCATCCGGCCAGGTGCTACAAAAATTTGCCCGCAACGCCACTGTGGTCGACAGCGCGCTTCTGGGACTAAACGACTCGCTAGCCGACCTGACAGGTCTTGAGCTTGGCGATGCAGCGACCAATCTAGTGGACGTGTTCGGCGATGCAGCGGGGTTGGCGTCTGCGAGTCAGCGTCTGGCCGATGAGTTTTTAAGCGATGAGAAAAAAGCCGAGCTAAACGAGCAAAAACTGCGCAAAGAGCTGGATCAACTCAACGAAAAATACAAAGATCTGAATATCCAGCTGCCTGAAACAAAAGACGGCGTAGCTGATTTAATTTACGGTTTGGATCTTAAAACCGAAGCTGGCAGGGCTGCGCTTGAGGTGTTCACACGCTCCAGCGGTGCACTGGTCGAGTTTTATCAAACCGCTGAAACAGGTGCAACTGAGGCACTGGCATCGATTCAGAGCGCCACGGATGCTGCCTATTCTGCGTTTAGCAGCAGCGCCAATCAGCGCATTAGCGACATTAACGAACAGTTAGCCGCCGAGCGTGCTGCACTGCAGGCGCAGAAAAATTCAGCCATCGAAGCGGCGCACCTATCAACAGAATCTGCCCGCACTCGGGTGCGCGCGATCGAAAACGAGCTGCGCGACATTGAAAGCGCATACGACCGTTTGGCCCAGCAATCCGGTGTTGGTCTGGATCGCGATACCGCATTTAAGCAGCTCCAGCTGGCTGCCAGCGGCGGTAGCTTAACGGATCTGGGCGAGGCGCTGGCTGTAGCCCAGAATATCAGTGCGCAGGACTTCGGCACGGCAGTCGACTACGACCGAGAGCAGCGCAAGTTTCTTGCCGTGCTTGAACAGGTGGAGGACAAGGACAAGTCTCAGCTCAGCACCGCCGAACGACAACTGGCCGCATCTAATCGCCAGATCAGCGTTATCGAGGACAGTTTTGACGAGCAGATCATGACGCTGGAAGATGCCGCCGAGGAAGAGCAAAAGCGCCTTCAAGAGCTGTTGGATGACCAGCAAGACCAATTGAACCAGTTGCGTGGCATAGACACGTCGGTGCAATCCGTCGATCAGTCAATTAAAGCGTTGCAGGCAGCCATAATCGCAGAGCGCAATCCAAGACCTACTGAACTGCAAGCCGGTGGGATGGCTGTTCAGGGCTGGGGCCGACCTGACGGATCGCATGCTGCCGGCCTCAATCGTGTGCCATTCGACGGATATCGAGCCGAATTACACAGAGATGAAATGGTATTGACCGCCGACGTAGCAAACACGGTACGACGTGCAGTGTCGGGTGGTCATTCGCAAGAAGCTTTACTTGCCGTCATGCGCCGAGCGGTGACCCTGCTAGAGAGTCAATCAGGTTACATGCGCAATATTTCCGTGGCTTCATCATCGGCTGCCGACTCAATAGAAGAAATGGCGCGCATGGGCGTGTATGCGAGGGCTAGATGAAAGTTGTTGTCCCGGCCCAAGTGGCGTATTCCCAGCTAGTGACCAATATCCCTCTCGACGACACCATCCAAGAGTGGTCGGCAAAGTCGTGGCCACAAGATGTGAAAGTGCGCTTAGGAACGGATGTCTGGCAGGCCAATGTTGCTACCGATAACAATGAGCCCAGTCAGGCCAACACCCAATGGACGCGCATTGACTCCATCAATCCCTGGCGCCTGTTCGACGATCAAGTCAGCTCGCAATCCATGTCTGATGCAGCTTTCTCATCCGGCGATGGCCATGGCATCCAGATCGAGTATCGACCAGAGACCGTGGTCAACGCCATTGCTGTGTTTAACGCTTTCGCTGACGCCATCCGAGTTGAAGTGGTGGATGATGTGAGTGGCGCTGGCGTCGTCTACGACAAGACGTTTGAGCTGGTCGACAACTCCGCTGTGTATGACATTTACACCTATTTTTTTAACCCCATTCGCCGCCGTCGCGACTTTGTGATCACCGATTTGCCGCAGTATGCCGGTGTTCTTGTTCGTATCAGCTTGATCAAAGAGGGAGAGCCTGCGCGTTGTGGGCATTTGGTCATGGGGCAGCAACACAGCGTGGGCGACACGTTGTTCGGCCAGGCGCCAGGCATGAAGGACTACAGCCGCATTGAAACAAATGACTTTGGCAATACCACCTTTTCAAAAGGCCTCAGTGCAAAACGCCTGAAGGTGCCAGTGAAAGTGAGCGCCCAGGCGGCCGACTTTGTTTACACCATGCTCGACGATCTACGCTCGGTTCCGGCCGTATGGATCAGCAACGAGCGCCGGGCTACTGGCCTGATTTTCGGCTTTTTCCGTTCCATCGATGTTGCGCAGAGCAACCCAGTTTTTGACGACATTAACATCAATATTGAGGGCCTGACATGACAGCTCCGACAGACCCGCCGGCGGTGCCAGATATCAGTAACGATTTGCCCAGCCGCGCTGCAAACCAAGCTGACTTTACAGCCACGACAAATAGGTGGTTCAACTCGCTGCCAAGCTGGCAGCAGGGGCTTGAGGCACTAGCTGCATGGACAAAGAACTGTGCTGGCCTGATGTATCAATACGTGGGCGCTGCCCAGCAGGCGTTGGCAGGTGCGCAGCAAGCAGTAACGAATGCCCAGCAACAGGTCAGTCATGCCTCACAACAAGTTACCCTGGCAAAAGAGCAGGCGGATCGTGCTCAAGCGGCAGCTGATGAGGCATACGCGTCGGCCAATTTCATTGGCAGTTGGAGTGAGCAATCGGGGGCCTTGAACGAACCAGTCTCCGTTGCTCACCGCGGTGTTAGCTGGTTGTCGCTGCAACCCATGTCTGATATTGCAGCAATAGAGCCAGGCGTCCATCCAGAATCCTCAATGTATTGGCATGCCGTTGGTGTGGCCGCACCAATTGGTACGGTGCAATTGCGTACAAATAAGCCTGAGCCTGGCTGGCTGCCGTTTGATGGTTCTGGCTATCTTAAATCCGCATACCCAGATTTGGACGAGATGTATCCATACTGGTCATATGATTTGCATTCGAAAGTAAATATCACCAGCATAAATATTCGTGCTACCGGACTTAGTTTTTCTTCAGACGAAAGTCTTTTGGCAGCTTCAGTCAGTGGTGACTCGACAGGGGTCTATTTTTGGTCTCTACCTTCTGGCCAAAGGCTCAATGTTGGCTTTCCGTCATTTGGTAGCTGGGGCATTTTTGGCATTAGCTTTCATCCAGCGAATCGTAATATCATTGCCTTGTCGGCGCAGAGAGAAGCGTTCGAGGGGCAGTTTACGACAGCTTTGTATGATATCTCTGACATAGCTAATCCAGTGAAACTGGCGGATGATTCACAGTTTACTTCGGCGAGTTACGGCCAGGCAGTTCGGTTTAAGTGCGACGGATCTCAGATGACCATAGTGACTAATGCTGGGTCGGCGGTTGTCCAAACGTCGGGATTTTTGAGAGTTTTTGATGTGCCTGGCAAGTCTATGAGCGCTTGGTCTCCCGACGGGAGTAAGTTCGCAATTGCCAACAACGACACTAAGAGATTAGAAATCTATGAAACAGCAGGGTGGCAGAAAATAGCCGAAGCTAATGAGGTATTTTCAGGTATATCTGCTGATGGATTGGATCAAGACCGAATGGTTTGGGCAGGAGGTTATATCGCTTTTTGCACCTTTGGTGGCGATGGAGGCATATATGTTTACTCGGATGATTTGGAGCTATTGGGTGAAAATGTAGACATTGACCCAAGCTTTCAGGGCAGCAATCCAGAAATAGTAACAATCAGCAATGATGGCGCGTATTTAATGACGAAGCTTTTTTCCAATCGAATCTACGAGCTGCCATCCTTCAATCTGGTAACGTTGCCAGCGCATGTTTACTCCCAAGATTGCTTGCGATTTTCTCCATCAGATCAGTATTTAGCGGGAGGCGCAAATGGCTCGCCAGGGATTACGGTGCTCAACGCTAAATCCCAAACACAGATCACCATTCCTGAGCTGCCTTCCACAATTCAAGGTACAGATTACAAAGTGCGAGGTGCCA
Organism: Bacterioplanes sp.; assembly: GCA_965233665.1. Taxonomy (GTDB): domain Bacteria; phylum Pseudomonadota; class Gammaproteobacteria; order Pseudomonadales; family Oceanobacteraceae; genus Bacterioplanes. The sequence goes on along the minus strand of CBDDTG010000068.1, from coordinate 58,731 downwards.
TCGTATGAGAGTGACCATTTGCCAAATTGATGAGCTGCGCGTTTTCACTGGAAATTCCCTCGGCGTCGAACATGATGCCCCTGCACCAAAGGGTTGGGTTTTTGCAGATCCTCCACATCCATCTAATGATGAGATCGCCCACTGGAGTGGCTCAGACTGGGTGATTTGCAATACGCTGCCTGAGCCAGCAATCCTGGTGCCCGAGCGCATTACCACGCTGCAAGCCGAGCTACAGCTCATCGAAGATGGTCTGCTGCAAGCCGTTAACGACACAATCAGTGCGTTGCCTGAGCCAAAGCGCAGCGTTGCCAATGCTAAGTGGCATAAATCACGGTACATCTACCGGAGCGATCCGCTCGTTGATGAGTTGCTTGTGGCGGGAGTGGGGAGAGCGTCGGAGCAGGTCGATGCCATGTTCGTCTCTGCGTCAACGCTCTAGCTATTCAGCGCTCTTGAGTAGCTCCAAGGCGCTGCGCATGACAGCGTCCACTTTCCGCTGCTGCTCGGGTGTTAGTTTGCGATAGTCAGCCATCCACTCTGGCCACGCACCAGTCTGCAGCAGCACATCAATGGGCGCACCGAACTCTTCCTCTATAGCAACGATGGAATCATACCTGTAAAGCGGCCCTCCGCTTTCGGCGCGGCCGACAGTGGAGCGAGTTGTCTCTGCAACTTCTGCGAACCTTTCTTGTGACATTCCGAGCCCTTCCCTGAGCGTCTTAAACAGACCGCCCAGCTTTGTCATTTACACCTACCGTTACAAAAAACCCAAGGGTGCGCAATATATCTGAGTATGGCAGGGCTTTCTGCGCATTCCTGGGCAATGTTGTAAGCGGCGCTTTGTTACAATTGTCCAACACGAGTTTTGATAAAAAGCTCACTGAGCTTTGAAAAACTCCTCGGGATCGACGCCAATGGCGTATGCCAGTTTCTCGATAAGATCGAATCGCGGTCCGTTGATGCCGTGCTCGATGTTGTGGATGGTGACGAGCGATACGCTGGCCCGGTCCGCCAGTTCTTCCTGTGTGATCCCTTTGTCGGATCTAAGTCTTCGCAGGTTCACGCCAAACCGTTGTTTCAAATAGCCTTTTTTCATCTGATCGAAGGTACAGGCAGCGGTTCGGTGCGGTTACTAAGTTAAACTTTATATGCGATACGGAGCATGGATATATGTCACTAGCAGTAATGGATAAAGAGGGAGTGGTGGCGCTGTACGAGGCGATCAACCACCTGGAATCAGCCCAAGCTGTTTTGGGGTGCGTCGAGGCGCTGCTGAGTGAGCGACCGGTTGGTGAGCCACTGGTCGTCGATGAGTTTCGGGCGATGGGGCTGTCACTCATCATTGGCCAAGTGGATGAGCTGATAAGGTCTGGAACGATTAAGCTGCAGAATGTGACTGAAGCAGATTCTCTAGTGGCCTAAAGGAGAGTGCGCGGCCCCACAGGGAGTGGGCCGCTCAGTCCTAATCGCACCAGCCTCGATGCTATTGGAGGGTTTCATTGGGGGTAGTTACAAAACAATAGGCTGGATCAGCTAGCGAAAGCCAACTATTTGGCCAATCAAATAACCAGTTATCGGCCGCTTCCATTGCGATATACCGTGTATGTTTTATAAGCAAACATCGCGGCGCCCAAAAAGAAAAGCAAGGGTATCGAATACAGAACCCATGACAGTTTTTCGAGAACTGCCAATATTGGGCTTGCCGCAAACTTAGTTGCAATTGAGGTTACCAAGACAAAGGACATGTAAGATAGAAGCGCAAGAAGTAGTGATGCTGCTGCTCCGACCTGCCAAATGTAACCAGTAAGCTCAAAAAGCCCTTCGGTTAGCTTTTGCGTAATTGAGTTTCTGCTAATCATGGGTTGTCCTAGAGACAAGGTCTAAAGCTTGGGAATAATACCCTATGTTTTGCATACTGTATGTCCTCTGCAACCGTTGCTCGTGGACTGTATGGTGAAGTTTGCCAGCCCTGCCTAAGGAGCTAGAGCTTATGCTGGGCGACGTTGCGGTTTTGGCGGGCGGGCTAGCTTTGGGTTTGTTACATCATTATTTAGAAGTGAGTACAAGTCCCGTAAAATACATCGGAGTTGTTCGTAAATATAAACGGTTTATTCACGCCCTCAGCGTACTCATCAACAATTAAGACGTAGATGTTTGAAGTTATATCATTTTTCATGGTGGTAACAACTTTGAAGGAATTTTCGGATGACCCAAGATCTAAAACCTCTGGGCTTGTAATGTAACTATTTTTGAGGTTGCCAACCATTAACCCTGTGAGTCGATCTACTGTAAACTCACCTCCAATCATTCTTGCTAGATATTTTTCAGTCCTCTGTCCGGTAGTGTCCACTTGGAAAGCAGAAGAGACTTTGCACTTGTAGTCATTTAGGGCGGAAACAGACCCAGATAACAGCAAGAGTGCAGTTGTTAGTATGTTTCGCATAGAGGAGTTCCATGGTTTTAACTCGTTCAACGTGCGCACTGGTTTTAACGCGTTCAGTGCGCACTTATTCAGTTATTAGTACATGGAGTTGTCAAATTCCTCAGCTTCATATCTTTTGCAATCGCGTTTATGGCTGTCGCTCGAAAAAGGAGAGAGTGCAAACTCACATTCAACCCAGATTTCGGTTGTGGACCCTACGGACTTGAGTTCGTCGAACTCTAAGTTCCACCATGTGCGCTTAACAACAAAGTTCTCTGTTCCAGCCTGTCCTGGTCTCGTAATCGAAAGATAATCTCCTGCCCTGGGAATCTCAGGCATATCCATTAGAAGGCTGTAGTCGGTTTCTCCGCCACCTGGCGGAACGAAGGATAAGTACACTTTCATTTTTGCTCACTCCTTGGCTGTAATGATGGGACAGGTTAATAGTATGTGTATCCGTGTTTGAGCTAGAGCAACTTTAGATATTCTTGGAAGACCACTGCTTACTTCGATTTTTACTCTCAAACACTCGAGAAAAAACGTGCTTGCTGTCCAGTCATACCTCAAGCTCTAACTTAACGATTTCTCACTACGACCAAGCTAACACTCCAAGAAAACACAGACAAGGCTGCTGTCCGCTTCTAAGGGCTTCGCCAGTACTGATTTCATGAGTGCTCAGCTAAACAATGCTACTCACACCAACCCTCACGTTTGCCACCATCATAAGGCCTAGCCAATCCTTCGCCGATCAGGGTCTCGGCCACGTCCTTGCCGTCGGCCATCACCGTCGCTACGAGACGGAAATACTTCCCTCGTTCATAGTCGACCAAGGTGATAAGTTCTGAAGCTTCAAGGAGTTGCTGCAGTCTGTTTCGGGCGTTTTGCGCCATTTCTTTTTCTGTGTCGCACTTTCCGCGAATCTCTGGAGTGTCGAGACCGCGTACTCGGATGCTGATATCGTCCCCTATGATGGGTGGCCAGCCGTTGATATCGACTGTGATTGTATCGCCGTCGTACACACGGACGAGCTGATCAACTTCGACTGATTTGGCGCAAGTCTGGGTTGATAGAAGCAGCAAAGTGATTGAGGCTGCAATCTGTAATTTTCGGAATATCCAGTAGTTTAGTAACGAATCCATGGGGCTGGAGGGAAGGTGCATGTTCGGAAAAATCCTTTTAAGTTGTTGAAATGACTAAAAATAACACATGATTGTGATTCCTGTGGTCGCGGGTTCGATCCCCGTCAGCCACCCCATTTCTTCTCTTGTTTCCCTTTTTTATCTGTCTCCTGCACATCAGTGCAGTCGGCCTTCTTATACGTATTTTTTCTTGATCTAACCTGCATGCGACTCAGTTAGCATTTGCTGGGTGGGCGCGATATAATTCGCGACCTTTAAATGACGGTGGCTGTTTCCAAGGGAATGGCCGGTATGAGATTCACTGTACTGAGAGGCATCTATGCAAGTGTCCATCGAGACAACCTCTGGTCTTGAGCGTTGTATGACCATTGGCGTTCCTGCAGCGGAACTGGAAGAGAAAGTAACATCTGAGCTGAAGCGCATTGCTAAAGGCCAGCGCGTCAACGGCTTCCGCAAGAATAAGCCTCTGCCACCTGCTGTGGCTAAGCGCATGTTTGGCAAGCAAGCACGTCTGGAAGCGGTGTACCAGCAAATGCAGCAGTCGTTCTTTCAGGCTGTGCAAGAGCAAGATGTGAAGTTGGCTGGTATGCCTCGTTTCGAGCCAACCTTGGATGAAGACGGCAAGGACTTAGAGTTTAAAGCGACCTTTGAAGTCTACCCTGAAATCGCTTTGGCGGATTTCTCTAAGATTGCGGTAGAGCGCAAGTCTGCGGAAGTCAAAGACGAAGACTTAGAGACAATGGTCGAAACCTTGCGCAAGCAAAAAGCGCAATGGCAAGACAGCGGTGCAGCGGCTAAAGACGGCGACCAAGTCAACATCGACTTTGAAGGCTTTATTGATGGCGAAGCGTTCGAGGGTGGCAAAGCAGAGGGTTATGACCTGACGCTGGGCTCCAACAGCATGATTCCTGGCTTTGAAGAGGGTCTTGTGGGTGTGGAAGCTGGCGCTGAAACCACCATTGAGGTGACCTTCCCTGAAGATTACCAAAAAGAAGATCTGCAGGGTAAAGCGGCGCAGTTCAAGATCAAAGTGAATGCTGTAAAAGCACCTGAGCTGCCAGAGCTGAATGAAACGTTCTTCAACGAGTTTGGTGTAGAAACAGCTGACGAAGCTGAGTTCCGTACTGAGATTCGCAAGAACATGGTACGCGAGCTGGAGCGTGCTATTCGCACCTTGAACAAGCAGCAAGTGATCAAAGGTTTGGTTGATAGCAACGAAATTGACGTGCCAGCTTCTTTGGTTGAGCAAGAGATCGATCGTCTGCGCCAGCAAGCGGTGCAGCAGTTTGGTGGTGCTCAGCAATTTGATCCTAAGCAGCTGCCTGCCGAGTTGTTCAAAGAGCAAGCAGAAAAGCGTGTGCGCATTGGCTTGTTGATGAATGCAGCGATTGAAGCGGAAGGTATGGAGCCTTCAGCTGAGAAAGTCGAGCAGTTGATCGAGGAAGTTGCAGCCACGTATCAAGAGCCAGAGCAGGTTCGCGAGTACTACAACAGCAATCCAGAGCAGAAATCTCAGGTTGAAGCGCTGGCACTGGAAGAGCAAGTTGTTGAGAAAGTATTGGCTGCTGCTCAAGTGAGCGATGTTGAGTCTAGCTACGAAGAAGTCATTCGTGCGGCAAATCAGCCAGCGTAAACTTGTTATAAGCACTGACAAGCGCGCTCAACTGGCTAAACTGTTAACAGCCGCTCCGTTATGGATGCGGCTGTTTTTATAGCTAAAGAGCTGATATTCCAATCTGCCGAGGGAGTACTGAGTCGAATGATTGACTCCAATAAGCAACAAGCCGATATCGTGCAGGCCAGCGGCCTGGTGCCCATGGTGGTAGAGCAGTCTGCCCGTGGTGAACGTTCTTACGATATCTATTCCCGTCTGCTGAAAGAGCGCGTGATTTTTCTGGTTGGTCCGGTTGAAGATCATATGGCCAACCTGGTCGTGGCTCAGTTGCTGTTTCTGGAATCGGAAAATCCCGATAAAGATATCCACCTGTACATTAACTCGCCAGGTGGTTCAGTAACGGCCGGTATGTCTATTTACGACACCATGCAGTTTATCAAGCCAGATGTCAGCACCATGGTGATTGGCCAGGCATGTAGCATGGGTGCCTTCTTGCTGGCTGCTGGAGCGAAAGGCAAGCGTTACAGTGTGCCAAATTCGCGTGTCATGATTCATCAGCCATCCGGTGGTGCTCAGGGGCAGGCAACTGATATCCTGATTCATGCCAAGAATATTCAGGATACTAAAGAACGCCTGAATCGTATTCTGGCCGAACATACCGGGCAAGCCTACGAGACCATCGCGGAAGATACTGAGCGTGATAATTTTATGGATGCTCAGGCCGCTATGGAATATGGTCTGATTGACCAGGTGCTGGAAAAGCGCTGATAGGCTATTGTGACCTGGAAAGGTTGAAACAAGATCGAGCCTGATGCCTTCAGGCTCAAGCGTAATGAGGCAGTCGAATGACCGACGATACAAAAGGCAAGGGTGATGATGGCGGGAAGCTGCTCTACTGCTCGTTTTGCGGTAAGAGCCAGCACGAAGTACGCAAGCTGATCGCTGGGCCATCGGTGTTCATCTGTGACGAGTGTGTCGATCTGTGTAACGACATTATTCGTGAAGAGGTGCAGGAAGCAGAAAGCAAGGCCAGTAGTGACGCTTTGCCGACGCCGCAAGAAATCAAAGCCACATTGGATGAATACGTCATTGGCCAAGACAAGGCCAAGATGGTGCTGGCTGTTGCCGTTTATAACCACTACAAGCGTTTGCAATTCAGTGGTGGCAAAACAGATGTGGAGCTTTCCAAAAGCAATATCTTGCTGATTGGCCCGACGGGCAGTGGTAAAACGCTGCTGGCTGAAACATTGGCTCGTTTGTTGAATGTACCTTTCACCATCGCGGATGCTACCACGCTCACCGAAGCAGGCTATGTGGGTGAGGATGTAGAAAACATCATTCAGAAGCTGCTGCAGAAGTGTGATTACGATGTCGACAAAGCTCAGCGAGGCATTGTTTACATTGATGAAATTGACAAAATTTCTCGCAAATCAGACAACCCATCCATCACCCGTGACGTCTCTGGTGAAGGGGTGCAGCAAGCGTTGCTGAAGTTGATTGAGGGTACTGTCGCATCAGTGCCGCCGCAAGGTGGGCGCAAGCATCCTCAGCAAGAGTTTTTGCAAGTCGATACAGGTAATATTTTGTTCATCTGTGGCGGTGCATTTGCTGGGTTGGATCAGATCATTCGAGATCGCTCCGAGAAAAGCAGTATTGGCTTCTCTGCCACAGTAAAAGGCAAAGAAGATGAAAAAGCTGTCGGCGATGTGTTGCGCGATGTTGAGCCCGGTGATTTGGTGAAATACGGCCTGATTCCTGAGTTCATTGGTCGCTTGCCGGTGGTTGCGACACTGGATGAGCTCGATAGTGATGCGCTCGTTCGTATCCTGACAGAACCGCGTAACTCACTGGTGCGTCAGTACGAGAAGCTGTTTGAGATGGAATCGGTGGAGCTTGAGTTCCGCGATACCGCATTGGAAGCGATTGCTAATTGCGCCATGGAGCGCAAAACCGGTGCGCGTGGCTTACGTTCCATTATGGAAGGGGCGCTATTGGACATCATGTACCGGATTCCATCCGAAGAGCATGTGGCCAAGGTCGTGATTGAGGAGTCCGTCATCAATGATGACGCCGAGCCGCTGATCATCTATGAAAGTGCCGATGTTGGCAAAGTATCACCTGACGACGCTTAATCTAGCGTCTTTAGTGAACTGACAAAAGGAGCGTAAGCTCCTTTTGTTTTATCTGGCGCTTGTATTTGCCAAGCAGCGTCCCCAATATCAGTTCATACACTCGATTCAGGTATGTTTGATGACACGTGAAGTATTACCCCTACTGCCGCTGAGAGACGTGGTAGTGTTCCCATCGATGGTTATTCCTCTGTTTGTTGGGCGTGAGAAGTCCATTAACGCGCTAGAAGAGGCGATGGAATCCGATAAGCGCATCATGCTGGTGGCTCAAAAAGATGCTGCCGATGATGAGCCTGAGCTCGATGGTCTCTACAGCATGGGTACCGTGGCCACGATTTTGCAGTTGCTGAAGCTGCCTGATGGCACCGTCAAAGTGTTGGTTGAAGGCGATGTCCGTGCCCAACTTGAAAGCGTTGAACATCAAGAAGAAATGATGCGTGCTGGCTTGTCCGTTGTTGCCGATGAGCAAGTCGCGGAACGCCAAAATGAAGTACTGGTGCGGACGTTGACGGGTAACTTCGAACAGTATGTGCAGCTGTCGAAGAAAGTGCCTGGTGAGGTGCTGTCTACTATCTCCGGTATTGAAGACGCCAGTCGCTTGGCGGATACCGTTGCAGCTCACATTTCACTGAAGCTTGAAGAAAAACAGGAAGTGCTGGAAATGTTGGATGCGCGTGAGCGCGTTGAGCATTTGCTAGAGCTGATGGAATCTGAAATCGATCTGTTGAAGGTAGAAAAACGCATTCGCGGTCGGGTCAAAAAACAGATGGAGAAAAGCCAGCGCGAGTATTACTTGAATGAGCAAATGAAGGCCATTCAAAAAGAGCTGGGCGATCTCGAAGACGGCGGCAATGAGTTTGACGAGATTGTCGATAAAATTGAATCGTCCGGAATGAGCAAAGAAGCGCGCGATAAAGCCGAAGCGGAGCTGAAAAAGCTGCGCATGATGTCGCCTATGTCGGCAGAAGCTTCGGTTGTGCGCGGTTATCTCGACTGGCTGGTGAATCTTCCTTGGAAAAAGCGCTCGCGTGTAAATCACAGCTTGGAAAAAGCAGAACAAATTCTTGATGAGGACCACTTCGGCCTGGAAGAGGTCAAAGAGCGCATTTTGGAATACTTGGCTGTTCAAGGCCGAGTGAAGAAAGTCCGTGGCGCCATCTTGTGTCTGGTCGGCCCGCCAGGGGTTGGCAAAACCTCGCTGGGGCAGTCAGTTGCCCGCGCGACCAATCGCAAGTTTGTGCGCATGGCGCTGGGGGGCGTGCGTGATGAGGCGGAGATTCGTGGCCATCGCCGTACTTACATCGGTTCTATGCCGGGTAAGTTGGTGCAAAAAATGTCCAAGGTGGGGGTGAAAAACCCACTCTTTTTGTTGGACGAAATAGACAAAATGGGGATGGATCATCGCGGTGACCCGGCATCAGCCCTGCTAGAGGTGCTAGACCCTGAGCAAAACAGCCAGTTTGCTGACCACTATCTTGAAGTCGATTTTGATTTATCCGATGTCATGTTCGTCTGTACTTCCAACAGCATGGATATTCCTGGACCGTTGCTCGATCGCATGGAAGTTATTCGAATTCCTGGGTATACCGAAGACGAAAAGGTCAACATTGCCCAACGCTATTTGCTGCCTAAGCAGATTAAGGCCAATGGTCTTAAGCCCGATGAAATCGAGCTGAGCGAAGAGCAGTTGCGTGACATCATTCGCTATTACACACGCGAGGCGGGTGTGCGTGGACTGGAGCGTGAAATTGCTAAGCTGTGCCGTCGCGTAGTCAAAGCCAATGCGTTGGCCAAAGAGGCAGTAACGCGCAGTATCGACAGTGAGTTGCTGCAAGAATATCTCGGCGTGACTAAATATCGTTATGGACTGGCAGGTCAAGAAAACCAAGTCGGCCAAGTCACCGGTTTAGCTTGGACGTCGGTCGGTGGTGAGCTGTTAACGCTAGAAGGCGCAGCGACCCCTGGCAAAGGCCGCACCATCAAGACTGGCTCTCTCGGTGATGTCATGCAGGAATCCATTCAGGCGGCGCTCACCGTTGTTCGTAGCCGTGCATTAGGCATGGGTGTCGATAACGAATACTTTGAAAAGCATGATTTGCACATTCACGTACCTGAGGGCGCGACTCCGAAAGATGGCCCGAGTGCCGGTATCGGTATGGCAACGGCGCTGGTGTCTGTGATTACGGGAATTCCAGTGCGTGCAGATGTGGCGATGACCGGTGAAATTACCCTGCGCGGTAAAGTGCTGGCGATTGGCGGCTTGAAAGAAAAATTACTGGCGGCACATCGCGGTGGCATTCAGACCGTTGTGATTCCCAAAGAGAATGAAAAAGACTTGCGGGATATTCCTGAAAACATTCAATCTGAGCTGAACATTGTTGCCGTAGATTGGATTGACGAGGTGCTTGAGTTGGCATTAGAAAGCTTGCCCGAGGCCGCCACTGGTGAAATTAATCAACAAAGATGAGACAGCGGCCCAGAAAGATGACAAAAGCCGCCCGAGCACCCATTGACGCTGTCAGGGGTGCTTGGTATAAATCATCGCTCAACGACGTTTCCTGTAGCGATCGCCCAATCGCACAACAAGAATTCTTTTTTGCGCACAGAGTAAGGGGATAAGTGTGAATAAATCTGAACTGATCGACGCGATTGCAGCGTCTGCTGATATTCCAAAAGCGGCCGCTGGACGTGCATTGGATGCCATGATTGAGTCTATTGGTGGTGCTCTGAAAGATGGCGACCAAGTGGCACTGGTGGGTTTTGGTACTTTCCAGGTAAAAGAGCGCGCTGCGCGTACCGGTCGTAACCCACAAACCGGTGAACCGATTCAAATTAAAGCGGCTAAAGTGCCAGGTTTTAAAGCGGGTAAGGCGCTGAAAGACGCGGTCAACTAAGCCAACTGAAATAAGGACCGGTAGTTCAGTTGGTTAGAATACCGGCCTGTCACGCCGGGGGTCGCGGGTTCGAGTCCCGTCCGGTCCGCCAAATTAAAAAGCGCATCCCGGGATGCGCTTTTTTTGTGTTTGCCGCAGAGATGGTGACGCAGAGTCAATGGAGGAATCATGTTACAAACCATGCGTGACAATGCTCAGGGCATTGTCGCCAAAGTCATTGTTGGTTTTATTATTATCGTATTCGCACTGTGGGGTGTTGAAAGCATCGTCACCTTAGGTGGTGGCGATGACGCTCCCGTAACGGTTGGCGATTACGATGTGTCAGAACTAGAAATTACGCGTCAGGTTGAGCAGCAAAAAGCCAATATGCGTCGTCAGTTTGGCGACCAGTTTGACGATAGCTTGTTTAACGATGAGTTTTTCGCCGCACAGCCGTCGAGCAGCTGATCGAGCAGAAACTTGCGTTGCATGCAGCTGAAGATATGGGGCTGGCGATTTCGACGGCGCAATTGGATCAAGTCATTGTTAACACACCGGCCTTTCAGGTGGACGGCAAATTCGATAAAGATCGCTTCGTTAGCGTTCTGCGTCTGAATGGTTGGACCCCTATGTCTTATCGTCAAGACCTAGTAGCGGATTTGAAAATGAACCAGGCGCGCGCAGCGTTGGTCTTGAGTGGTATTGAAGTGCCATTTAGTGGTCAGCTGGCTCAAGCATTAGCAGAAGAGCAGCGTGAATATCGCTATGTCGAATATCGCATTGCCGATCTGGAAGGTGACATCGAAGTCAGCGATGCCGATGTGGAGCAGTTCTACCAAGACAACCAAGACCAATTCCAAACCGCTGAAACAGTGACCGTAAACTACGTGCGCTTAAGTTTGAGTGAGTTGGCTGAGCGTCAACAGGTTCTAGACGAAGACATCGAGCAAGCCTATGCCGACTATCAAGCTGATCTGGCAGACAACGAGCAACGTGAAGCCAGCCATATTTTGATTTGAGGCAATGGCGAGCGTTCAGATAGCGACGCCGTGAGTTGGCTCAGCAATTGGCTGAGCGTGCTCGCAACGGTGAGTCGTTTGCGGCCTTAGCGGAAGAGTATTCTGATGACATCGGCTCGCGCAGCAGCGGCGGTTCTTTGGGCTTAGCGGCGCGCGGCACCTTCGTTGAGCCGTTTGAAAACGCACTCTACGCCATGCAAGAAGAAGGCTCCGTGAGTGATCCGGTTGAAACTGAGTTTGGTTATCACGTGATTCGCTTCGATGGTGTGCAAAAACAGCAACCGAGGCGTTGGCGAGGTTCGTCCTGAACTGGAAGATGAAATCCGGCAATGGCAAAGCAGAGTTGGCTTACGCTGAGCAGTTGCAAGAGTTGTCGAACTTAGCGTTTCAGCGCGCCAGCTGAGCGATATCAGCGAAGCGATGGCACTGCCGGTGCAGTCATCGGATGCCTTTAGCCGTCAGCAAGGCGCTGGGGTTGCTTTGGACGCTCGCGTACGCACAGCGGCGTTTGCTGATAACGTACTGCTCGATCGTGAAGTTGTCTGACGTGATTGAAACGGATGATGGCGCTGTCGTATTGATGGTGGATCAGCACCAGCCGCAGCAAACCCAGCCGTTGGGCTGAAGTGCGCGAGCGCGTCGTTGCGCTGCTTAAGCGTGAAACGCGCTGCCGAGCAGGCGCAGCAGCTGGCTCAAAGTGCTGCTGAAGACCCTGGCAGTGTGGGTGCATGGCAGTCTGTCAGTAATAAGGCCGCTGCCAGCAGCGATGCGCCGCGTGCAGTGCAGCAGCGTGCGTTTGCCTTGGCAGAAGGCAAGGCGGATGCCATCGCAACACCCGGTGGCCACAGCGCCGTGGTGCTGGATCGCATTCAGTCTGTGCCTGGCAGGAGCAAAGCTTGGAAGACGGCAGTCTGGAAGAAGCTGCGCATGCGTCGCTCACGCTTAGACATGTGAGCTACCAAGGCTATGCCCGTAATACCACTGAAATTCGTGGTAGCGATAGCTGAGGTTGCTTGGCTAAAAAAGCCCGCGTTCATCGCGGGCTTTTTGTTGCGCGCGTGAAAAGGAAAAATCAGCGTGAACAGGAAAGCGGAGAATTAAGAAAGCAGATAGCAGGGAGGGGAGGGAAACACCAGGAGCAGGGCCCCTGGTGATCAAGCTTACGCTGGGAACAGTTCGCCCAGTTTGGTCGCCAGCATCATGTCGCCTTCAACACGCAGTTGACCAGACATAAACGCTTGCATGCCGTCGGTTTCGCCAGTTGCGATGCCTTCGAAAGTTTCGGTGTTCATAATCAGGGTAACGTTGGCGTCGTCGTTCTCGCCTTTTTCAACAGCACAAGTGCCGTCTTTTAACAACCCAAGTGGTAAGTATCACCGTCTTCGATGTTTGAATTGGAAAATCAGGTCCAGGCCGGCAGCAGCGTCGGCGTTGAACTTGCTGTTCATGGTTTCAATGATTTCTGCAACAGATGCCATGAGTGGTTCCTTTTAATACTTGTCAGATCAAGGGTTCGGCTGGCAGGAGTACAGCTGACGTCGGAAAACACTGGGTCAGCATCCCGCGCGCGTCTGCAGCCAGACGGCAACACTCTAGGTGCGGCCCTGTTGGGTGTCAATCAAAATTCATACGTTTGGTTTGAATGCCTTGTCCGTCGTGACGGGTGTGCGCGGCAGCGGCTTCAGTTATGCTTGCGCTTTAACTCAAGATGGAAGGAAATCACGGTGGAATTCTTAGCGGACTACGGTTTGTTTGTCCTCAAAGCAGTAACCATTGTCATCGCCATTCTGGTGGTCATCGGCGGCATTTGCCTCTTTGAGCATGCGCAACCGCAGCGACAGCGATGGCGAGCTCAACATTAAAAAGCTAAATGACGAGCTCGACGATCATCAGCAACAGCTGCGGGCAGCGGTGTGCAGACAAAGAAGTACAAAAGACAGCTGGAAAAACAGAAAAGAAAGAGCAAAAAGCCAAGCGCATGGGCGGAGAAAAAACGCGCCAAAGATGGCATGGAGCCACAGCCGGAAGCGCGCAAGCGTGTGTACGTACTCGACTTTGAATGCCGATATTCGCGCAGTGATGTTGATCTTCTGCGCGAAGAAATATCCGCCGTGCTGACCTTTGCCCGCAAAGAAGATGAGATCGTCGTGCGACTGGAAAGCGGCGGTGGCATGGTGCACAGCTATGGTCTGGCGGCTTCGCAGCTCAAGCGCATTCGTGACTGTGGCATTCATCTGACGGTATGCGTCGACAGGGTTGCCGCCAGCGGTGGTTACATGATGGCTTGCTTGGCAGATAAAGTCGTCGCTGCGCCCTTTGCCATCATCGGCTCCATCGGTGTGGTGGCTCAACTGCCCAACTTTCATCGCTTGCTTAAGAGGAACGACGTCGATTTTGAAAATGTTCACCGCCGGTGAATACAAGCGCACAGTGACCATGTTTGGGCACAATACGATCAAAGCCAAAGAGAAATTCCAACACGATTTGGAGGATACTCATCAGCTGTTCAAACAGCATGTGCAGCAGTATCGTCCGCGAGTCGATTTGGAAGCGGTAGCTACCGGTGATATCTGGTACGGCCAGCAGGCGCTGGAATATCGTTTGAATCGATGAAGTCGGCACCAGTGACGATTATTTGATTCATGCCTGTGACCATGCCGATGTGTTCACAGTTAGCTATGAGCAACGCAAGTCACTGCAAGAAAAGCTGGGGATGGCAGTGCAAGCAGGCGTTGAAAAAGCCGGTGTGCGCTTGCTGACCATGGCCAACCGTCAATTGCATTCAAAGGGGTAACTTATGTTTTCGGCATTTCGGGTAGAACAGACGGACACAGGCTTTCAAGGTCAATGGCAGTCGGTGGAACGCACTGCCTTGCCCGAAGGAGACGTCGAAATAGAGGTGCAATACTCCTCGGTAAATTATAAAGACGCGCTGTCATACAGCGGCAATCGCGGCGTTACCCGTGACTACCCGCATACGCCGGGCATTGATGCCGCTGGACGTGTGGTCAACAGTGAGGTTGATGAGTTCAGTGCCGGTGATGAGGTCGTGGTGTTTGGTTATGACTTGGGCATGAATACCGATGGCGGTTTTGCCCAGCGCATTCGGGTACCGGCCGGCTGGGTACTGCGTTTACCGTCAGGCTTAAGCTGTGCTGACGCCATGGCCTGGGGCACCGCTGGATTTACTGCTGCGTTGAGTGTCATGAAGCTTGAGCGCAATGGCATTGCGCCGAGCAATGGCCCGGTGGTGGTCACCGGCGCAACCGGAGGTGTCGGCTCAGTGGCCGTGGCCTTGTTGGCGCGTTTGGGGTATTCGGTGGCAGCGGTGTCAGGGAAAGCGGAGCAAACCGAATTCTTGAGCCGATTAGGTGCCACCAGCGTGGTTAGCCGCGATGATATTTTAGCGGTCAAAGGCAAAGCCATGGCTCGCACTCAGTATCAGGCGGCGGTCGATACCGTTGGCGGTGATTTAGTGGCTGCTTTGGTGCCGCAAATACACCCAGAAGGCGCGGTGACTACATGCGGTATGATTGCTGGCACCCACTTTGATGTCAGCGTGTTCCCATTTATTTTGCGCGGCGTCAGTGTGCTGGGCGTTGACTCAGTGGAAATTCCACGCGCTCTTAAACAAGCGGTGCTGGATAAAGCCGCCTCTGATTGGTCGCTGCCACTGTTGAATGAACTGGTCACAGACATTGGCCGCAGTGAGCTTCCTAAGGTGCTTGATGCGCTGTTCCAAGGTCAGGGCGTCGGTCGCTACCGCTTGGACTTGAGCCGCGACTAATCGCGGCGCAAATGGTCTTTAACGGCAATTGGGTTGGGGTAGTTAAACACCACGATGTAGCTAGAAATGGCAAAGGTGATGATGGCGGTGGCCTGAATGGTGAGCGATGCGGGCTGGCTCAATAGCCCGCTTTCACTGGCAACAAAGGCGATCAGTAACGAAAACTCGCTGATCTGCCCCAGTCGAAAGCCTACATCCCAGGCCAGTCTAGGATGTTCACTGAACCCCGCTAGTAAATATCTCAAAGTTACTGGTTTTACCACTAAGGCGGCGGCTGCCAAGAGGCTGGCCGGCAATAAAACATCCGACAGCAAGCCCAGGTCTAAGCCTGCACCCAGGGCAAAAAAGAACATCACTAAGAAAAAGTCTCGCAGTGGCTTTAAGCTCAAAGCAATGAATTGCGCCACCGGGCTGGTGGCCAAGGCCACGCCGGCGACGAAGGCGCCGATTTCATAGGTTAGCCCCAGCTTGGCAGCCGCTTCGGCAATGGCTAGGCACCAGCCAATCGCAAGAATAAATAGATACTCTTGAAAGCGATCAAAACGCTGTATCAGTGGCAGCAGCAGCCAGCGTACGGCTGCGTAACAGCTGCCTGCCAGTAGGGGCATCGCCAGTAAGGGTTGCCACAGTGGAATGTCCTGATCGCCTGCCATAAAGCCTAAGACGATCAGCGTAATAATGGCGAGAATGTCCTGAATCAGCAGCAGGCCGATCATCAGCTCGCCCATGTGCTTATGATGCAGCACGGTGGTGGGCAGTAATTTGAGGGCAATGATGGTGGACGAGAACACCATGGCAAGGCCAATGATGATGCTGTCGAGTAAGCCGAATCCAAAGGCCCAGGCTATGACAAAGCCACTGGCAGCGAACACCAGTGAGCTGAGCAAGGCGACGGAAGTGGCTTGGCGCAGCACAGCCAATAGCGCCCTGGGTTGCATGTCTAGCCCGAGCAAAAACAGTAAGAAGATAATGCCGATATGGGACATGTGCGACAGCGCTTCTGGATGCTCGATCCAGCCCATGCCAAAGGGGCCAGCCAGTACGCCTAAGCCAATGTAGGCAATGATGAGTGGCTGGCGCGTGTAGAGTGCAACCGTGGCAAATACGGCTGCACCGGCAAACACGATGAAAAAGGCAAAAATAATATCTTCAGGCATGCAGCAAGAGTACGGGAGCGATGCAACATGCGCCAGTGCAAAACGGGGTGGCCGCGTAGGCGGCCAACTGGTTAGTCTGCCATGGGAGTGAGCAGATAAGCGCGTTGACGCCCTTGTCGATCAAGGTAGCTACCAACAATCTGACCTTGCAGATTAATACCCGTGGCTTGGGTTAGCTGACCATCGACGTTTGTGAGGCGGTTTAGATCCAGCAGCTGCCCATCAAGGTAGAGAATCGCACTGGCGGCATTGCTGTCGGCTGAAAAACCAACGGCCATACCGGCCAAGTTAATGTCGAGAAACTCAGATGAGCTTCCCAGCTGCTGGCTTAAAGTGCCAATAATATGCTTATCCAGTTGGCCATCTAACCCGGGTAGCCACAGCGTGGCTTGCTGGGGCGAGAATGGGCGGTCGGTGCTGGAGCCTGCAATCACGCCAAAGTCGTTTATTTCCTGTGCTTCGCTCCACAAGGTTTCGTCAGCCTCAAGCATGCTGAAGCCAAACAGGGTTTGCACAAAACCGCGATTGGGCTTGCCAGACCAGCGCTCGTATTCAAAGCCGGCGATATCGCCGAGGTTATTGGTGGCGCTTGCTCGGCGGTAAAAACTTTCATGCTCGGCAATGGGCCAAACGTCGCCATCTCGCCATATGACGGCGGTGTCCTGTCCGCTATCGGCATCCGCCCAGCCGACAATGTCGCCTAGTTCATTGATGTCGGTGGCCATCGCGTTGCTACCGGCTTCGTCGCTTAACAAGGGCAGCGGCGTTGCGCCGGTTTCGCTGAGTCGCCAGGGCAAGTACTGCCAGCCTTGCTGATATACGACCCGGCTGTAACCAATGATGTGGCCTTGATTGTTGATCTTGCTCGCTTGTGTATGCTGAGCATCATCACGGCCTTGGCCAAGGCTGTGCATTTCACCGTCACGAATCATGAAGGCATGATGGCAGTTAATGGGCCCGCCGGCAGTAAAGCAGGCTTTGTCGTTGTCGACATCAGACCAGCCGACAATATCGCCGACATCGTTGATGTCCAGCGCGGCGGCTTCAGGCCCGCCCAGTGTGCCCAAATCGGTAAAGGTGTAGCGCGGCAAATTCGACGGGTTGGCGCTGGCCAGCGAGCTGATGGCGCTGATCAGCAAAGCGGTGGGCACAGCAGTAAAGCGTTTCATAAGAGCTCCAATGAACTGAGGAATTGAGTTAGCCCTGTGTGGGCTGCTGCAAACTACCTTATCAATAAGAGCTTAAGTTGAAATGATAATTATCAATATTTGCTGAATTGAAGTGGGATGCGGAGGCAATAAAAAAGCCACCTAAGCGGTGGCTTTTTTGATGGGGCTAGCGGCGCCGGAAAAGCGGCCTGGGGTCGCCGACATCGCTTTGGTAGGTCACGCTGAAGGTGGCGAAGGCATCTAGGGCGTCTTGTATGTCCTGGTCTTCACGCAGGGCAAAACGACTGAAGCCGCAGCGCTTCATATAAAACAGCTGGTCAATCAAAACGTCGCCGCTTGCCTGTAACTCGCCTTGATAGCCATACGTCTGGCGCAGCAGTCGTGCCGTGGTGTAGCCACGGCCATCGGTGAACTTGGGAAAGTCGATGCTGATCAGCGCCAGCAAGTGTGCGTCTTCACCCAGTTGATCCGCGGTTTGATCGCTGCGCAAATGCACACCGAGCTTGTGCTCCAGCGCCTGGCCTTTGAGCTCTGCTTGTTGGGCTTGCCAGCGCTCCAAGCTGATGATGGCAAACTCATCGATGGCTTGCTCGTCGTCCACCCAGTGCCATGGGTCTTGCTCGATGTGCTGTTCAGTATTAATCAGGTTTGCCATAAACAGCCTCCTTAAACACGGTGTGACCAGCGCGACGGTAAGTTTCTAAAAATGACTCGCCATCGATGCGATTGGCAACGTAGCAATCGAGAATCTTGGCGATCACATCTGGCATGGCGTCACGGGCAAAGGACGGGCCGAGAATTTTGCCCAAGGATGCGTCGTTACCACTGCTGCCACCGAGGGAGATTTGGTAAAACTCTTCGCCTTTTTTATCGACCCCCAGCACGCCAATGTTGCCGACGTGGTGGTGGCCACAGGCGTTCATGCAGCCAGAAATGTTGAGGTCGATTTCACCCAGGTCGTGCAAATAATCCAGGTCATCAAAACGCACTTGAATGGCTTCGGCCACGGGAATGGACTTGGCATTGGCCAAGGCGCAGAAGTCGCCGCCCGGGCAGCAAATCATGTCCGTCAACAGGCCCAGGGTTGGAGTGGCCAAACCGTTGGCTTTGGCTTGCTGCCACAACTCATACAGGCGTTGCTGCTCGACATCGGCCAACACTAGGTTTTGTTGGTGAGTCGAGCGAATCTCGCCCAGGCTAAATTCTTCTGCCAAATCGGCGATGGCGTCCATTTGCTCGGCAGTCACGTCGCCAGGGGCGTTGCCTTTTTGCTTAAGGCTCAGATTGACAATGGCGTAGCCAGGTTGCTTGTGCTCGCGCACATTGCGCTGTACCCAGCGGGCAAAAGCAGCATCGTCGGCCAGTGCTTGCTGGTAGCTGGCAGGGTTGGCTTCCAGAGTTTGGTAAGCGGGCGAGGTAAAGTGGGCTTTGACACGATCCAGCTCGGCGGCAGTTAATTTGTCTTCGCCATCTTTTATCCGCTGCCATTCTTCTTCGACCAGCTCTGCCATGCGCTCAGGCCCCAGCGCTTTGACCAAAATCTTAATGCGCGCCTTGTACTTGTTGTCGCGGCGGCCGAACTGGTTGTAGATGCGAATGATGGCCTGCAAATAGGTCAGCAGGTCTTCTTCTGCTAAGAAGCTGCGAATCTCGGTGCCAATGATCGGCGTACGACCCAAGCCGCCGCCCACCATAACGCGATAGCCAATGTCACCTTGCTCATTGCGCACAATTTGGATGCCAATGTCATGCACTTGCACCGCAGCACGGTCGGCATCTGGTACGGCGTTGACGGCGATTTTAAATTTGCGCGGCAGATAGGCGAACTCTGGGTGAAAAGTCGACCACTGGCGAATGATCTCGCAGTATGGGCGTGGGTCAACGACTTCGTCGGCGGTTACGCCAGCAAATTCATCCGTGGTGGTGTTGCGAATGCAGTTGCCGCTGGTTTGCACGGCGTGCATTTGCACGGCTGCCAAGCGCTCTAAGATGTCCGGGCATTGCTCCAGCGCTGGCCAGTTAAACTGTACGTTTTGGCGGGTGCTGAAGTGGGCATAGCCCTTATCGTAATCGCGGGCAATGCTGGCCAAGGTGCGCATTTGCTGGGCGTTAAATAAGCCATAAGGAATGGCGACACGCAGCATGGGGGCATAGCGCTGCACGTAAATGCCATTTTGCAGGCGCAGCGGTAAGAACTCTTCTTCCGGGATTTTTCCATCCAGGTAACGGGCCATTTGGCCGCGGAACTGGGCGACCCGCTCATTCAGCAGTTGCTGATCGTACTGATCGTAAACGTACATAGCTATCCGGTTGGCGAATTAGTGTGATTTTATCGGCGCACCATAGCAAAGCTTGGTTATGCATAAAATGACTATTTATCTATATGAAAATAACCAGTGAGCATAAAACTAGCGCGATTGTGCGGCTTGCCATTGTAACCAATGCCGCCTGAGTCGCTCAGGGTAATCGCTGAACACAGCGCTGACGCCTGCCTGCCATAACTGGCTGGCTTGGTCGGTGTTGTTGACGGTAAAGGCGGCGGTGGCGATGCCCGCTTGGTGAATTTCGGCTAGGTACTGAAAATCGACGGCGTCGGCATCGAAGTGCAAGCTGGTGGCCTGAGCCTGACTAAGGCGCTGGGCCCAATCTGAGGGAATGGCGTCCACATTGAGTGCGCGGGGCAGTTCAGGCAGCCACTCACAGGCCAGCGCCAACGCCAGTTCACTAAAGCTGCTTAATAGCAACACGGGGGTCGCTTCGACGGCGGCAAGGGTCGCGGCGACGGCGTGCACGGTCGCGGCCTCCAGGCCAGCGGCTGGTTTGAGCTCTAGGTTTAGCGCCAGTGGCAGTGCCTGTGCCAGCTGCAGCAGTTCATGCAGGGTCAGTATCGGGGTGCCGCCAAATTGCGGGTTAAACCAGCTACCGCCATCGAGCTGCTGTAACTGCAGCAAGTCATGCTGGACCACCAGGCCTTGGCCGTTGCTGCAGCGGCTTAAATCGTCATCGTGATGGATCACGGCGATGCCATCTGCGCTGATAGTGACGTCGACCTCGGCCCAAGTCGCCCCTTGGGTGTGTGCCAAGCGAATGGCTGGAGCCGTGTTTTCGGGCGCCTCACCACTGGCTCCGCGATGGGCGATCACGCCCTGCATGCTGTGGTATAGCGGCCAGCTGTTGATGACGGTGGTTGCGCTCATAGGCGTATTCTGGCCCAGTGTTGTGACCGCCAGATGACGGTGTAGATGGCAGATAGAGCAATGCGTTGCAAACCTTGCAGCAGCCAAATGCCGAGCAGGCCTAGCCCTGCGACGGGGCCGATTAAATAGGCTAGCGGTAGCAATACCAGCCATTGCATCACTAGATTGATTTTTAGCACCTGACGGCTTGCGCCGGCGCCTAGCAAGGCCTGGGTCAAAACCATGGCCACTACCTCCAGGCCAATGGCCAGCCCTGAAATGCGCAGCGGCCAGGTCCCCAGTTCGATCAGATCCTCATCTGGGGTAAATAGCCGCAGAATCCATTCCGGAAATAACCACAGTGGCAAGCCGACCAAGGCCATCACCAGCATGGCCAGTCGCACCACCTCCCAACCCCAGCGGTAGGCATCTTGCTGTTGCTCCCGCCCAAGGGACTGGCCGACCAGGCTGGTGGAGGCTATGCCCAGTCCAACCGCCGGCAGAATTAATACCAATGCCAGGCTAATCAAAATATGGCCAATGGCCTGTTGCTGGGTGCCGATTTGACCAATGATCCAGAACATCACACTGGTGCCGAGGGCAAACAAGGTTTGCTGGGTGGAGTTGGGCAAGGCTAGGCGCGCCAAGGTTAATAGCTCATGGCGGCTAGGCCAGTGCCAATCGGGCAGGCGCGCACTATGGCGGCGAAAGGTCAGCCAGGCGTACATCAGGCTGCCCAGTGCCAGCGATGCTGCGGTGCCAATGCCGGAGCCAACGGCGCCCATTCCCGCCCAGTTGCCAATGCCAAAAATCAGCACATAGCTAATAGCAACGTTGGCCAAGTGCATCAGCAACAGCACCTTGAGGTACATGCGCGACTCGCCAATGCCGCTCCAAAAGCCACGAAAGACAAAATTGATGGCAACAAAGGTTACTGCCAGGGTGCGCCAGTCGAAGTAGGGGATGGCCACCTCAACGACGTTGGGCGTGGCGTTAAACCAAGGGATTAACCAAGGGCTGATGGTGAGAAAGAACGCCGTCAGTGGCACTCCCATCAATACCGCCAGTAGCAAGCCGGCAATAAAGGTATGCCCCATGCGACTAGAGTCGCCGGCGCCAAAGCGTCTGGCCACCAGAGCTTGCACGCCTGAGGCCAATCCCATCACGGTGGATACCACGATAAAACTGGCGTAACTGCCGATGCCGACGGCGGCCAGGGCCTGCTCGCCCAAGCGACCGACCATGGCGGCATCAATCAGATTGATCAGGCTTTGCGACAGCATGCCGCCAATAATGGGCACGCCAATGGCCAGAATGCGTTGCAATCTGGCTTCATCAATGGCGGTCAGGCGAGCAATCAGGGGTAGCAAGTGATCCTCGCGTTAGGGCTCATAGCTCAGGTTAGGTGCCAGCCAGCGCTCCAGTTGTTGCTGGCTCATGCCTTTGCGTTGGGCTAAATCTGTGACTTGGTCACGATCAATTTTGCCAACGCCAAAGTACTTCGATTGCGGATGAGCAAAGTACCAGCCACTCACCGACGCTGCCGGTGTCATGGCAAAGCTCTCGGTCAGGGAAACGCCGGTATGGCGCTCTGCATCAAGTAGGCGGAATAAAGTGGCCTTTTCAGTGTGGTCCGGGCAGGCCGGGTAGCCTGGTGCGGGACGAATACCTTGATAGGCTTCCTTGATCAGCTGCTGGTTGTCGAGCTGCTCGCTTGATGCATAGCCCCACAACTCTTTGCGCACCTTTTCATGCATGCGTTCAGCAAAGGCTTCGGCCAAGCGATCGGCCAGCGCTTTGACCAGGATGCTGTTGTAGTCATCGTGCTGTTGGTCGTAGTGGTCCGCCAAGCGCTCGGCTTCGATGCCCGCGGTGACAACAAACCCGCCCATGTGGTCTTGGGCTTGGTCTTCACTGGCAACAAAGTCGGCCAGCGAGTAATTGGGCTGCTCGCCCGGCTTGCTGGTCTGCTGGCGCATGTGATGCAGCACGGCCAGTTCGGTATCGCGCTGTTGGTCGAAGATGACGATGTCATCAGCACCGCGGCGCTGGGCGGGCCACAGGCCGACCACGGCTTTGGCGGTGAACAGTTTTTCGTCAACGATGCGCTTGAGCATGGCGGTGGCGTCGCGATACAAGTTGGTCGCCGCTTCGCCGACGACTTCATCTTCGAGAATATTGGGGAACTTGCCCGCCAGTTCCCAAGAGATAAAGAAAGGCGTCCAGTCGATGTAATCGACCAGCTCGGCGACATCGAAATCTTCAAATACATGCAAGCCCGGCTGTTTGGGGGCAACCGGAGGGTGTGCTTCGAAGTCTGGCTGAAACGCGTTGTCGCAGGCGTTTTGATAGCTCAGCAGCGCCTTGGATTTACGATTGGCATTGCGCTCACGTACTTTGACATATTCATCGCGTAACTCATTGATGAATATAGGTTTATCTTGCTTGGATACCAGCTTTTGGGCGACGCCAACGGCGCGCGAAGCATCGGTCACGTAAACGGCCATGTCGTTTTTGTATTGCGGCTCAATTTTCACCGCCGTGTGCGCTTTGGAGGTGGTGGCGCCGCCAATCAATAGTGGGACGTGGAAGTCGAGGCGCTGCATTTCACGAGCGACGTGCACCATTTCATCCAAGGAGGGGGTGATCAAGCCAGACAGACCAATGATGTCGACGTTTTCTTCACGCGCGACCTTTAGAATCTTCTCCGCCGGAACCATCACGCCTAGGTCGATAACCTCAAAGTTGTTGCACTGCAGCACCACGCCAACGATGTTCTTACCGATGTCGTGCACGTCGCCTTTGACTGTGGCCATCAGGATTTTGCCCTGCGTCTCGGCTTTGCCGCTTTTTTCCGCTTCGATAAAGGGCAGCAAGTAAGCCACAGCTTGCTTCATCACGCGGGCGCTTTTGACTACTTGTGGCAGGAACATCTTACCGGAGCCGAATAAGTCGCCGACCACGTTCATGCCGTCCATCAATGGGCCTTCAATGACCTCGATGGGGCGGTCAAACAGCTGACGGGCTTCTTCGGTGTCTTGCTCGACAAAGCTGTTCACGCCTTTCACCAATGCGTGGGTTAGGCGCTCGCGCACCGGCAAAGAGCGCCACTCTTCGCTTTCTTTTTCCTGCACGCTGCCGTCGCCGCGGTATTTTTCAGCGATTTCCAATAGGCGATCGGTGGCATCGTCGCGACGATTAAGAATCACGTCTTCGACGCGCTCTTTCAGTTCGGCGGGTAAATCGTCGTACACCGCCAGCTGGCCGGCGTTGACGATGCCCATGCTCAGGCCATTGCGAATGGCATGGTAGAGAAACGCCGAGTGAATGGCTTCGCGTACTGGATCATTGCCACGGAAAGAGAAGGAAACGTTACTGACGCCGCCCGAGATCTTGGCGTGGGGCAGCTGCTCCGTAATGAAGCGACAGCTGTTAATGAAATCGACGGCGTAATTGTTGTGCTCATCGATGCCGGTGGCGACGGCGAAAATGTTGGGGTCGAAAATGATGTCTTGGGGCGGAAAGCCGACCTTGTCGACCAGTACTCGATAAGAGCGCTCGCAGATTTCGTTTTTACGTGCCTCGGTATCCGCCTGGCCTTGTTCATCAAACGCCATGACCACCACGGCAGCGCCATAGCGCAGGCAGCGCTTGGCTTTGTCGATAAAGTCGGCTTCGCCTTCTTTCAGGCTGATGGAGTTGACGATGGCCTTGCCTTGAATGCATTTCAGGCCCGCTTCGATAATCTCCCACTTAGAGGAGTCAATCATGATGGGCACACGAGCGATGTCTGGCTCAGCGGCAATGAGGTTGAGGTAACGCACCATCGCTGCCTGCGAGTCGAGCATGCCCTCATCCATATTGATGTCGATGATTTGTGCGCCGTTCTCTACTTGCTGGCGGGCAACTTCCAGTGCTTCGTCAAAGCTCTCTTCTTTGATTAAGCGCTTAAAACGTGCAGAGCCCGTGACGTTGGTGCGCTCGCCGACATTGACGAACAAGCTGTCGCTGTCAAAGTTGAACGGCTCTAAGCCTGCCAAACGGCATGCTACGGGTAGCTCGGGTAATGGGCGAGGCGCGTGCTGACGGACGGCATCGGCCAAGGCGCGAATGTGCTCAGGCGTGGTGCCACAGCAGCCGCCGAGAATGTTTAAGAAGCCGCTGGCGGCAAACTCTTCAACGATGGCGGCCATTTCCTCTGGCGTTTGATCGTATTCGCCAAATTCATTGGGCAAGCCGGCATTCGGGTGCGCTGAAATGTAGGCACTGGCCTTGGCGGACAACTCCTCCACATGCGGGCGCAGTTCTTCGGCGCCGAGCGCACAGTTCAAACCGATCGACAGTGGTTTGGCGTGAGCGACGGAGTTCCAGAACGCTTCGGCGGTTTGACCAGACAGCGTGCGCCCAGAAGCATCGGTGATGGTGCCGGAAATCATAATCGGCAGCGCTTCGCCGCGCTGCTCGAACACTTGCTGGGCGGCAAAAACGGCGGCTTTGGCGTTGAGGGTATCGAATACGGTTTCGATCAGGATTAAATCGGCACCCCCGTCCATTAACGCCGCCGTGGCTTCGGTGTATTCGTCCACCAGCTGATCGAAGGTAATGGCACGAAAGCCTGGGTCGTTCACATCCGGTGAGATGGAGGCAGTTTTGCTGGTCGGACCTAATACACCGGCGACAAAACGCGGGGTGCCGGTTTCGTGGGCGACTTCGTCGGCCACTTGGCGGGCCACTGCGGCTGCTTGTCGGTTGAGCTCCGGTACCAAGTCCTGCAGTTGGTAGTCGGCCTGGGAAACGCGCGTTGAGTTAAAGGTGTTGGTTTCAATGATGTCAGCGCCAGCTTCTAAATATTGGCGATGCATTTGCGCGATCAGCTCGGGCTGGCTCAGCACCAGCAGGTCATTATTGCCCTTAACCTCTTGGGTTAACTCAGCAAAGCGCTCACCGCGGTAGTCTTTTTCTTCCAACTGGTGGGTCTGAATCAAAGTGCCCATGCCGCCGTCGAGGATGACGATGCGTTGTTGCAGGGTTTGGTGCAAGTAGTCAATGCGTTGACGACGGTTTGAAGGCAAGGGGGTGCTCTGATTCATGTTACTTCGCATTCCGGTAAATGATCGGCCGAGGCCAGAAAACAGCGGCCGGCGATTGTAGCAGAAGGCGAGACGCTCTGTCCTAACGCCCTGGCTCAGACGCCTAGCTTACCCTAGTGCCGCACTAAGGTATTCAAGGGCGCGGGCTGATGCGGTATAGTGGCGCCAGTTTTAAATGCAGGTGAGATCATGACCCAATACGTAAACATTACGCCCGATGCGGAAGAATACCTGGCAGATTTGCTCGCCAAGCAAAATGTCGACGGCATGGCGGTGCGTATCTTTATCACTCAGCCGGGCACCAAGTACGCAGAGACGTGCCTAGCTTACTGTCGCCCAGAGGAGGTGAGTGATAAGGATGAAATCCAGCAAATGGAGAAAATCCGCGTTTATGTTGAGGCGATGAGTATCCCATATCTGGACGAAGCCCTGATCGACTTTGCTAAAGACCGCATGGGCGGGCAGCTCACCATCAAGGCCCCCAACGCCAAAATGCCTCGGGTCAATGCCGATAGCCCAGTGGAAGATCGCATCAGCTACTTGCTCTACACAGAAATCAACCCAGGCCTGGCGGCCCATGGTGGTGAGGTGAGCTTGGTCGAACTTACCGAAGACGGCATCGCGGTGTTGAAGTTCGGTGGCGGCTGTCAGGGCTGCAGCGCCGTTGATATGACCCTAAAAGACGGCGTAGAGGCGAGCTTGGTCGCTAAAATTCCTGAAGTGAATGGCGTACGAGATGTGACGGATCACACTGTGACAGAAAACGCTTACTTCAAAGCGTAAGACTGGCCTTGCAGGCGCCTGTGTTGTTCACAGACGCCTGCTCCGTTACCAAAAAAAACGGCAACCTTAGCGTTGCCGTTTTTTATTTGAAGTCGCTGATGGTGGCGCCAAATCGATAGCCGCCGTTTTCTTCTTCCACCCTGCAGATGGTGACTTCGGCAGATAAGGGCGAGGTGGTTTGACCGCCACTGCTGATGTGAAGAATGCCCTGAGTTCCAACGGGCAAAGGTTCGCTGCAGGCCAGCTGGACGCCGCTGCTGCTTAAGTCCAAGCAAGTCAGTTGCAAATCGCGCCCATCGTCGAGGCGAAGTGAGGCGGGGGTTTTGATTTGCATGCGCATGAAATCGCGTTTTTCTTGGTAAGTGCGTGCCAGCGTTGTCATAAGCATTCTCCTTGTTAGGTCATCTCGATACTACCACCCTTGATTGAAAAGTGTACAAAGCGGCATAAGCTCATAACTTGTCATTAATGACTGGCGCGTTTGGCGTAGGTTCACCCCTGTATTGCAACCCCGGACTGTTGGAGGTACTGTTCGCCCATTCTGACTTCCGGGAGCTTCCTGATGGCCGCAGCAGTGCTGGTCATTGACGACGACACGCAGCAGTGTGAACGCCATGTGCGTTATCTGACCAAACGCGGTTATGACGCTCAAGCGCTGCCAGCCCATGGCAGTCTTCCTGAATGGTTGCGTCAGCACCCGGTCGCTGCACTTGTCTGCGCCCCTGGCCACGATGGGCTGGATTCCTTGCAAGTGCTAAAGCAGCAGTTTGCCCAGGCGGCCATGGTGGTTCTGTCAATGTCCTCTGACAGTGACGATGTATTGCAAGCATTGCGTTTTGGGGCCGATGACTATTTGGTGTTGCCTCTGAGTAACCTTGAGGTACTGGGGCTATCGGTAGACAAGGCCGTGCAGCACGCTCGCACTCAAGCCGAGAACTTGGCCTATCGTCAGCACCTGGAAGTGACCAACAAAGAATTGCAGCGCCATCTGGATGAGCTGCGCAGCGATCAGCAAGCGGGCAGGCAAGCGCAAATGCGCATGTTGCCTGAGCCGCTGTCCAAGTGCGGTGTGTCCCTTCAGCATAAGGTCATTCCTTCATTGCTGTTGAGCGGCGACTTTCTCGATTATTTCGAACTCGACGAGCGGCGCTTGGTCTTCTATGTGGCCGATGTATCCGGCCATGGCGCATCGTCGGCGTTTGTGACTGTGCTGCTTAAAAATCTCACTTATCGGCTACGTCGCAATTTAAGACGTGGTTCCAGTGATGAGCTGAATGATCCTGCCCGTGTGTTGGCGCGTATCAACAGTGAGCTGCTGGCGTCGCAGTTGGGTAAACATCTCACCATTCTTTACGCCATATTTGATTTGGTCTCGGGCCAGCTGACATACAGTGTGGGAGGACATTTGCCCATGCCGGTACTGGTCAGTGAAGGTCAGGCGCACTATCTCGAAGGGACGGGGATGCCAGTAGGCCTATTTGCTGGCGCTGAGTATCAAACCTATCAATGTAAGTTACCGGAGCCGTTTACCTTGTGGTTGTTTTCTGACGGAATACTGGAAATCATCGATCGCCCGACCTTGAATGATAAGGAAGCGGCGCTGCTGCAGCTGGCGGCTACGTCCGAAGGCAGTCTGGAGCGGCTGATGTCTGAACTGCAGCTTACTGCGGAAGTCGAAGTGCCAGACGACATTGCCATGTTGGTCGTGGCAAGGGAGGGTGTATGACATCAGGCGAAGTCTATGTGGCCTTTGTGGACGGTGTTCACATTGTCCGGTTGGTCGGCGATGTGCGACTCAACCTGTGCTCGGCGTTGGAGCGCTACCTGGATGACATTCTCAAGCGCCCTGATTTTTCCCAAGTGGTGGTGGATTTATCGGAAGCCATTGGCGTTGACAGCACGACGCTGGGTCAAATCGCCAAAATAGCCATATTGGCGCAGGAGCGTTTCGGCATTCGCCCGACCATCGTATCTCCAAACCCAGATATCACTCGAGTTTTGCTGAGTATGGGCTTCGATCAGGTGTTTAATCTGGTGCAAGAACCCATCGCCACCGATGTTGAGTTTCAGCAATGGGCGGCGCGCGAAGTCAGTGAAGACCAAGCCAGGGAGCAGGTGATCGAAGCCCATAAAGTGCTGATGGGGCTCAATCAAAGCAACGAACATACCTTCCGAGAGTTGGTCGACTCACTCGAAGCCGACCGTCAGGCCGCTCATTCCCATAATAAATCGTAAATCAGGGGGACCTTGTGTCTATCAGTTCAGCTACCGTCGTTGGCGGCGGCAGTTTCGGCACCGTCATTGCCAACATTCTGGCGGATAATGGCATTCGTACCCAGCAATGGATGCGCGATGCAGACACCGCCGATGCCATCAATCAACAGCATTGCAATCCGCGCTATCTCCCCAACGTCACGCTCAACCCCAATCTGGTGGCAACCACAGATTTGCAGCAGGCCGTTACGGGGGCGGATGTTGTATTTGTATCTGTACCCAGTCGTTCGGTGCGAGAAGTCACGCAGCAGTTCGCTGGCTGGCTTGAACCGCACCAGTTGCTGGTGAGCACCACCAAAGGCATTGAACCAGACCCTTTTTTGCTGATGAGTCAGGTGCTCAAAGAAGAATGCCCGCAAAACGCCAATGGCGTGCTGAGCGGCCCTAATTTGGCAAAGGAAATTGCTCGTCGTGAACTGGCGGCCTCAGTGATTGCCAGTGAAGACAGTGATTTGCGTCGCGATGTGCAAGAAGCGCTGAGCTGCGATTATTTTCGCGTGTATGCCTCGAATGATCCTCACGGCGTTGAGCTAGGCGGAGCGCTGAAGAACATTTATGCCATCGCCAGTGGTTTTGTGGCAGCGCTGGGCATGGGTGAAAACACACGCAGCATGATCGTAACCCGCTCGTTGGCAGAGATGAGCCGGTTTGCCGTCCACATGGGCGCCAACCCGCTTACCTTTTTGGGGCTGGCGGGTGTGGGCGATTTGTTCGTTACCTGCAGCTCGCCATTGAGTCGTAACTACCGGGTGGGCTACGCCATCGGTCAAGGCAAAAGCCTGGATGAAGCCATTGATGAACTGGGTGAGGTCGCCGAAGGCGTCAATACCTTGCGATATGTCAGGGAAAAGGCGCGTGAGTGCGATATATATATGCCGCTGGTAATGGGGACTTACGCCGTGCTGTTCGGTGGTGCGGATCCCAAGCAGGTCGCCCAGGGGTTGATGACGGGCGAGCGAGCCTCCGATGTTGAGTTCGCGCTGTCGCGCAATGAAATTTGATAAGGAACCATTATGAGTGATGTAAAAGACAATCTGACTTCCGATGCTTTTTGGCTGAAGACCTTATACCTGCTGTTGTTCTTCCTGGTATCTCGCTTGGTGGGGCTGTTGGTGTTGCTGCTGACGGTGGTGCAGTGGGGGTTCCAGTTGGCTACCGGTCAGCCTAATGCTGAGCTGGCTCGTTTTGGCGACAGCTTGGGGCAGTACGCAAGTCAGATCATTCATTATCTGAGCGGTACCTCGGAGCAAAAACCGTATCCTTTTCAGGATTGGCCGAGCCCGCGAAACGCGGATCACAACGAATGAAATTATGTATCGTGCGCCACGGCGTTGCCGTGCTGGGCGCAGACTCCGATGATCAGCGCGTGCTGCGCCCCGAAGGGTTGCAGCAAGCTCAGCGGGCAGGGCGATGGCTTGCCAAGGCTGGGCTAAGCCAAGCTCGGTTGATGACCAGCCCGTACGTGCGCACTCAGCAAACCGCTGGCGAGATCGCCAACGCCTTGGGCGGTCAGCCGCAGACGTTGGCCGAGCTGGTGCCTGGGGGTGAACCTCAGCAAGTTGTTGAACAGTTGCAGTCGATCACGGATGACGTGGTGCTGGTATCGCATTTGCCCTTGGTAGGGCGCCTAGCAGCGTTGTTGGTCGACGGTGAGGTCTATGATCAGCCTTGGTCGCCCGCGGAGTGTTGGTTGCTTGAGGGGGATGTGTTCGCAGCCGGCTGTATGACGGTCACCCAGGTGTGGTATCCAGAGTTGGAAAACACCTAAGGCTCTACTGACCGTTCAGCACCTTGCACTATGTGACAAGGGTCAGTAGCTTGCAGGGCTTTGTTTTGTGTGCAGACAACTAATAATGAAGCCCATTCTTCACTTTTCCCACGCCAATGGCTTTCCTGCGGGGGCGTATCGAGCGTTATTGTCGCCTTTGGCGCTGGTGGCCGATGTGCGCAGCATTGACCGCTTGGGCCATCACCCTGAATACCCAGTCACCAACAACTGGGATCATCTAGAGCGTGAGCTGCTGGAACACTTCGAGCGCCACTACGATCGTCCGGTCATTGCCGTTGGCCATTCCCTCGGTGGTGTTCTGAGCTACATGGTCGCAAGGCGGCGGCCAGCTTTAGTGGCCGGGCTCATTATGCTCGACTCACCGATTTTAACGCCCTGGCAGTCGCGCGGCTTGCGGCTGCTAAAGAGTCTTGGTTTGTCGGATCGCGTTACGCCTGCAGGGCGAACACAAGGTCGACGCACCACCTGGCCCGACCAGCACAGTGCGCTGAGCTATTTTCGTAGCAAGTCTTTGATGCGCCATTTTGATGAGCAGTGTTTGCGGCATTATGTGGAAGCTGGTACCGAGCCGTGCGCCGATGGTGTGCGCTTGAGTTACGGCCCCGACGTTGAAATGAAGATCTATCGCACCATTCCCGACAATCTCTCAAATGCGTTGCCTTTGTCGATGCCTGTCGCCGTGATTGCAGGGCGCGACAGCAATGTGTTTCGCCCCAGTCATGCGCGCTACATGCGGCGCAAGGCGGGTATGGATGTGCATTGGCTGCCTGGTAGTCATATGTTTCCGTTTGAGCATCCGCAGGCGACGCAACAGCTAATTCAGCAGGTGGTTCAGCAATGGGGGTTAGTCTGATGTCGGCAGTCTTGCGCGAAGAAACACTTGGCTCGCTGGCGGCCTTGCACAGCCCGCAAGGTGCGCTCCCAACGTTAATGCTGCACGGCTGGATGGACAATGCCGCCAGTTTTCATCAGTTGGCACCGCGGCTGGCGGTGGATGGCTGGGCACTTGATTTGCCGGGCCATGGTCATTCGCCGTGGCTGGCGGAAGGGGCGGACTATTACGTCTGGTCCTACTTGCCAGCGGTGTTGCAGGCGCTGGATGCGCTGCATCAACGGTCCGCAAAGCCAGTGATATTGATTGCTCACTCCATGGGCACGACCAGTGCGCTGCAGGCGGCAGCATTGGCGCCAGAGCAGGTCGCGGCAGTGGTGTTGATCGATGGCATCGGCCCATTGACGACACCCGCAGCCAGTTGGCTGCCGCAAATGCAACAAGCATTGGCGTGGCAGGCAAAGCCAGTACGACGGTTTGACGACCCTTTGCTAGCGCTGGCGGCCCGGCGGCGTAGCTCGCCGGATCTCGATGCAGAAGCGCTAGAGGTCATGGTGCGGCGCAACCTTCAAGCCATAGGTGAGGGCTGGCAGTGGCGCACAGACCCGAGGCTAAAGGCGCCCTCAAAGATGCGCTTAACCGACGACATGGTGAAAGCCGTGCTGCAAACCGTTCAGTGTCGGGTACTGGCCATCCGTGCAGAGCATGGCATAGTACCGCAGCCTTGGTGGCAGCAGCGCCTCGGTTGGCTTAATGATGTTGATAGTGTGGTGCTCCCTGGGCATCACCATCTGCACCTGGAGCCTGCAACGAGCGGTGCTGTGGCGCAGTGCATTGAACAATTTATTGCTGGAGATTGAACAAAAATGGAGCAGCAAAACCGCATCAGCGGCGATATCGGCTGGTTTGCCTTGTTGATGGCTCTGCTGTTGCTCAGTTTGGGCGCGGCTTGGCACAGTTTGGCCAGCATGAACTACGGCTTTGCTATGTGGTATGACGTACTCGATATCGGTGAGCACATTGATCATTACGGCCCGCAGAACCGCTACAAGCAGGGCCTAGAGGCACTGTCGAGGCAGCAGCATGAAGGTTTGTTTGCCGATATTGTTGCCGCAGTTCACAACCATGGACAGGGGTTGTCTGATATAAGTTATACCGTTATCTATGGAGACCAGTCTTCAGAAGATTCCTTATTGCGTCAGCCGGAGGTAATTCATCTGCAAGACGTGGCGAACTTGATCGACTGGTTGAATCAGGCGCTGCTGTTTTTGCTGCCAATCGCCTTGCTGTTGATGCTATGGCTTACTCGGCAAAAGATGCCGCTGCGCTGGAAGCGCCAGCTTGGGGTGTTATCTGTGGTGGTCGGAGGAGGGGCGCTGGCGGTCATGCTGATCGGCCCCAAAGCGGTGTTTTATCAGTTGCACGTGTGGATTTTTCCTGATGAGCATCAGTGGTTTTTTTATTACCAGGAGTCGCTGATGACCACCTTGATGCATGCGCCGCAGTTGTTTGGGTTGATTGCTGCGGCGATCGCTGTCTTCGGCTTGCTGTTGTTCACGCTGGCGCTGTTGGTGGTTAGTCGTTGGCTTAGAACTCAGGCAGGCAGCTAAAGTTAAGACGCTCACCGCTGCTTGGGTGGGTAAAGCTAAGTTGACGGGCATGCAGCATCAAACGGGGTTCGTCGTTTAGGTGCTTGCCTGCATAGAGTGTGTCTCCCACAATCGGGCAGCCGATTTGCTGCATGTGCAAACGCAGCTGATGCGAGCGTCCTGTTTGCGGCAGCAGTTGCACGCGGCTGTATGGGCCTTCTTGTGCCAATAAGCGCCAGCGCGTCAGCGCATAGCGCCCCTCACTGTGGCTAATCATCTGCAATGGCCGGTTGGGCCAGTCAACGATGATGGGTAAATTGATACAGCCCTCATTACCGCGCGGCTTGCCGTACACCAAGGCTTGGTATTCTTTGCTGGTGGTCTGGCGTTCGAACTGTTGCTGTACCGCAGACAGCGCCGCTTTGTGACGGGCAAATACCATGACGCCTGAGGTGTCACGATCTAAGCGATGAATCACCAAGGTGGTGCCGTATTTGGCTTCTAAGCGCGCTTGCAAGCAGTCTTTGTCGTAACGCCCAGGAACACTGAGCAAATGCGATGGCTTGTTAACGACCAGTAAGTCGTCATCAATCAGTAGTGGCGGGGCGAGGTTTGGCATCCGGGTAGTCGTAGTCTTGCAGTAAGCGTTGGTAGGCCCCCGAAGTCTGCAGCTGGCGCAGCCCCTGATTAAAAGCATCGATGATGCGTTGGGCGTCGGGAGAAGAGGCGCGCATTGTAACATGCAGCGTCTGGCTGGCCAGTTCCGGCGTGAGAATCTGCAAATGCTTGCCGATGGTGTCGTTATCCTGTAACTCGCGTTCGGCGATCCAGCGATCAACAACGACTAAATCCAGCTCTTGGCGCGCCAAATCGCGAAACAACTGGGAGCAATATGGCCGGTAATGGCGCTCAAAGCGCTGAGCAAAGCCCAGCACTTGTGCGTCGTAGTCGGCGTTTTCAAACAGGCCGAGTTTGAGCTTGGAGGCTCCGGGGGCTTGCAGGCCAGCCATGTTCAGGTTGGCCTGTTTGTGGGTAACAATCACCAAGTGGTTTTCTAGAAAGGGGGCTGACTGCAACGTCTCTGGCGAGTTTTCAGGCCAAAGAGCGAGCCAGCCATCCAGCTTTTTTGCCGTAACGGCCTCATCCACGGCTTGCTGTGGGCGAATGCTCAGCTCCATGTTCCAACCGCTAACGGCCAGTGCCTGTTTAACGATGGCAGCGGCCAGGCCTTGCTCAGGCTCTAGGTCGCTGACGTAAGGCCCCCAAGCTGGGCTGCCCAGATGCGCTGTGGGTGCTTCGTCCTTGTACTCCTCGGCGAGTATGGAAATCGCCTGTGCCAGCCCATGCTGCTCAATGCTGCGCGTCATTTGATCGCTGAAACTTTTTACCAAGCTAACGCCTTCAATGACGACGTCATAAATCTGCCAGCGATCATCGCGACTGAACAGCTTGTAGTCGACTTTAATGGCCGGCGCGCCAACACGCATGATTTCACTTTTCACCAGAGCGCGATTGCCCGATGGGCTGAGGCGAGCCTCAGAGAATCGCATCTCTTGATCGTCATAAGCGCGAAATGCACCGGCATAGGTACGAATCACCTTGTGCTTAAAGGCTTCAACAAACTGACGTTGCTGTGCTTCTGAGGCACGGCGCCAGAATTTGCCCAATACCAAGCGCGCCATGTAGATATGATCAACGACTGGCAGGATTTCTTCGTCAATTAACTGCTCAAGATAATAGTCTTGAGTTTGTACGCGTTCCTTGTTGGCTAGCAATTTTGTTGCCATGCCATTGGCAGCGCTCATAACCACGTCCCTAGGGGGCGTGGTGTCGGCGTGGGTCGCGGTGCTGATAACAAGCATCAGTACCACCAAAATGCGATGCGCTAAGCGGCTCATACCATCCTCTGTATTATTGGGTCAGACACCAAACTATACGGGCGACGTCATTGTGCTGGCAAATTGCGAATCAGCAAGGCGCGCTGCAGATCACATTCGGCCATGCCGTGTGGGCGTGGCAGCCGGACGACAAAACCAGAGCCCGGCGCATCCTCGCGTGGATTGTCGTGCTGGTCATACAGCTCGGTCAGTACAAAGGTGTGGTTGCCGTTGGCGGTCATCAATTCCAGTGAATCGCCCAGCTGAAAGCGATTTTTAACCTCAACGGTCAACATGCTTGCATGCTTGTCGGCTTTTACTTCACCAACAAACTGCTGGCGAGTGCTGATGGAGGTACCGCGTTCATAATTCTGATACTCGTCGTGCACGTGGCGGCGGAAAAAGCCTTCGGTGTAGCCACGGTTAGACATGTTCTCCAGGGTGTCCATGAGTAGGCGGTCAAACTGACGGCCGGCGACGGCGTCATCAATGGCTTGGCGGTAGGCTTGGGCTGTGCGAGCTGCATAATAGTGGGATTTGGTGCGTCCTTCGATTTTGAGCGAGTGCACACCCAACTCAACCAGCTTTTGCACGTGCTGAATGGCGCGCAGGTCGCGCGAGTTCATGATGTAGGTGCCGTGCTCGTCTTCAAACGCTGGCATGTATTCGTTGTCGCGATTGCCTTCTTGCAGCAGGAAAATCTGGTCGCTGGGCTGGCCTAACCCCAAGGTCGATGTGCTTGGGTCAAACTCCTGTGCCTGCACCGGAATGACGTCGCCGCCTGCGGTTTCTTTGGCCTCGTGGGCTTGGTATTTCCAGCGACACGCATTGGTGCAGGTGCCTTGGTTAGGATCGCGGTGATTCATATAGCCAGACAACAGGCAGCGTCCGGAATAGGCGATGCACAGGGCCCCGTGAACAAACACCTCCAGCTCCATCTCTGGGCAACGATCACGAATCTCTGCAATTTCCTCCAGCGACAACTCGCGCGATAGGATGATTCGGCTGACGCCCTGGCGGCGCCAGAATTCAACGGCGGCCCAATTGACGACGTTGGCTTGCACCGACAGGTGAATGACGGTGTCCGGCCAGCGATCTTTCACCAGCATGATCAAACCTGGGTCAGACATGATTAGAGCGTCTGGACCCATGTCGATGATGGGTTCAATGTCGCGCAGGTAGCTGCTGATCTTGCTGTTGTGTGGCGCAATGTTGCTGGCGACATAAAACTGTTTGCCCAGTTGATGGGCGTAGTCGATGCCATCCGCCAGCCGTTGGGCATTAAAGTCGTTGTTGCGTACCCGCAAGCTGTACCTGGGCTGGCCGGCGTATACGGCGTCTGCGCCGTATTCAAATGCGTATTGCATGTTGCGAAAGGTGCCGGCGGGCGACAACAGTTCAGGGCGAAAAGTCATGGGTGGTGCTCCCGGAGTCGAACAACGCGAGCTGGCCTCTTTCAAGCCAGGGCTCGCCGCGTTAAAAACGGCGCACCCTAGCGAAAGTAAGGAAGGCTGATATTGACTTAGGTCAACCCGAGGGGCGCATTAGCAGGTCAGTCGTCGGCCTCGTGCAGGGCGGCACCAAAGGGGGTGGCGGGTTGTTGCGTTAGCCAATGAAAATAGGCTTTGGCGAGTGGCTTTTGCGGTTCTTCACCTAACAGTTCATCCTGCTCTGACATCAGCTCACTCCAATAAGCGTGCAGCGGCTCACCTTCTAAGGGGGGCGTTTGCTGCAACTGCTGAAGCCACTGCTGCAACAGTTGCCAATCCTCTTCGCTGGCGCCGCCAAGGCAAGCTTCTGCAGCGCAAAACAACGACGCCAGCGTAAGGTCGGCGATGTCATCGGCCAGGCTATCGTGCTGTTCTAGCTGCTCGCGCCAGTCGGCAAAATCATCAAAAAAGCGTTGTAAATTGGCTTCGGACTTCAGTTCGCCACGCAGCCAGCTGTTGGTTTTGTTGAGCAGCTTGGTGGCTGGGTGAATGTCCAGCTCACGGTGCTCGGCCAGCATCAACAGATGCGGCCAGCACAGTTGGGTTAGCGTAAAAGCACGGGCGGCGATGGCATAGGGTTGCATCAGGTTTCAGGCTCAAAACGGTGGGTGGAAAAAAGACCGGGCAGTACCCAGTCACTGTTGGCTGGCAAGGCAGCCTCTAGGCGCTCAATGAACTCATCTTCATCGGTCAGGCGTACAAAGCGTTGTTTGCCCTCTAAGTCATTGGCAAAAAAATCTTCCCAGTGGCCGAGTATATAGTGGCGTGCTTGGGTGTTGGCGACGACGCTTTCGGGGTACTGCTCTACTTGAGAAAACGATGCCGGGCATAAAATGGCCACATCGATATCTTTTCCGTCTCCTAAGGGCGGTACTAAGCCAGCCGGCGCTTGGCTGGCCGCATCTTGGTAATAAATTCGATGCACGGGTTGCTCGTCGGGGTCGAGAAAGTCGATCAAGAAGGCCAAGGTCTGGCCCTCTTTCCAGCCAAACGCATGCCAGGGCAATGACTCTAACGGTTGCTCATGAGCGCCACTCATAAACTTCAGCCCCATCAGATGCGGCGCATGGCCAGATTCCAATCCCATAATGCGAATGCGCCGATCAGCGCTGTAAAACCAACGCCCAGGTTGGCTGCTTGAGCCCATGTGTTCATTCATCGCTACCAGTCGGCTGGCTGGCAGGGCAGGCAACAGCGTGTTGCGGGTGGTGGCAGAACCATAAATGACGGCATCGGGCGTGTGCTTTTGTGCGATGTGTGGCACGTCGAGCAAATGATCGTAGTGAGCGTGGCCGACCAGCAGCATCTGCACATTGTCGGTGGCTGGCATGTAACGGTCGATCTTCTCGATGTCGGCGCTGAGTGGCATCCAGGGGCCGGTAAGCATCAGATGTGGATTGGTAAACGAGGGGGCGGTTAGCAATTGACTGCCCTGGTAACTGATGAGATGGCCGCCAACGCCCAGGTATTGAATGCTCAAAGCCTCTGGGTTGGTTGCTGAAGTTGCCGTTTCAGGGTTGCTGGGTGAGCGCTTGAGCTGGCTGGAGCAGGCGCTCAGCAGCACAGCGATGGTTAGAATGAGAGCGTGAGTTAGGAATTTCATGCCAAGGTATCTTCGTTGTTATTGTCATGGGTGAGGCGGGCGAGTCTAAAGGGGTTCAGCGGATCTGCCAATTTTTTGCTACCCAGTTAACGTAAATGCTTTACAAATCAGGCCATATGCTTAATCACGGTTGGCAATTAAAGTCAAGTCGGCTATGGTCCGATCATCGGTCAGCAATATGTATCATTTTGTTATGCCTAGTGTTGTTGTAAGCAAGAAAGACGAAGTGATCTTCCGCGGTCTGTGTGATCAGGTGTCTCCCTTGGGTTTTCAATGTGAGTTGCCGTTATCAGCATTGGATGCTTTTCGTGACGACTGTGGTCGTTATTGCACCTTTGACGTGGCAGTGACGCTCTCTGGCCCTCATGGTCGCGTGACCATCGACGGAGAAGTCGGCGTGCATGGCTTGCATCGCTGTTCGCAAGATTGCTGTCGGGTAACGTTTCGCTACGTGCGCCTGTCGGGTGAGAATCGACGTTTGATGGCTGAGCAGCTGGCGCCAGAGCAAGACGCCGATAATGTTGCTTGGCTAGGCCGCCGAGCTTAAATGCATTTGATGTAGCTGGCAGTAATGCGTCAGTGCTTCTTCGTGGTGCGCGGGCAGCTCCACCTGCATGACCACCTTATCTGGCCGATATTGGCAATCCAGCACCTGTGCTTGGTGCGATTCTAGCTCCCGACGCAAACCAGACTCTTGAGCAAACGCCAGTTCAATCTGGTGCTGTGTGGTGGGTACGATGGCGCTGAGAGACAGTGCTGCGATCAACTGTTGAACGGCGCCGGAATAGGCCCGTTGTAGTCCTCCCGTTCCCAGTTTAGTGCCGCCAAAGTAGCGCACGACAAACACTGCGTAATCGACCAGGTTGTGGTGGCGCAAAACGTTCAGCATCGGCATGCCTGCCGTGCCGCCTGGCTCGCCGTCATCCGAGTAACCTTCCTCTGGTCGGTTACCTGAGCCGCAGCGGAACGCCCAGCAAACATGGCTGGCTTTGTTGTGTTGTTGCTGTAGCTGAGACAGGTGCCGCTCGAAATCCGCTTTTGATGAAATCACCACGCCCAAGGCGATAAAACGGCTGCGTTTGACTTCAAGCTCGCTGTGGCCATCGTGTGCTCGGTATTGGGTCATGGTTGGCAGTCATAAATCGTGAATTTATCGGCTCCATGTGCTCGGACCTGGCGGAACAAGCGGTTGAGCATCGGGCGATAAGCCAGGTGGCGGTTGGCGACCACCAGTAAGCGCCCGTCGTCGGCTAACACAGATTTGGCTTGTTCAAACATGCGCAAAGCCAAGTTTGTGAGCTGTTTGTGGCCATCGTGAAACGGTGGATTACAAACAATGCCAGCGTACGGCCCAGGGGTGTTTTCGCAGCTGTCGCCATGTTGGCAATCGACGGTTAACCCCAGCCGTTGTGCGTTGGCTTGTGCTGACAGGACTGCGCTCAAAGAGTCGTCTGTCAACGTGAAGTCGCTGTCAGGCCAGCGCTGTTTGAGCGTTAAACCTAATAGGCCGTTGCCGCAGCCTAAGTCCAGCCAATGACCTGATTGATTAGGTTGCTCTGCGAGGTGGTTCAACAGTGCACGGCCACCTCGATCTTCTCGCTGGCGCGAAAACACCAGGGGCAGTGCCTGTAGGTTAAGGCCGTCGGCGCTGGTATAGCCTTGCCAATGTGACAGCTCTTGGCAGGTGCTGGGTGCCAGCTGCACGCTCACTGCTCGAGCCTTGCGTTGCACCTTGTGCTGTTGATAGCTGGCGCAGTGCTGCTCAAGCCAGTTGAGCCAAGCGATGGGGATGTGCTTGACCGGGCCGGCCAAATGAATGGCAGCATCAGGACCGAGATGCTGCCAGCACCACTGCAAGTAGCGCAGCAGTGCATCAAAGCTCTTGGGGAACTTGATCAAAGCTTGGGTGTTGTCGCTCTGGGTATCGCCGCTTTCCAGCCAAGTGATGTGAGGGCGGTCGCTGTGGGGCCAGTTGCGCTGCAGTGGGTGCTGGGCGCAAGCGCTGTCGAGCACGCTGGTCGCCAGGGGGCCGAGTGCACAGGTGATGGCGCCATGGCGATCATTGAACACGACTGCGTTGCCGTCGCCTTTGAGTTGCAGCAAATACTCGTCGCCGCTGTCCCAAGGCAAAGAAACGTGTTCAGGCAGCGGAGGGTAACAGCTCAGTTCAAGCTGATTGTATGGCCAGACGGGCATCAGTAAATGTCGTTGAAATCTTGTTTATCCAGCTCTGACAAGAGATCGCGAGGCGCATCGTCACGCTTCTTGCTGGTCTCTTGATGAACTTCGGTCTCTGTTTGCTCCGCCGGCTGGGGAGCCGCTTGTTGCTGCTGCTCTTTTGCCTCAGGGTTTTGCTCCAGAAACTTTTCATACACAGACTGGTTGCGTCGGCCCTTAACGCGCTTGCCGACTTGGCGGTCATTTCCCAAGCTACGCTTAAGCTTGGCGCGATTACCGGTTTTGACGTTGTGAATGCGCTTTAAAGAGCGGGTTTTCTTTTTGCGTGTCATGCCTTGGCTTCTGGATGTGAAAGATCGGCTATTGTAGCGGATAGTGTCGCCACTGTAATCTGGCGTAATGCAGGCGCTGTCTTTCTTGGGAGGCGCTGGTATAGTGGTGCCGCCGTTACCGGGCTATTGCTCCTCGCCCGGGTGATTGTAAGGAACAGGAATTCGTCAATGCCAGACAATGCTATTCAGTTGGTTTATCTCGCCTCAACCGCTGGTAATCTCAGCCTTGAGCGAGGTGAAATCAAACGCTGTTTGGCCTCTCAAGGTGTGCAAGATGTTGGTCTGGTATTTGATCCTGAAGGCACCCCGTATGACTGGAATCTAGTGCGTCGTCAAATCGAGTTGGCAGATGGCTTTATCCTGCTGTTAGGCGACAGCTATGGCCCCATGGCTCCCACCGGTATCAGCTATTTGCATCGCGAGTATGTGCATGCTTTAAGCCTCAATAAGCCCATTATGGCGTTTGCCCGCACTTTGGAAGGGCCAGAAACTGAAGAGCAGAGGCGCTTGTCTGGTTTTCACGACATCATTCGCCAGCAAACGCCGATGAAACGCTGGCATTTACGTGATGAACTGCTCTCGCATGTGCGCACGGCATTGCCAGGCTTTAGTACCCAGCTGGGCAGCGGTTGGCGGCCAGTTATTAGCGAGCCGGTTGGCGCGGCCACCATTCCTCATGAGCAAGAAGTTGCGGTAAAAGCGCCGCCGCGCCAACGGCTAGTGGCCAGGCAAACCATCAGTTTGCATGTGGTGGCGGATGTGTATCAGGCCGGCAACTGCAGTCGCGAAGAGCTGATGTTGCCAGCCAGGCTGGACCAGCTATTGGCAAGCTTGAAACGCTTGCTGCAGGCCGGCGCCAGTGAGGATAGATTACGCTCCCATTTAGACAGCCTGATTGCAGGCACGGTCAGTGAGCGTTTGTTGCAGCGCCATTCAGAAGCGCACGCGGTTGATGATGTACGCCTCAGTCGCGGGCAGTTCCAGCAAATTCTCAAGCTGTGGCAGCAGCAAGGCTTTATCAAGCAGGTTGAGCAAGGCGGGCGCCCGGTGTGGCGCAATGCACGCTAAGCGTACTAGAGGCTGCCGAGTAAGTTTTGTTTCTGCTCCCACTCGCTGCGCATGCTGTCGCAGACCGTATTGCACAGGTCGAATACAAACGGTGCACCGATAGAAAAGTACGCTAAATTGCCTTGCTGGCGCCGCTTCACCAAACCGTGCGTACGCAGTGTCGATAAGTGCTTAGACACATTCGGTTGTGATGCGCCGGTGGCGTTGACCAGCTCGGTCACCGATTTTTCTCCCTGCTGCAACTGATGCAAGATGCGCAACCGCATCGGATCTGCCAATAGGCGAAAGCGTTGAGCGATCAGCTCCAGCATTTCATCGGACATGGCTGCGGGCGTAGCGTCGGAGTTTGGCTTGGCAAGGGGGCCGGAGTTTGATTCCACGGCGGCTTCTCTTTTGTTGGTGATTCCAAAGCTGAGTTTAGCCGAAATAACTAAGTGACAATACAGTTATGGTTTCGCCGTTTAGATCGTTTGCTTATGGCGTTACACCTCATCGAAGCGACTTGACCATCCTCTACTGGTCAGCCTTACCTGCCAGTCGTTATACTGCGCGCCATTTCAGGAGAATCTCCCCATGAGTCGAGTGTTTGCAGCAACGCTGGTGCTGCTTTCTATGTTTTTGTTGGCGTGCAGTCAAGCACCAGGGCAGCGCGTCGAGCGCATCAGCGGTCCAACCATGGGTACCAGCTATCACATATCCCTAGTGGCGCAAGGCCCAGTTGACCTGTCGGCCTTGCAGGCCCAGGTTGATCGGCGCTTGCAAGCAATCAATCGCTCAATGTCCACTTATGATCCGAGCTCTGAACTGTCATTGCTGAATCAACTCCAGCAAGGTGATGAAGCGGAAGTTAGTGACGACCTCGCCGAAGTGTTGGCCATGGCGCTGCAGGTGAACC
This sequence comes from Bacterioplanes sp., assembly GCA_965233665.1. GTDB lineage: Bacteria > Pseudomonadota > Gammaproteobacteria > Pseudomonadales > Oceanobacteraceae > Bacterioplanes. Next base: position 16,445 of record CBDDTG010000068.1, on the reverse strand, counting down.
AGCAAAGCGATGGCGCTTTTGATGTCACCGTAGGGCCTCTGGTCAATCGCTGGGGGTTTGGCCCTGAGCAGCGTCGTGAGCCGCCAGCGGCAGAGGAAATCGCTGCCATTCGTGCGCAACTGGGCATGGACAAGTTAACCCTTGCCGGCAATCGACTCATTACTCAGGTGCCGCTGTACATTGATTTATCTGCTGTTGCCAAGGGCTGGGCGGTAGATGAAATCGGTCAATTATTGGCGGAGCAAGGTTTTGCCAGCTTTTTGGTAGAGATTGGCGGCGAAATTCGAGCTCAGGGCCAAAAGCCCGATGGCACTCACTGGCGCATCGCCATAGAACGCCCAGACTTGGGACTGGAGCGCGAGCCACAGCTGATCGTCGAGCTGCGCGATTTGGGGTTGGCGACATCGGGTGACTACCGCAATTATTATGAAGTGGATGGTCAGAGGGTGTCGCACACCATCGACCCAGTCACCGGCATGCCCATTACTCACAAGCTGGCATCTGTTAGTGTGATACATGAGTCGACGGGCATGGCCGATGCGTGGGCGACGGCGCTCAATGTTGTCGGTCCAGAGCGCGCATTGTCGTTGGCAACTCAGTACGATTTGGCCATCTATATGATTGTGCGCGATGGTCAGCAATACGCTGAGCTGATGTCGCCGGCATTTGAACATTGGTTGGAAGCGCAAGCTTCTGGGAGTAAATGATGAATACCTTTCTTGTAGTTTTGGGCGTCATGCTGGTGATTGTTGCCGGTATGGCGGTCGGTGTTATTTTGGGTCGCAAGCCACTGTCGGGTTCGTGTGGCGGCATGGCCGCTGTCGGTTTAGACGGCGCTTGTGATATTTGTGGTGGCGACCCTAAAAAATGTGAGGAAGAAAACGAGCAAGCCGCTCAGGCATCGTCACAGGCTCAGTTTTACGATGCGACTAAGCGCTAATCAGCATTACTAAGGGCCTTGTCTACAATGACAGGTGTCTAACAGACGTAACAGGAATGGAGAAAAGCATGGCAGATTATCACTACGACGTCGTTATCATCGGTGCCGGCCCGGCGGGCGAAGGGGCAGCGATGAACGCGGCCAAAAATGGCAAAAAGGTCGCGATCGTCGAGGATAAGCAAATGGTTGGCGGTAATTGCACCCATTGGGGCACAATTCCGTCTAAAGCCCTGCGTCATGCTGTGAAGCAGATCATCTCATTTAACACCAACCCGATGTTTCGCGAGATAGGCGAACCACGTTGGTTCTCCTTTCCACAGGTGTTGAAAAATGCTGAACGCGTCATTTCTAAGCAAGTTAAGTTGCGCACCGAGTTTTATGGTCGCAATCGCATCAGCGTCTACACCGGCCAAGCGCGCTTTGCCGATGCTCATACAGTGGATGTGTACACCGGCACCCAAAGCAACACTCGATTGCATGCCGAACAGGTGGTGATTGCCACAGGTTCAAGCCCTTGGCGGCCGAAAAACATCGACTTTAACCATCCACGCATCTACGACTCAGATACAATTTTGCAGCTTGAGCACACGCCACGCACCATGATTATTTACGGTGCTGGCGTGATTGGCTGCGAGTATGCGTCCATTTTCTCGGGCTTAGGCGTCAAGGTGGATTTGATTCACCCCGGCGATCGTTTGCTCAACTTCCTCGATGACGAGATTTCCGACGCACTGAGTTATCACTTGCGCGATAAAGGCGCATTGATTCGTCATAACGAGCAGTTTGACTCGGTGCAAAGCAATGAGCGCTACGTCACCATGACCATGGCATCGGGCAAAAAGGTCAAGGCAGATGCCTTTTTGTGGGCTGCAGGCCGCAGTGGCAACACCAGCCATTTGGGCTTAGAGAGCATTGGGCTAACCACCAATAGTCGTGGTCAGCTCGAAGTTGATAAAGAATACCGCACGGCAGTAGAGAACATTTACGCCGTCGGTGATGTGATCGGCTGGCCGTCGCTGGCGTCCGCAGCTTACGACCAAGGGCGTGCTGCGGCGGCGCAGATTTCTGCACCAGAGGATTTCAACTTCGTCGACTCAGTGCCGACGGGCATTTACACCATTCCAGAAATCAGTTCGGTGGGTAAAACGGAGCGCCAGCTGACGGAAGAAAAAGTCCCTTACGAAGTGGGTCAGGCATTCTTCAAAAACATCGCCCGCGCTCAAATCACTGCCGAAGGCGTCGGTATGTTGAAAATCCTGTTTCACCGTCAGACCTTGCAGATCTTGGGCATTCACTGCTTCGGTGACCAGGCGGCAGAAATTGTGCACATTGGTCAGGCCATCATGGAGCAGCCTGGTGAAGGCAATACATTGAAGTACTTTGTGAATACCACCTTTAACTACCCAACCATGGCGGAAGCCTATCGAGTGGCAGCGCTGAACGGTTTAAATCGTTTATAAGCGGGCATTTAGGGTGTCATAAAAAAGGCCGCATTCGCGGCCTTTTTTATTGAGCTCGCTACTGGTAGCCGTAAACGCGCAGGCTGGGCAGCAGAAGTTCATCGCTTAGGCGGCGATCGCCCCGGCTTTGGCGGGTGCGACCCGACGGTGGCTCTGGCGTTATCTGGTTAAACGCCGGCAGACCGCTGCCATCATCAACAAAGATCAATGGCAACGATACGCTCATCGCTTTGCGCTCACCGTCCGGGTACAGCAAGTTGGCACGCATAATGGGGGCTAAATCCTGCACCTGCGCTAGGCGTGTGCCGGGCCTTAAGTTGCCCAGTGTCTGCAGCTGCATTTGGATGTGTGTTTTGTGCTCGCCCAAGGCCAGTAGCTGCTCTTCGGCTTGCTGGACCGTTAGTTGTTTGATACTGCGACCGTGGGCGTACCAGCTAAAACCAACTTTTTTCGGCTTTTGCGGCAGCAGTGGCAGCTGGCGATAGCACTGTTTTAAATGCAAGCGCGCTAAGCCAGTGCCTTTTAGGTGCTCCCGCAGCTGACTGTGGCGCTGCGCCAGCTGGCCTTGCAGGGCAGGCCAGTCGGTTTGATGTTGCTCTCGATACAGGCGCACGCTGTGCTGCAAGGCTTGCTTGCTGTCGTTAACTTGCTGGCAGTGCTCAAACTGCGCTGGGCTGACGGCCATTAAACCGATGTCTGTGCGGGTGACGCGGCCATCCTGGCCTTGTTGATACCACACGTCTTGTAGCGCTTGGCAAAGGGTGCCAAGGGCCTGGTCAGGCTCGTGCCCCAATAGCCAGTGGCGAGGAGGGTGCTTCTGCAAGCTGCGGCAAAGGCCTTGCAGATCGCTGATGAGCTGATCGTAGTGGGCGACAATGTCTTGAATCATGCTCGGCTACTGCTGCTCGCGGGCCTGAATTTTGGCACGAATAAACTCGCTGTGGGGAATGTACAACAGTTCGGCAATGCGCCGGATCATATGCTCTTCATAGCGATCGATGCCATCGCTGACGTAGGCTAAGCGCCACAGCTGGCAAAGCAACTGAAACTTGTCCTCGATGCTCAGTTGTTGGTGCAGCAGCTCTGTGAACTGAAACAAGTCATTGGCTTGCTCTGACGTTTGACGGGCGTCCTGCAGCAATAGCTGGGCCTCTGTTTCGCTGAGCCCCAAATGCTGGGTGGCAATATCACGAAAGGCAGCTTCTTCAGCTTCATCGATGTGATGGTCGGCGCGCATGATTTCCACCAGCAATACCGCAGTGGCCTTTTCCAGCGTGTGTTGCGGCTGTTGTTGGATTTGCTCGGGCGCAAACCAGTCGAGAATGGCTTTGATCATAGGGTGCTCTTTATATGCTGCTGCAGTTGCTGTTCCAGGCTGCGCTGATCGATGGCAAATCGACGAATGCCCTCAGCCAGTTTTTCTGTCGCCATGGCGTCTTCGTTTTGCTGCCAGCGAAAATCGGCCTCGCAGAGTGTTGTGCGGGCATCGTCGCTGCCCATCTGCGGATGCAGCTGGCGTGTCAGCTCTCCCTGATCTAACTCAAGTTCGGTCAGCAGCTCGGGAGAAATGGTCAACTTGTCACAGCCTGCCAGCTGTTCGATTTCACCGCAGTTGCGAAAGCTGGCACCCATCACAATGGTGTTGTAGTTGTGCTGCTTGTAGTAACGGTAAATACGGCTGACCGATTGCACGCCTGGGTCAGCGGCGCCGCTGAAATCGGTTTCGGGCTGCTTGGCTTTGTGCCAGTCGAGAATGCGGCCAACAAACGGCGAGATGAGTGTTACGCCGGCATCGGCGCAGGCTTGAGCTTGGGCGAAGCTGAACAGCAACGTCAGGTTGCAATGAATGCCGCGTTGCTCCAGTTGGCGCGCAGCCTCGATGCCTTCCCAGGTTGACGCCATTTTGATCAGGATGCGCTCGCGGCCAATGCCGGCTTGCTCATACAGGTTGATCAATTTTTCTGCCCGGCGAATGGTGGCGGCGGTATCAAAGGACAGTCGCGCATCCACCTCGGTGGATACCACGCCGGGAATCAACTCAAGAATGTCACGCCCAATGCTGACGGCCAAATAGTCGCAAGCATTGGTGAGCACTGAGTCCTGGTTGTCCGCCTGTTGTGCCCAGTCGACCGCTTGCTTGAGCAGCGGCTGATACGCCGGCAGGGCGGCGGCTTTTAAGATCAGCGAAGGGTTGGTGGTGGCGTCTTCGGGGCGATGTTGACGAATGGCCTCGATGTCGCCGCTATCGGCAACGACAGAAGTCATGGCGCGCAAACTTTCCAGTTTACTCATATAGGCATCCTGAGTTTGAATTCGGTAAGGGGTGGCTAAACGTTGCCCAAATCTGGCCGGCAGGTCAACCTCGGCTATGAAAATACAGAATTATCAAGTGCTTGGAGTTAAGTATGAAAGTAATGACTCAAATGATAGCGGCTCTGATATTGTGCCTCGCGGCAATGGCGAGTTGGGCCGAGCCCGTGTGGATTGATGTGCGCAGCGCTCAAGAGTACGCACAGGGCCATAAACAGGGCGCATTATTGATGCCCCATGGCGAGATTGAAACGGCCATTGCTGCCACCGACATTGCTAAAGATGACACTATTTATCTGTACTGCCGCTCTGGACGTCGGGCCGGTGTTGCACTGCAAAAGCTCGAAGCTTTGGGGTACACCCAGGTCGAAAACCTGGGCGGTTTGCACGATGCCTTGCGCAAAGCAGGGGAGTGCGACGATTGCTGATCAGGCTGGCTGCGGCTCGGACACTAGAGCCAATGCCTCTTCCATAACCTCAATGCCAGCGCTGCGTTTGTGTGCTTGCTCGCTCAAATGACGGCGGAACAGACGTGCGCCTTTTTCGCCGTTAAACAATCCCAGCATATGGCGGCTGATGTGGTGCAATACCGCACCTTGCTGCAGTTGTTGCTCTATATAGGGGTAGAGCGAACGAATGGCCTGTTTGCGCCCCTCGATGCTGGTGTCTGTGGGGTGCTCGCTGCCAAAGTAGCGTTGGTCGGCGCTCATCAAAACACTGGGGTTATGATACGCCTCACGGCCAAGCATCACGCCATCCAAATGCTGGAGTTGTTGCTCGCATTCCTCGTGGGTCTTTATGCCGCCGTTAAGGATGATTTCTAGCCGTGGAAAGTCTTGCTTGAGGCGATGAACCAGCTCGTAGCGCAAGGGTGGGATTTCACGATTTTCCTTCGGTGATAAGCCCGCCAAAATGGCTGTGCGAGCGTGTACGATAAAGGTCGTCACGCCGCTGCCCTGCACCATGCCGACAAAATCACGCAAATGTTCATAGCTGTCCTGATCATCAATGCCGATGCGGTGCTTGACCGTCACGTCGATGCCACAGGCGTCGCGCATGGCTGCCAGGCAGTCGCGCACCAGCTGTGGATGAGCCATTAGGCAAGCGCCGATCATGTTGTTCTGCACCCTGTCGCTGGGGCAGCCGACGTTCAAGTTGACTTCGTCATAGCCAAATTCTTCGGCAAAGCGCGCACATTGCGCCAGCTCTTCAGGCTGGCTGCCGCCTAACTGCAGCGCCAGCGGGTGCTCTTCGTCGCTATAGGCGAGAAAACGCTGCCGGTCGCCGTGAATCAAGGCGCCGGTGGTGACCATTTCTGTGTACAGCAGGCTGTGACGCGTGAGCGCCCGCCAAAACCGCCGGCAGTGACGATCCGACCAATCCATCATGGGGGCGGTGCTAAAACGGCGAGCGCCTGGTGCTAAGGGTTTTGCGCTCATGAAGCACCTTGATTCGGGTTGTCGATGAGTGCATCGCAGGCGCTTAGGTAGCGTTTGCGACTGACCAACATATGAAAGCGCCGACCGCCGACTTGGCGCCATAAGATTGCCGCACGAATGCCGGCCAACAGCAGGGCGCGCACTTTATTGGCGGTGTGATGGTTTTGCAGGTAGCTGGGGTTGCCTTTCACGCGAATGCGAAAGCTCAGGTTACTCAGCGTTTGCTGATACAGGCCAGCCAGAGCAGCGATGGTATTTTCATGGCCAACGGAGAAGTGATCAGCCTGGCGCGAAGCTTGGTTGATGCCGTCCCCTAGGGCAGCCATCATGTCGCCGTTTTTGCGCAGCTTGCGCTCCAGATGCAACAAGCTTAGGGCGTAGCCGGTGACTTCGGGCTTGATGCCAGCGGGGTCGCGCCCCACGACAATGCGCAGCTGCTTCAAGCCAACGCTGAGCTGAGAGGGCGCATGACCGTAGATGTCATCAAAGCGGTCGGGGGATTGCTGGAACACACTGCGCAGCAAAGGCTCGATGCTGGACTGCGGCACATCGCCTTCGCGGGCCAGTTGCTCGACCAGAGTTGCTGCCTGAAATACCGCCGCCAAGGCGATGACTTGCTCTTCGTTGCGGGATCTCATGCCTGCTTACCTGTGTGTTCAATGACGCCGCCACCTAGGCAGACGTCGCCGTCGTAAAGTACCAAAGACTGGCCCGGTGTTACCGCGCGCTGCGGTTGGTCAAATTCGACCCGATAGCCCTGCTCGTCGCGGAATAAGGTGCAGCTTTGGTCGTCTTGGCGATAGCGCACTTTGGCGCTGCAGCGCAGTGGTAGCTCCGGTGCGGCGTTAACCCAGTAAATGTCACTGGTCGTCAGCCAGTCGCTGAATAGTAATGGGTGATTCTTGCCTTGTACCGCGATTAATACATTGCGTTGCAAGTCTTTACCCGCCACATACCAAGGCGCGTCAGGGTGGTTGGGCAAGCCGCCGATGCCAAGCCCCTGGCGTTGCCCCAGCGTGTGATACATCAAGCCTTGATGTTCGCCAATGTCTTCGCCCTCTGGGGTTTCAATGCGCCCAGGCTGGGCGGGCAAGTACTGGCGCAAAAAATCGCGAAAGCGGCGCTCGCCAATAAAGCAGATGCCGGTGCTGTCTTTCTTGCTGGCCGTGACCAGGCCGTTTTGCTCGGCAATGCGGCGCACCTCAGGCTTTTCCAGTTCGCCCACGGGAAACAGCGTTTGCGCAATTTCATCACCGCCAACAGCGTGCAAAAAGTAACTTTGGTCCTTGTTGCCATCGAGGCCGCGCAGCAGTTCGGTGCGATCGTCTACATCGCGGCGGCGCACATAGTGGCCGGTGGCAATCAAATCCGCGCCTAAAATTTTGGCGTATTCCAGAAAAGCTTTGAACTTGATTTCACGGTTGCACAGGATGTCTGGGTTGGGCGTGCGTCCGGCCTTGTATTCGTGCAAGAAGTGCTCAAAGACGTTATCCCAGTACTCGGCAGCAAAATTGGCCTGGTGCAGTTTGATGCCTAGGGTGTCGCACACCTGTTGCGCATCGGCCAAATCCTCCATGGCGGTGCAGTATTCCGTACCGTCGTCTTCATCCCAGTTTTTCATAAACAAGCCTTCTACCTGGTAGCCCTGTTGCAACAACAGGTAGGCAGAGACAGACGAATCAACGCCACCGGACATGCCAACGATGACCTTGGTATGGGCGGCTTCAGGAGAACTATGGCTAGTCATTAAGGGTGCTCAACGATAACGTCCAGAGAAAAAAGTTTGCCGGCCAAATAATCTTCGACGCAAGTTAAAACCATGGGGGAGCGCAAACGCGTTGAGGCGCGCAGCTCTTCAATGGTCATCCAACGCGGCCCGATGATGCCTTGGTCCAGCTCCGCGCCTTCCACTTCAGTGACGGCGTCGGCGATAAAGCAATAGCGGTGGTAGGTAACGCCATTGGTGGGGCTGGTGTAGGTATAGAGGCCCAGTACCGCCGTGGGTTTCACCTCCCAGCCAGTCTCTTCCAGAGTTTCGCGACGGGCCGCTTCGAGCAAGGTCTCGCCGGCTTCAACATGGCCCGCGGGCTGATTCAGCACCGCTTCGCCGCCGCTGATTTCTTCAACCATTAAAAACCGCCCCTGGTGTTCAACCAAGGTGGCGACGGTGGCGTGTGGCGTCCAGCGCTCGATCATGCGGGCTCCCGGTCTGGCTGGTCAAAAACAGCCGCGCAGTGTACCCAAATTGCCGTTTCGGCTCAATTTTTGCGCCGTCGCGGTGGCCGAGCGGCCCCCTTTGAGCGCGGAGTCTGTTTGCGGGAAGGGTTGCGGGGCATATGCACACTCTGTTGGCGCCACTCACCGGGCATCAGTTGGTCTAAGCGCCAAGGGCCAATAGCAACCCGGATTAAGCGCAAGGTTGGGTGGCCGATATGAGCGGTCATGCGTCTGACTTGACGGTTACGTCCTTCAGTGATGCGGATGTCCAGCCAGCAGGTGTCATCATTGGCACGCTGGCGAATGGGCGGCTGGCGTGGCCATAAAGAGTGCGGCTCAACTATGGTTACTTGGGCCGGCTTGGTTGGGCCATCTTTGAGTTGCACACCCTGACGTAACTGTTGCAAGGCAGCCGCGCTTGGCGTGCCTTCGACTTGCACCCAGTATTGCTTTTGCATTTTAAATGCTGGGTCAGCAATGCGAGCTTGCAACTGACCGTCATCCGTCAGCAGCAGCAGGCCTTCGGAGTCGTAGTCCAGCCTGCCAGCCGGGTAAACGCCGGGCTGATCAATGTAGTTGGCCAGGGTTGCACGGCCTTCGCCGTCGGTGAATTGACTGAGTACTTGGAAGGGTTTGTTGAAGCAAAGGAGGGTTGCCATGTTGTAGCTTTACTACTCATTACTTTTGTCTAGCTTGCATTTTTTGTAGAAAAACTACAAATTAGCGCCACTTTTGACTTGAGGGCTAGGTGTTTGTAACGGCACCAGCCGGGCAAGCCATCCGAATTGCCACTATTCCGAGCTCCGTGGCAACGACATGAAGTGGCCACAAGCTGCTTCCGGCGGAGCTCTGCGAAACAGCAACCAGCAGCAAATGCTATAGGAGTAAGAATGACGACACAAACCCCAAAAATCATTTACACAGAGACGGACGAGGCGCCGGCGCTGGCCACTTACTCATTGCTGCCGATCGTTAAAGCGTTCACCCAGTCTGCTGGTATTCAGGTTGAAACGCGGGACATTTCTCTGGCTGGTCGTGTCGTTGCGACTCTGGCGCCTTACCTGAATGAAGATCAGCGTGAGAACGATGCCCTGGCAGAGCTGGGCGCGCTGACTCAAGATGCCATGGCCAATATCATCAAGCTGCCGAACATCAGTGCGTCCACTCCGCAGTTGAAAGCGTCACTGAAAGAGCTGCGCGCTCGCGGCTACAACCTGCCGAAGTATCCGGATAACCCGACCACGGAAGACGAAGTGGTATTGAAAGCCTTGTACGACAAGGTTAAAGGCAGTGCCGTGAACCCAGTGCTGCGTGAAGGTAACTCCGACCGTCGCGCCCCGGCCGCGGTAAAAGAGTACGCGCGCATTTACCCGCACAGCATGGGCGAGTGGAGCAAAGATTCTAAGTCTCACGTAGCCTCAATGTCTGAGGGCGATTTTTTCGGCAGTGAGAAGTCGCTGACTACCGATAAAGAGACCACCGTCAGCATTCGCTTTACCGATGAGCAAGGCCAGCAATCTCTGTTAAAAGACGGCTTGAAGCTGCAAGCGGGCGAAGTAATTGACGCTGCGGTGATGAACGTCAAAGCATTGCGCAGCTTCCTGGAAGAGCAAATTGCCGATTGCAAAGAGCAAGATGTGCTGCTGTCGCTGCATTTGAAAGCCACCATGATGAAGGTTTCCGACCCAATCATCTTTGGGCATGCGGTGGATGTCTTCTTCCGTGACTTGTATGCCAAGCACGGCGAAGCCTTTAAGGCCGCCAGCATCAGCGTCAACAACGGATTTGGTGATGTCATCGCCAAGATGGATCGCCTGCCTGAAGACGTTCAAGCGCAAGTGCGTGAAGAGATTGATGCCATTTTTGCCAAGCGGCCGCGCGTTGCCATGGTCGACTCTGACAAAGGCATCACCAACCTGCATGTACCCAACGACGTGATTGTTGATGCGTCTATGCCAGCGATGATTCGCAGCTCAGGCAAAATGTGGGGCGCTGATGGTGAGTTGCACGATGCCAAGGCCATTATTCCGGATCGCAGCTACGCCGGCGTTTATCAGGAAACCATCAACTTCTGTAAAGAGCACGGTGCGTTTGATCCTGCCACCATGGGCAGCGTGCCGAACGTTGGTTTGATGGCGCAAAAAGCCGAAGAGTACGGTTCGCACGACAAGACCTTTGAAATGACCGCCAACGGCCGCGTTGATGTGGTTGATGCAGATGGCAATGTATTGCTGAGCCATGAAGTGGGCGCAGGTGATATTTGGCGCATGTGTCAGACCAAAGACGCACCGATTCGTGACTGGGTCAAACTGGCTGTGAATCGTGCCCGTGCCAGCAATACGCCAGCGGTGTTCTGGCTGGACGAAAACCGTGCTCACGATGCTCAGTTGATCGCCAAGGTGAAGCAGTACCTACCAGAGCATGACACTGATGGCCTGGACATCCGCATCATGGCGCCAGTGGACGCAACGCGTTTCTCATTAGAGCGCATCAAAGAAGGCTTGGACACCATTTCGGTCACGGGCAACGTCTTGCGTGATTACCTGACAGATTTGTTCCCGATTATGGAGCTGGGCACCAGCGCTAAGATGCTGTCTATTGTGCCTTTGATGAATGGCGGCGGCTTATTCGAAACCGGTGCCGGCGGCTCCGCACCTAAGCACGTGCAGCAGTTGGTGGAAGAAAACTTCCTACGCTGGGATTCTCTGGGCGAGTTTATGGCGCTGGCCGCTTCCTTGGAACACCTGGCTGAGGTCGCTGACAATCGCCGCGCCCAGGTCTTGGCTGATGCACTCGATACCGCGACCGGCCAGTTGTTGCAAAACAACAAGTCGCCTAAGCGCAAGGTGGGCGATATCGATAACCGCGGTAGCCATTTCTACTTGGCGTTGTACTGGGCTCAGGCTCTGGCTGCTCAGAGTGACGATGCAGCCTTGCAGGCTTGCTTCAAACCGATTGCGGAAGAGTTGGCCGCCAAAGAAGAGGCCATCATTAGTGAGCTGAACGCAGTACAAGGCCAGCCGGTTGATTTGGGTGGCTACTACCGTCCAGATCCAGACAAAGTTGCCAAAATCATGCGCCCATCGGCCACACTGAACCACATCATCGACAACATCAGCTGTTAAAGCGAAACGTCGAGATAGCAAAAGGGCCGGCTGGTTAACCAGTCGGCCCTTTTTTGTGGCTATTCGTCAGTGACCGTCGATCGGTTGAATATTGATGGCATGAATGCCTTTGTCACTGGGCTTGGTTTCAAATTGTACTGGCTGGCCCGCCTTGAGGGTTCGATAGCCATCCATTTGGATGGTGGAATAGTGGGCGAACAGGTCTTCAGTGCTGTCGTCAGCCAAAATAAAACCATAGCCCTTTGCATTGTTGAACCATTTCACCTTACCGGTTTTCATGGCTACACCTCCCTTGCTGTTACTTCGCTGTGACCTGTCAGGCGGGTCAGTGAAAAACTGTGTTTCAACACTACGTTGCAGTTTCTGCAGCGTCAAGCTTGTCAAGCCCTGTTTTTGCCACCATTAAACTCTGGGGCAGACGTTGTTGCCAGTTCCGGCGGCGCGGTATCATGGCCTGCGTTTTTATCAACCCAGATCCAAGGACATTATGCGTAACCTGGTAATGCAAGACCCGCAGCACAACGACGATGATGGCGGCCTAGCGGTTGAGCAATCCAAGCCGGAGCTGAAGCGCCCCTCCATGTACAGCGTCATTATGCTCAATGACGACTACACGCCCATGGAGTTTGTGGTAGAAGTGTTGCAGAAATTTTTCAATAAAGACCCAGAGCAGGCGACGCAGATCATGCTGACTGTGCACACCAAGGGCAGCGCCGTGTGTGCCATCTATACTAAAGATGTGGCGGAAACTAAAGCCGCCATCGTGAATCAATACTCTCGTGACTGCCAGCACCCGCTGATGTGCGAAATAGCGCCGGCAGACGACGGAGAATAGGAGGCAGCATGCTGAACCGAGAACTGGAGCAAACCCTGAATGGTGCATTCAAAGAGGCACGCTCCAAACGTCACGAATTTATGACGGTAGAGCATTTGTTGCTGGCCTTGCTGGACAACGATGCCGCTGCCAAGGTGCTGGATGCCTGTGGTGCGGACGCCAGTAAGCTTCGGCGCGATCTGCAGGATTTTGTTGATTCCACCACGCCTCTGATTCCGGAGGATGATCTGGAGCGTGAAACACAGCCAACACTGGGGTTTCAGCGTGTGCTGCAGCGAGCGGTATTTCACGTGCAGAGCTCTGGCAAATCGGAAGTGACAGGCGCTAATGTATTGGTCGCCATTTTTAGTGAGCAAGAAAGCCAAGCCGTGTACTTTCTTAAGCAGCAAGGCATCGCTCGCATTGATGTGGTGAACTACATCAGTCACGGCATATCGAAAGTCAGCGGCCCTGAAGAATCTTCTGATCAAATGTCTGAGCAGCATGACGACGAAGGCGAGGGCAGCAGCAAGAACGCTTTGGAAGGTTACGCTACCAATCTTAATCGCCAGGCACGTGATGGTCGTATCGATCCTCTAATTGGTCGCGAATATGAAGTCAATCGCCTGGTGCAGATTTTGTCGCGTCGTCGCAAAAACAACCCATTGCTGGTAGGTGACTCTGGCGTCGGCAAAACTGCGATTGTAGAGGGGTTGGCCAAGCGCATCGTGGACGGAGACGTGCCTGAAATCATCAATGATGCCGTGGTTTACAGTTTGGACATGGGCGCGTTGCTGGCCGGTACCAAATATCGCGGTGATTTTGAAAAACGCTTTAAATCATTGTTGGCCGAGCTCAAGAAGCAGCCTCACGGCATTTTGTTTATCGACGAGATTCATACCATTATCGGCGCCGGCGCTGCTTCTGGTGGTGTGATGGATGCTTCCAACTTGCTCAAGCCGCTGTTGAGCTCGGGTGAAATTCGTTGCATAGGCTCAACCACATTCACTGAGTTCCGCGGTATTTTTGAAAAAGACAGCGCCCTGACTCGACGCTTCCAGAAAATCGACGTGGCGCAGCCATCGGTTGATGACACCTACAAAATCCTCAAAGGGCTGAAAAGTCGCTTTGAAGAGCATCATGCGGTGCGTTACACCGACAAAGCTTTGCGTGCGGCGGCCGAGTTGTCGGAGCGCTACATTACCGATCGCAATTTGCCAGACAAGGCCATCGACGTTATCGACGAGGTGGGCGCACTGCAGCACTTGCTGCCGCCAAGCAAGCGTAAAAAGGTCATCAATGTCGGTGAAGTCGAACAGGTGGTGGCTTCCATTGCTCGCATACCGCCTAAGTCGGTAAACGCCACCGATAAAGAGCTGCTGTTTAAACTGGAAGACAAACTGTCGATGGTGGTGTTTGGTCAGGATGAGGCCATTCAGAGCTTGTCGACGGCCATTAAAATGAATCGAGCGGGCTTAGATTCACCCGAAAAACCCATTGGCTCCTTCTTGTTTGCCGGGCCAACCGGGGTAGGTAAAACCGAAGTGACCCGCCAGCTAGCGAATGTGATGGGCATGGAGCTGGTGCGCTTTGATATGTCTGAGTACATGGAGCGCCATACGGTGTCGCGCTTAATTGGTGCGCCTCCGGGCTATGTCGGCTATGACCAAGGTGGCTTGCTCACGGAAGCCGTGAATAAAACACCGCATTGTGTGCTATTGCTCGATGAAATTGAAAAAGCACACCCAGAGGTGTTTAACATCCTTTTGCAAGTGATGGATCATGGCACGCTAACCGACAACAACGGCCGCAAGACCGACTTCCGCAACGTTATTTTGGTGATGACTACCAATGCTGGTGCACAGCAAATGAACCGTGCCAGCATTGGTTTTTACTCATCAAGATCACAGCACCGACGGCATGGAAGAGCTGAAAAAGCTATTCACGCCGGAGTTCCGCAATCGCTTGGATAGCATTATTCAGTTCTCACCATTGGGTAGAGATACCATTTTGCATGTGGTGGATAAGTTGCTGGCCGAGCTGCAAGGGCAGCTAGATGATAAGCGCGTATTGCTCAACGTCAGCGATGAAGCGCGTATTTGGCTGGGTGTGAATGGTTACGACGAGAAGATGGGTGCTCGCCCAATGAGTCGCCTGGTACAGGAAAAGATCAAAAAGCCTCTGGCAGAGATCATTCTGTTTGGCGATTTAGAGAAGGGTGGCGAAGTCGACGTCTATGTTGAAGATGACGAGCTTCGCCTGAGGATCCCGGAAGAGGTATCAGCTTAGGCTGATACCTTAACGATTCTGAATTAACGGGCGCGGTAGGTGATGCGCCCTTTGCTCAGGTCGTAGGGAGTCAACTCAACCTTGACCTTGTCGCCAGTCAGAATGCGGATGTAATTCTTACGCATCTTGCCAGAGATATGAGCGGTCACTACGTGGCCGTTCTCCAGTTTTACGCGAAACATGGTATTTGGCAGGGTATCAATTACCTCACCTTCCATTTCAATATGATCGTCTTTTGCCATTCGTCACCTGTTTAGACCGTGCACAATGCGCGCGCATTCTGCACTAAATAGTCAGAAGAAGCAAAGCCCCTGTCAGTAAAAGCTAATGCGATGCCCTTAACTGATCTTCAGCCATCTGTTGCTAAGGCTTTGCTATTTGAGATTTTGCGTTGCCGCCTGGTGCCTATTTGCTGTTGCTGCCTGGGCGCCAATGTCCATGCTGTTGCAACTCCAGCGGTTGCCATTCTGCCTTGTAAAGCATCTTTCGACAGCCAGCGATGTAATAGCCAAGATAGTGGTAGCGCAAATTAAGTGCCTGACCGAGCTGCGAGAGCGAGTAGATTAAGTATCGCCCTGGGCTGTTGTGCTCATGCGCCGGGTCAAAATAACAGTAAACAGACGATACTCCGTCCAGTAGACGATCAAATACCAAGCAACCGATTAAGTTCTGCTGAAATCTCAGGGTGAGTAGCGCTGTATTGCCAAAGTGGCTGCAAATAAACTCGCGGTATTGCTGTTCCGTAGGAGGGTGCATGGCGCCGTCGCTATGGCGTTGGCGAATGTAGTGAGCATAAAGCTCGTAGTGTTGCTGCTGAAAATTCGCCGGCTCGATGGCAAGTTGATAGTGCTGGCAGCGTTTGATTGTGCGCTTTAAACGCCGATTGATGTGCATTGCATTTAAAGCAAAGCGCGCAGATTGGCAGGCACTGCAACTCGGGCACGCTGGCCGATAGACCAGTTTGCCGCTGCGACGAAACCCCAGCGCGTTTAACTCTGTCAGCTCCTCATCGGTCAGCTCAAGTCTTGGGTCGACGTAATCGCTGCGCGACAGTTGACCGCTTAAATAGCCACAAGCGGAAGGCTCGGTTGGTCGGTAAAGGCGCAGTGGGCGCATTAGCGAATCACCCCGGGCAGCGGCGCCATGGGCGGCTGCTCTGTTGCATGGCGCAAGCGTGACTCAAACTCTTGGCGGTCGGCGTCGTAACAGCCAAACTGAGCCAGATGCTCGGTGTGCATTTGGCAATCGATCAGCTCAATGCCAAGTTCAAACAGCAGCGGGGCAGCGCTGGCGAAGGCCAGTTTAGAGGCATTGCTAACGCGAGAAAACATCGACTCACCGAATAAAGCAGAGCCGATCAATACACCATAAAAGCCGCCAATCAGGCCTGCTTCGCTGTCGTCATCCCAGACTTCAACGCAGATCGCGCGCCCAGCTCGAAATAGCCGTGGGTAGTTGTGCAGTAACTCTTCATCAATCCAGGTGCCGCCATCATCCTCTCTGGGTTCAGCGCAGGCCGCTTGAACTTGCTCGAACGCTTGATTGGCGGTGATGCGCCAGCGGCTTCGCTTGAGCAGTTTGCGCACCGTGCGGGGCAAGTCGAAATGACTCGGGTGTAATGATCGCGCGCGGGGCTGGCGACCACCATAAGCGCACTTCTTGCGGGTCATTCCAGGGGAAAATACCGCGCCGATAAGCGCTTTCCAGCCAATAAGGAGAGGTTTGCCCGCCGGCCGCCAATAGCCCGTTGGGCTCTTGCAGTGCATCGGTGGTGGGCGGAAAATCAGGTCGGCCGCCTGCGTCCAGCCATTCCAGCATGGTGCGTGTTACACTCCGGTGTTTGATGTTTGA
>CBDDTG010000067.1:0-7756 GCA_965233665.1 Bacterioplanes sp. | reverse complement strand
CTTGTACTAGCGCTTTCCATTCGCTCTGAAAATATACGAACTTCTGACTCAGGACACTAGGCTATGACCGCTGCCGTCTGCTCAGCGGTCATTTTCTGCAAGCCCGCTAATAATCGGGCAATCTGGACGCTCATCACCGTGACAGTTTTCTGCCAAATGAGTGAGCACGCGACCTCATTTCCTGCAATTGCTGCGCTTTGCGCTCCAGCTCGGCCACGTGCTGCAGGGCAATGCGTTTCACATCGGCACTGGCTCTGCTTTGATCGCGCCATAGCGCTAGCAAATCATGCATTTGCTCCACTGAAAAACCCAAGTCTCGGGCGCGGCGAATAAAGCGCAAGGTTTCAATGTCGCGCTGAGCATAGTTGCGATAACCCGCCTGCGTGCGCTCGGCTGCAGCAATAAGCCCGGTGGATTCGTAATAGCGAATCATTTTTGCCGAGACGCCTGAGGCCTCGGCGGCTTTGCCAATGTTCATCGCTCAAGCTCCGGTATAAGCGGCCTTAGTATGAGGGTGCGGGGCCTTAAAGCGTCGCAAGCGCAACGCATTGGTTAAAACAAACACCGACGACAGCGCCATGGCAGCGGCAGCAAGTACTGGCGACAACAACATGCCCAAGGCGGGATACAATGCCCCGGCCGCCACTGGAATCAGCGCCGTATTGTAGGCAAAAGCCCAAAATAAGTTTTGTTTGATATTGCGCAGCGTATGTTGCGACAAGGCGATGGCATTGGCGACACCCTGCAAACTGCCCGACATCAGCACCACATCCGCCGCTTCGATGGCAATGTCAGTGCCCGTGCCAATGGCAATGCCGACCTCAGCTTCCGCCAACGCCGGGGCATCGTTAATGCCATCGCCAACAAATGCCAGCTGACCGTAGCGCGACTTGAGTTTGTTGCACCGCATCGACTTTGCCCTGTGGCAACACCTCAGCCACCACTTCGTCGATGCCTAACTGGCGAGCAATGGCCTCGGCCGTGCGCTGATGATCGCCAGTGATCATGGCCACTTTCAGGCCCAACTGATGCAGCGCCTGAACAGCAGCGGGGGTATCTTCCTTAATCGGATCCGCCACCGCGATCACAGCAGCTAACTTGCCATCGATTGCGGCGTATAGCGGGGATTTGCCCTCATCACCTAAACGCGCCGCAGTCTGGGCAAATTCACTCACCTCAAGGCCCAGCTGCTGCATGTAGCGATCGGCACCTATTTGGACATCGTGCTCACTGACGCGCGCTCTAATGCCCAGACCAGTGACGGATTCGAACTGGCTCACGGCAGCTAACTTAAGCCCTTCTTTCTCGACTTGTTCGACCATCGCCCGAGCAATCGGGTGCTCGGAACGTGATTCCGCCGCCGCGACTAAGGCCAGTACCGTGTCACGATCAAAGCCTGAAGCCACCTGCAAATCGGTTAAGGCTGGCTGCCCAGCCGTTAAGGTACCGGTTTTATCCAGCGCCACGACTTGCGCATCTTTTAACGATTGCAGTGCTTCGCCCTTGCGAAACAGGATGCCCATTTCCGCACCACGACCTGTGCCCACCATAATCGACGTTGGCGTCGCTAAGCCCATGGCACACGGACAAGCAATGATCAGTACTGCCACCGCATTGACCAAGGCAAAACTCAGCGCCGGATCTGGGCCAGCCAGCAGCCAAATAACAAAGGTGATCGCTGCTGCCGCCATCACCGCCGGCACAAACCACAGCGTGACTTTATCGACCAGGGTCTGAATCGGCAGCTTTGAGCTCTGCGCTTGCTCCACCATGCGAATAATTTGCGCCAGCACGGTATCACCACCCACCGCCGTGGCGCGCAGTGTTAACGTGCCTTGTTGATTAATGGTGCCTGCTACCAGCTCATCGCCTTCTTGTTTGGCAACGGGAACCGGCTCGCCACTGATCATGGATTCATCCACATAGCTGCTGCCCTCCAACACCTCGCCGTCGACCGGCAGGCGCTCTCCCGGACGTACCTCTAACACATCGCCCAGCACAACCTCGGCGATGGCGACGTCAACCACCTTGCCATCGCGTCTGCCCTCGCGTCTGACATGGGCCGTTCTGGGCTGCAAACCCACCAAGCGTTGAATGGCCTGGGACGTTCGACCTTTAGCGCGCGCTTCCAATAAGCGCCCCAGCAAAATCAGCGTGACGATCACCGCCGCGGCTTCAAAGTACACATTGGCGCTACCTTGGGGTAACCGCTCAGCAAAAAAAGTCGCAACCACGGAGTAGCCCCAGGCGGCGGACGTTCCCAGCACCACCAAGGAGTTCATATCCGGTGCGCCGCGCAACAGCGCCGGGATGCCATGGCGAAAAAAGCGCAAACCCGGACCAAACAGCACCAAACTGGCCAGTGCACACTGCAACAGCCAACTGGTTTGAATGCCGATGGTATTGGCGACCCAATGATGCACCGCCGGAATAAAGTGCCCGCCCATTTCCAACATAAATAGTGGCAAGGTCAGAACAAAGGCGATGCTTAAATCGCGTCGCAGTGCCGTATATTCCGCTTGCTTGCGCGCATTGGCTTGCTCATTTTGCTCCGCTTGTGCCGTATTATTACTGGTCTGGCTTGCTCGATAACCGCTGGCTTGAACGGCATCCAGCAGTGCTTGCAGCTCAACATTGCCCCGCACCGTGGCGCGCTCGGTGGCTAAGTTAACGCTTACCTCCGTCACACCGCTAACCGCCTGCAAGGCACGCTCGACCCGGCCCACACAGGAGGCACAGTTCATACCTTCGATGCTGAGCTCGGTCACCTGTTGCGGCACCTGGTAACCGGCACGATGAATGGCATCAATCAAGGGCTGCGGATCGGCACTATGGCTGCGAATCTCTGCGCGCTCCGTCGCTAAATTGACCACAACCTGCTCAACCCCATCGACTTTATTCAACGCAGCTTCTACCCGACCAACGCATGAGGCGCAGTTCATGCCTTCGATTGGCAAGCTAATGCCTATGGTCGAGTGGCTCGTTGTGGTCATGATTCACCTCATTCGTCAGTATTCATTCGATACTGACTCAAGATAAACCTTCCCAAGGTGGGAAGGTCAAGCGCTCAGCAAGCTCGTCGTTCAGCGCTCTGTGCTGGCCGCAGGTTGCAGCAGTTGCTCTGTGTGAGCGAGGATAAAATCCACCAACGCACGTACTCGCCGCGGTAACTGTCGACTGGCATACACCAAATACAGAGGCAATGGCTCCACCACAGTAAAAGGCAGACGCTGCAGACGCTGTGCCGTTAGCGCTGGCTCACATAAGGCAACGGGCAACAATGCAGGTCCTGCTCCAGCCATGGCTAATTGCAATGCCATATCAAAGTTGTTGGCGATAATAGGCGCCGCTGGGCCAGTCTTGCCTGGCGCGAAGATCAGTTGGCGCTGCAGCTGAACAAGATCCGAGGTGGCATGCTGTTGCCACCAAGAAGCACTGGCGACGTAGCATTGCTGACTGCTGGCGAGTGGGCGGGCAACCAAATCGCGCTCACCTGGGTCACGACCACGAATCGCCACATCGATCTCACCTGTCAGCAGATCATGACTACTGTCGCAGACATCGATGCTTAACCGCAGGGCCGGATAACGCTGGTTAAACATCACCATCAGTTGCGCCAGAGCCACTGTCGGCATAGCCACTGGAATCGACAGGGTGACTTTGCCCTGCAGTGAGTGCTCACCTTGTAGCTGTTCTTCTGCGCGCTGCAGTTGCTGCAATGCACTTTCACACTGCAGCCAATATTCATGCCCCTCGGGCGTTAACGTTACCCGCCGTGTATTACGCAAGAACAAACGCGCCCCCAGGCGCTGCTCGAGAGATTTGATGCGCGCGCTGACCGTTGAACGCGGCAATGCCAATGTTTTACCCGCAGCAGAAAAGCTCTGTTGGCGAGCCACTTCAATAAAGGTTTGCAGCTGGTTTAAATCGCTCATTGTTGAACATCTTTGGACAAGTTAAACAACATTGTATGGATTATATTGCTCAATCGCAGCGCGTAACCTGCCTAAGACTTCAATTACTAGCGAGAAACTTATGCTGACTCTGATATCGAACGTGCTACGAACTGTCCCCTCATTGCTACTGACACTGCTGCTCAGTACCAGCGCTTGGGGGCAAACGCCCAAACTAAGCATTCAATGGCTCGGCGGGCCGACTGCCATTATCCACTTTAATGGTGTTAGCCTGATCACCGACCCCATG
This sequence comes from Bacterioplanes sp., assembly GCA_965233665.1. Taxonomy (GTDB): domain Bacteria; phylum Pseudomonadota; class Gammaproteobacteria; order Pseudomonadales; family Oceanobacteraceae; genus Bacterioplanes. The sequence continues at coordinate 3,553 of CBDDTG010000067.1, read as the reverse complement.
CTGGGTACCGGAGAACGTGCCTTTTGGATGGCTGATCCGAACGAAAATTTTGACTTGCAACAGGGCCCCAATGAGCGATTTTTTAAGCGCCTTACACAACTCCCACCCGTGGATATCAGCCGGCTGGATGCTGTATTGCTTAGCCATGCTCACGAAGACCATTTCGATCAACAAGCACAGCAAGTACTCGCTAAAACTGTTCCCATTTATCTGCCCGCCACTGATGCTAAGAAAGTAGCGTCATATGGGTTTCAAACATTGCTACCGCTTAAAGCTGGCGATAACAAACACATTCAAGCTAAACAAGGCAGCATTACTATCATCGCCATTCCTGCCGACCACAGCGCCAACCCTAAGTTGGAACCTCTATTAGGCCAAGGGCTTGGGTATGTGATGGTTTTTCGTCAGGGAGACTGGAGTAAAACGCTATATTGGAGCGGTGACAGCTTACCCACCAGCAAAGTTATACAGGCACTAGAACAGCAACCCGACATTGATATTGCCCTGCTTAATATGGGCGCTGTGGGAACGCCCGGACCATTAGGTCTAATCAGCATGGACGCACAGCAAGCGCTTATTATGAGCAAGGCAATTAAAGCGAAAAAAATCATTCCAATTCACCATTCCACATTTGATTTGTACCTTGAACCCATCAGCGATTTTCTGGTACTAGCAGAGCAACAGGGGATAAGTGTTGACGTAATTTCGGAAGGCTCAGCATTAACTTACCCTTGAAAGCGCCTAAGCCCTAAAAATAACGAATGACCCTGGCAGGTAGCCCCAGTAATATAATCGCTGCCTGCCGAAATGCTTATGTCGACAAGGAAACCCTATGAACTCTGCCGTGCTGGTTATTGATGTACAAACCGTATTGTTTGATCCACAGCCGCAACCCTTTGAGCGCGACCAAGTCATTAGCCGCATTAACCAGGTTACCGAGTGGGCACATGGTGCAGGCGTGACCGTCATTTTTGTTCAGCACGAAAAGCCAGACAGCGTTATTGCTTATGGCAGCGAAGGTTGGTCGCTGCAAGGGGAGCTGTTGGTAACACCTCAAGATCATCGTATTGGTAAGCAAACACCGGACTCATTTTTAAACACTGAGCTGGATGAATTACTTAAGAAGCATCAGATCAAACATCTGATTGTATGCGGCTACGCCAGTGAATTTTGTATTGATACCAGCATTCGAAGTGCTGCGGCATTGGGCTACGACATTACCTTGCTAGCCGATGCCCATACCACCCATGATAAAGAGCATGCCAATGCTGAGCAGATTCGACAGCATGAAAATATCACCTTACCCCATCTCACCAGCTTTGGTAGAAATATAACAGCCGTAACTACCGAGCAGTTTTTGGCAAAAACGACGACCCATTTGGAGGGAGCAGAATGATTGTTGTTTATGGAATAGCCTCTCAGCTCAAACCGATTAAACAAGCACTGTCGGATACCATTCATGCGTGTATCGGCGAGGTATTAGGCTTGCCTGAAGATAAGCGTGCACAACGATTTATTGGCCTGGATAATGACAGCTTTTTTTACCCAGCCGATCGCAGCCAAGCCTACACTGTTATTGAAATTAATATGATGGCGGGCCGTAAGCCAGAAACCATAAAGAAGCTCATTAAAACCTTGTTCACACAGATCGAGCGTAATATTGGCATAGCTCCTATCGACGTTGAAATCACCATCAAGGAACAGCCCGACTACTGCTGGGGGTTTCGCGGCATGACAGGAGATGAAGCCAAGGATTTATCCTATTCGGTGAAAGTCTAAAACACCACCACCAGCGTCAACGGCTTAACCCTTTAAAACGGAGATAAGCCGTAAGCAATGTAATTAGATCCAGCGCCGTACCTTTGCTTTGTAGTGCCTAAAATCGTCTGCAAACATCGCCTCTAAACGTTGCTCCTCAAATTTGATGTACCAGCGGTCTACAATGACAACAAATACTGCGGTGATAACAAAAGAGCTCAGTGCAGCGCCAGTCAATAGCGCCGCCCCAAACATGGAGATTGCAAAACCTAAGTACATGGGATTGCGGCTGAAGCGAAAAACTCCGTCTGTCACCAAGACATCTGGATCATTGAAAGTCATGATATTGGTGCGTCTGCGTCGAAATAGATTCTTGCCCGTCACCGCCAGTGCTAAGCCTATAAAAAATGGGGCAAACCCAATTAAGTTAACTGGAAACGCCAGGTTATGCGGCGACCCTGACCAGTAGCAAATCAGGCTCATACCGATCAGTAGCAGCAAAAACAGGTGTGGGGGTAGTAGTCGTTTCATAATAAGCCTCCGTTAAAGGCTTATAACTTAACAATGACCAAGTTCGACGGCCTTAACTTAGGTTAAGCCCATCTCCCTGCGAATACGTGACAGAGCAACATCCGTAATACCAATAAACATCGCCACTTGTCGCAATGGAATTCGCTCAGCATCGTCAGCAAAGTCCTGCAGAAATGCCTCATAGCGCTGTCGCGCCGACATGGTCAACAGCGCCGCCTCGCGTTTCTCTTTTTTAATCGCCAATTGCTCATATAAGCAACGCACGAAAGTAGACCAAACAGGCTGTCTGTCAGCCAAATCGACCAAGTCTGCATAGCGAATCGCCGCTGTAGTAGAGGGTGTAATGGTCTGACAAGAAAACGGACTGGGTACGCCTTGAACCAAGGTACTTACACTGGCAAAAGCACCACCAAAACGAACCAGCGACTTATTGCGCTCAAGACCATTTGCCAATAAATAGTAATAGCGCCCCACGCCACTCAGTAGGAAATACACAGTATCAACCTGCTCGCCTTGGTTAAACAAAGACTGACCAGCGCGCCAGCGCTGGTACTGAAACAGTGGCAAACTCTCCAGCAACAACTCTATGTCGCTGCTCCTGTCGATATAGATTGCAAAATAAACGGCGCAATGATTGCTGATAGTCTATTGGGTCCATCATGGCTCCACAGTAAGATGTGCCTTCCATGGTAAGCACCTTATCTCAACTTTATGATGCTATGTACTCGAATCACCCTGCGATATCTACGCCATTGGCTACTCGCCGCACTGGTGCTCACGCCTTTGGCTGTGGCCGAGGTTGATCTGATCAAGGTCGATAAATCAGAACGGCTTTTATACCTGATGCAAGGTGACACCGTAGTTAAACAGTATGACATCGCACTGGGTGGCAGTCCTCAAGGTCATAAACAGCAAGAAGGCGACCAACGTACTCCAGAAGGGAGCTATACGTTGGACTACAAAAAAGAAGACTCATCCTTTTATCGTGCCATGCATGTTAGTTATCCAAATAAGTTAGATACGGAAAACGCTCGCCAAATGGGCGTTTCGCCAGGCGGTTTTATTATGGTTCATGGCCAGCGCAATGGCCTGGGATGGCTCGCCCCATTGATGCAACAGTTTGATTGGACCGATGGCTGTATTGCCCTTATCAACAGCGACATGGACGAGTTTATGTCACTGGTAAACACAGGGACCGAGATTCAGATTGACTGGTAACAGGTCGTAGAAACCTCAGAATCAAAACAATGACAACACTAAGATT
>CBDDTG010000066.1:0-12118 GCA_965233665.1 Bacterioplanes sp. | reverse complement strand
CACCGGGCAATACCAGCTGTCGGTTGGTTTCTTCGTACTCTTGACGCTGTGTGACTGTGGCGTCGTTTAGCTCGATATCAACGCCCGGAATCATGTTGAGCATTTCAACGATTTTGGGGAACTGAGCCCTCAGCGCTGCCCATAAATCAAACGATTTAAACCACTCTGCCAAGCCGCTAAAAAACGCCGGAATCCTCGCGGCCTGTTCAATAAAAAAGTCGATTACCTTGATACCGGCATACAGTGGCCAGAACGCCACCTGCAGAAACGTATTATTTTCAAACTGGCTGCGCAGCCACTGCCAGCCAGCGCTAAGCCCAGCCATGGGGTCGTTAATAAAGCGAGTGACTGCGGCTGTCACGTCGTCCCAATACACCACCAAGGCCACTAGAGCGGCAATGACGGCAGCGATTCCTAAAACAATCCACGTCAGCGGGCACGCCAGCAGCGCCATGGTCAGGCTATAAATGCCGGGCAATACGGTAAAGATGGCGGTTTTTAAGCCACCAAAGAACAGAAACAGCGCTCCCTTAATGGCGAGTAATCCGGTAAAGGCAAACTGCAAAGCACCGATGCCCAAGGCCAGAATGCCACCCACAGCAACCAACGCCGTGATGCCGATGGCAGCCAAGCCAATCATCTTGGTCAGGTGCGGGTATTGATCCGCCCAACTAATCAGCGTTTGTGTGAGTGCTACGATCTGGCGCACATAGGGCTCAATCGTCGGCAGCGCTTTTTGGTAGATGGCAATAGACACACCGCGAATACCAGCGCCTAAGCGCGCCCACGGGTCATCCATTTGCTTGGCCATCCACACGGCTTTATCCATGCCAGTGGTGTTGCCCAGGGCGTCAATGTCGCCCTTTAGCTTTTGCAAGTTGCCCGCCATCAGTTTTAAAAAGCCGCTGGCCTCAGCGCTGCCAAAGGCTTTTTTCAGTGTGTCGGATTCTGCCAAGGTGTCGATGTCGCCGAACTTTCCTTTGATCTTTTCTAAAATCTGAACCATGGGCAGTAACTTGCCTGAATCATCGACAAAGCTCAGGCCCAGCTGTGACTGTGCTTTACCCACGCCCTGCAAAAACGCCCGGTATTTTGTGCCCGCCTCGCTGCCGCTCATGGTCGACTGCAAATTACCTAAAATGGCCATTTGCTCGCTCAAGCGAATTCCCATGGTTTGCGCCTCAGCGCCGACACTTTCAAAGGCGGATGACATTTCAGGGCCGGTGGTTTTAAACATCTGCACCGCTTGCGCCGTTTGCCCTGCGAGCATTTCCACCCACTTGGCTTTGCCCATTTCGTTAGCCTGGCCACGGAAAATGCCGTACATAGAGCCGAAGTAGCTGGTGATGTCGGCCACGTTCGCTTTAGTGGCTTTGGCCAGGGTACCGGCGGCGGTGGTGAATTTAGGCAGGTCGTTACCAGCCAAGCCGTCAATGGCGGACTGTATGTCGTAGGCGCTGCGCACGTATTGGCTCGCGCTTTCGCCAAAGTCGGCGGAAAACTGCAAACCGGCCTGATTAAGGTTCTTTAGGGTATCCTCAGCCACGCCCAGGCTTCGCACCTCGCCTAGTGCGTTGTTTAAATCGTTGGCTGGGTTAATGGTTTGGCCGAACGATGCCGTGGCGGCCATCAGCGCTGTAACGCCAGCAGCGGTGTTCATAAAAGCGCGGCGGCTATGACGGGTAAAGCGATCAACATTAGATTGCATACGGCGCAGCGACGGTGATAGCCGGTCGTTAAGTCGGATGCGTAATCTTAAATCTTCCAGCCGTCTGCTCATTTATCCGCCTATTAACTGCCATTAAATGCTTTGCAAATACCCTCAATCGTGGCGTTGCGCATATCTGCATAATGCTTTTCGTCTAACCACAGCGCCTGCGCCAAAGACTCTGGGCTGTCGTCACCGTGAGGCAGCCAGCGCCGCCTGAGTGCGACCAGCTGCTCAAAGGTGTTACGCTCAATAAACGCCTTGTTTTCTAGCGCTTTTTTACAACGCTGCCGCCGTCGGCTTCGTCAAACGCATCGCTGATATTGCCGGCCACTTCCATCACCACATTGCCCTTCGGCTGACCTTCAATGGTGATGGCTTCCAATAGTGGTTTCGCTTGATCTTTGCTAACCGTTTTGGTCAGCAAGTTAAACGACGCCTGCACCGGCTTACCGCTCATAAAGCCGTCCATAAAGCGGTTGTACTCACGATAATTCACGTCAAAGTTAAAGTCGGTGCCGTTGATTGCGATGGTAGTTTTCATGGGTTTCTCCCGTTATAGAACTTTTCAAATAGCTGTTCGATTTTCTTTTCTAGCCTGTTGGCTAAGTTGTCGATATCGGCCTTATGGGCAAATTTTTCTGAGGCTTCCAGCTTATGCTGCAATACCTCTTCTTTATGCTCCATCAGCACACGCTCATTGCGCGCAATACGACTATTCAAATAGGTAAACGCAGCTAGCAGCACTGTTTGAATTAAACCCAAACCATAAATAATTAGCTGAGTTGCTTGTGGGCTGATTTCCATTATTTACCCCTGAGCCGGTCTATTCCTTTTAGCGATACTGCAGCCAATACCACGATTTCCATTAGGAACCCTAAATTGATATTCAAACCGCTGACCATCGCCTGAATTGTGATAATTACACGCTCACTGAATCCGGTATGGCCAGCAAAACTATCAACAGCAATGGCCAACACCAGCAGTGCTAATGGGGCGGTGACCAGCAGTGTTATGTATTCGTCTTTCCAGCTGCCATTTTCGTTGCTGGCCTTTACCAGCTCCCATTCTTTATTTGTCAGCTCTAGGGCGGTATCGCCATTGGCCTTTGCGAGCTCTATGCGCGCTTTTAACGCCCGCTCGGTGTTTTGCTTCTCTGCTCGGCTTTTAAAAAAACCTGCCAGCACGTCCACCGCCTTACCGATCAGCAACTGCCACATAACGCCCCCTAGGCAAACGCACGGTTTTGCCAGCCACGAATAAAGGCGCGCTGGCTGGCGTCGTTATCGACGATGGCTTTATACACCTGCCACTGGCACCATTGAATGCAGGGCACCAAATGCTCTGGCTTGCAGCTGTTCAACGCTGCCAGTGTTTCGCTACCGGCGATGCCATCTTCTTTAATCTGCTCGCCATAGCGGCAGTCATTCACCGCGCGCTGCAATACCAAAGCAGCGGTCTTGCCGCGCATATTCACAAAAAGATTCAGCGCTTTAACCGCCACCGCAGGCTGGCGAATCTCACCCAGCCGGTAGTGGCGCCAGAAATATTCGTGATAAAACGCTTTCGCATGACTCACCGTTAGCCCTTTAACGTCGTTTAAATCGACATGGCCGTCGCCATTAATATCGCCGGCAATGGCCGGCAAGCTGCGCAGAAAGCGCAGGCTAATACCAAAAGCCGTGGCCCCACCGTTATCGCTGGGGTGGTCTATAAAACCACCCTCATGGGCCAAAACGTCGTTAACTGCCAAATCAAAGTGCATTACAGCCCCAGTCGTGCAACGTGGGTTTGATCCAGATAAGGCGTGTCGTCAATTTCGACGAAGCGCGGGTCGGTCACGTCATAGGGAATGCTGTGCTCTAATTTGTCGCCGCCTTCGCTGTTGGCTTCCAGCACCTTGTTTAACTTCAACTTGCAGCCGTAGGCAGCGACGGTGTAGCTCTGACTTAGCGTTTCACCGGTGCCGACAATGTCGAACGGCTCCATCTGCTGGAATGAGCCCGCCTGCTGCGCCTCTTGCATAATCAGCTTTAGGTTTTCTGTATCAACGACAATTTCACCCGAGGCGCTGGTATCACCACCGACGTAGCCATTGGGCACGCCGCGCGTTGATGTCGGTTTGGTGCCGTCTTCGATATTTAGCGAGAATGATTTGACGTTAACCAAGGTGGTACCCACCATCACATCAACGTCGCGGCCAGAAATATGCTGCATGCTGTTTACTCCAGGTTAAGGCCAACTTCGGCGCTGATGGCTTTGGCGGCGTTATAGGGCCGAACCAAAATCACGATGCGCACCTGTGTGCGTGTTTCCCACACGATTTCAATATCCCCCGGCTCGGGGTTTTTAACGTCGCCTGGGCGAGTCATGCCACCAATAACGAGAGAGCGGCTCATATCGCGCAGCGGTTTCATAAAGTGCTTTTTGTGCGCTTCAATCGAAGCTTTGGTGCTGTTGAGTTTGCGGTCGGCTAATTTTCGAATGGCCAATATCCGTACCCGTCGTGCGGCGGCATCCACCACGCGCAGGTTTTCAATGACGGTAAAATCTGAGCCCTCTGGCGCCAGCAGCTGGCCATCACTGCAATAAATGCCGTCATAATCGGCGTAGGTTTGCGGTACTGTTAGACGACTGTCGTTTAGCGCTTTCATGTGGCTTAAATTGAGCGCCGAGTCTTCGCTGTCGACGGGCAGTTCAGGCGTGCCAATGATGCCGCCGCTGGCTGTACGCATAGGGCTGTCAGCAATCGCGGCTTGCTCGTTGCACAGGCGACCCATGACTGTACCCAGCCAACCGTCAAACACTTCTGGCACCAGCATCACGCGGTCGGCAAATACGCCATCCTGTAATGCTTCAGCGGCGGCGATAAATTCTGCCCAGTTTTGGCTTCCATCTTGTGCAGCCGTGGCAATGGCCATCCACAAAAGTCGGCCATATTGATTTTTGGCGCTCAGCGCAGCGGCTTGCAGATCGGCCAGCGTGGCTTTATCCAGAATGGCATCGGTGACGACCACCCCTTCGGCAACTAAGTTGGCTTGCATGGCAGCGGTAAAGCCTTCTTGCCATTCACCGATGGCGCTACGCGGCACTGCAATGGCCGTCCAATTTGGCCCGGCATTTAGACGGGCGAAGTGCAATGCTGTTTTCATACGTGAATTGTTCACGCCTAAAACGTCATCCAAATTGGTGGTCTGGTCGATATACAGCACTTGGCCAGCGCCTTTGCCGGCATGGCCGATATAAATTAATTGGCGCTCAGGCGCGCTGAACTCGCCGCCGCCGTTATCCACGCTGTTAACGCTTACTTTTCCTAATGCCATCGCCGTTACCTGCTTCTCAGTGTTTTTCGCAGTTCATCCCATGCCATGGCCACCACCCACTGCTGATCGTTGGGGAAGAATGGCCGCGCCGGTAATTCTGCGCTGTTGCTGGTGTTGTCGCTTCGCAGCGCGGTTATCCAAATCATGGCACCGTGCTGCGTCATGTTTTCTCGAATCCACTTTTGCGAGACGCGCTTTTTACGGCCCTTTTTGCGCTTGCGCCCCGGCATGGTAAATCCCAATCGAATCAGCAAGCGGGCCTGACTGGGTGTGGCCTGCTGCTGTTTCATTTGCTCCAGTCGTTGGGCTGACATGGGCCGGTTGTTAATCGGTATTCGTGCGCCTTCTTGGTGTTGTCTGGCCACGCCGCCCTTATAGCCAATGCTGACCCCATCGCCGCGGTACTTAACGTGCAAATTCTTATCACGGCCAAAGCCGCTTAGCATTTTTCCGCGCAAGGTACGTTTGCGTTTGCGCTTTGCAAACTGGCCATTAATACCCGCTTGGGCCTTAATGTTTTTGCGCACTTTGCGCTTTACTCGCCGAGCCATATTGGCGCGGTAGCGCTTTTTATGTGTTGGGCTTAATTGCAATGCCTGCAGTTGTTCTCGCAGGGTGCCGGTATTTTCCCAATCACTCCGCATCTTCGACTTTGGCCGTCAACTTAAAGGCATCGGCGATGCTCATTTCTGCTTCGCTTAGTCGATAGCGCCGACCTTGAATTTCAATATTGCCGTTGTCGTCTTGCACCGCATACACGTCTTCGCGGAAGTTGACCGACAGTTCCAGATCGGCGGTAAAGTCGTCGAGCACGTCTGGCTCTAGTTCCGGCTCGGGTTTATCTAACTGATCACGGTCTTGGTCGTTATCCGCTAACCAGGCAGCCACCCGTGCCAACAAAATCTCTACTGGGTGTTTTTGGTAGGCGTAGCCCTCCATCCAAAACACCGCGCGATATTCCATGCGGTACAGCAGCAAGCTGTCGCCTTTGACGGCGCACAGCACTTCGATTTCCATATCTTCGGCTTGGCTCACCAGCTGGTCGTCGGGGTGATGGCCACCGGCAACTAAATTAGCACGCAAACCTGCTAGTTTTTTCACAGCAGCACCACCCGTGTACCGTCGGTGTTTTGCCAGTTGTTCGCCTCTAGGCTTTTGGCCAGCAGATCGGTAAGGCGGTGAGCACGTGCTTCCCAGTGGTTCACCAGCTCGTCGCCACGCTCGCCTTGCACCTCGGCTGCACTTTTGCGGTTTACGGTTTCGTAATAGCGAATTAACTCTGAGCGGGCATATTCCTGCACCGCATCGGCATACAGTTCTTTTTGCTCGTCGGTTAATTCATCAATGCCCACCACAACATCGCGCAAATGGTCTTGCACCAAGCGGCTGGCATACTTCAGTTGTTTGACCATGAGCTGTGGGCTGTACACCTCGGGCAGACGGTACCCGTCAACAAACCCTTGCACGCTGATGGCTGGGTATATCCCAACAGCGGGCAGACTCTCGGTTGTTGTCGTGGCTGTTTTACCGCTTAAACTCATAATCACGTCTCGTAAAAAACACCGATCTGCTATTGTCGCTAGGCTGGCTAATGCCGCTAAGGCAATAGCAGTCGGTGCCGCGCAGGGAGCTGTTTAAACTGATTCTTTCAGTTTTTCGTAACGGGTTTTTACGCCCGCTTTTTTATCCAGTGTCAGAGCGGCCTCATACAAAGCCAGTGCCTTGCTTTTATCGCCGAACTGTTCTTCGTGTTTTCCGGCAATGGCTAACACCTTGGCGCGCACCATGTACTGCAAGTCCCAGTCGTTATCTTTGGGATCTGCGCCTACGGTCTTGGCTAACTCCGTCATGTAGGGCAAGGCACTGCTGTTGCGTTTTAGTTTTTCTGCCGCCCAATCGCTCATGCCATCACATACAAATGTCGCCAAGTTGCTCTTGAAATTATTTGGCGTTCTGTGGATACCCTGCTTCACCAAATGCAGGGCCAGCGGCAATGCTTGGGCAATGTCGCCCAGGTCAAACAGGTAAATCAGTAACTGCACCGCAACACTATTTGGGTAACGCTTACCCCCCTGAACATAGTCATCAACCAATGGCATATAACGCTGCACGATTTCGGCTTTAATCGGCAAACGTGCTTCAACGTCTTCAACTTCGCGTAGGCGCTCGATATCTGCCGCCAATTGCTGCTTGGCGGTTTCAAAATCCATCTCGGCCTTAGTGGCTGACGGCTCAGCACTGGCTGGCTTTTCATCCAATGCCATACCTAATCGCTGTGCCAACTTGCTGCAGGCGGTGCCGCTGATTGTTTTTCTCGTGGCCTTAGTTTGACTCTCTGAACTTAATCGCTGTGCTAACTTGCCCATAACATCGCCCCTGCGCGTTAGTTGGTTTATGCCGCTGTTAAGCGGCGCTGATATTGGTGGCGGCAGAAATAGCGCCGTATTGCTCGACTACATAGCCCTCGTTAAAGCTGTTGTAGTCTGCCACCTGGTCTTTTTTCGGCTCGTCAACCAGCTGACGTCGATAGCTGCCTTCCTGTCGATAAATCGACAAGTTTTTTGGTGGGCTAATGATCACAGTGCCGGCTGGCATAAAGGGCACCACCATGGCGCGTAAGCCGCCGTAGGTGTCGAGGATGCGTCCACCATCGAGGTGACGTTTTTCGCTCGGGGCATCGCCGCCGGCTTCGTAAAACTTGCCGTTGCCAATGGCCGCCACATCGCTGGACATCATGACCCGCATGGTTGGGTCTTCGCGGAATTGCGGCTCGATGGTTTGGCGCATTTCATAAACAAGAGCGTCCAGATTGCGAGCAGCACCACCCGCACCGATGGCCAATGAGTCTTCTTCAATTTGATCGGCTGCGTGGTTACGCAGTTGTTGCAGCCAGCCGATGTTGACGTCTTCGCCGTTGGGGTTGGCCACTGGGTCGGTTGTGGCTGCCACTTGCGTACCGTGAAAGCCAATGCGGATGCGGTCATTGGCAATGGCGGCGCGCACGATCCGCTGCCACATTTTGGAAAATTCACCTTTGTTTAGGTGCTTCCACTGGTCGATGGTGGCGTAACGCAGAGAAACATCAGCGTTGGTTTGATGCAGTCGGTATTCGTCTGGGTCCATGCCATGCACCGATCGGGCGATGCGCTCTTTATCACCACTGGTGTCAGTGCGCGATGCCACCAGGCCGTTAACGTATAGGCCCAGTTTTTGGCCGACCATTTCTTTTACCGGCACATTGGCGTTAATCAAGCCAAGGAACCAAGCACCATCTTCGACAGCCAGTTCAAATAAGCGCTGTACTTTGCTGGGCTCGACGGAAAATTCTTGCCCAACTCCTACACCGACATTCGAGGCAAAGGTGTTGAAGAACTCCTGCAGCTTGCTGCGGCCCTCTGCGGAAAATGCATAACCCATGTTTACTATCCTTTGTGACTAAAAATTACCCCCGCGCTTTTCTTGCTTAGACGACTGAAAACTCGCCTTCTTCCACGTCACCAAGTTGCGGTGGCGGCGCGCTGCCTGCATCTTTTAGAGCGTCCTGTAGCTGTTTACTCAAGTCGTTAAACTTGGTTTCCAGCGATTCAAACTTCTGGCTGAACTCGTCTGGCTTATCGTCTTTTTTGCCGTCTGCCAGCTGGTCTTTGAGCTGCTCCACTTCTGTTTTCAGGGCAGAAAATGCCTGCTGTAAATCTGGGGTATCATCTGCACCGCCTTCATCACCACCCTGATTGACCTGGGTTTTTAACTGGTCAAGGTCGTTCTTCATGCTGCTTAACGTGTTAAACAGCTTCTCCATGTCTTCTTTTTTCATGTCGGTTTCATCCTCGCGGGCGGTTAACTTGTCGAATGCTTTACGCCAAGCTGGCTTTTCTGTTGGTGCTTCGCTAAAGCGAATAGTGTCGCCTTCGGCAAAGGCATAGGCTTGTGGGTTTTCTTTGCTGAAGCTCAGGCGGTCAGTGCCCAAGCTGGCTGGCGTATCGGTAACCGCCAAGTGCTCTAAGTAGCATTTGCCGGTGTTGGCAAAATCTGGGTTTACTTTGATGCTGGTGTGCATCAACTGGCCGTCTTTGTTGGCTTTCAATAGACGGGGGCTGGGCGCGATGCGCGCGTATAAGCAAGTACGCTCTTTATCATCCTGTTCGGTTTTCAGCTCATGCACATAGCCGTAATTACCCAAAAATGAAAAGTGCTCTTCAAAGATATTGGCGCAGTATTCAGCAGGGTTATAGGTACTGGCCATGTCTTCCAACCAGCCGGGCTCGATTTTTCGACCATCAATCGTCGGACCAGATGTTGCCACTTTAAACCAGTCTGAAATTTTATCGCTCATGCCTGCTGCCTTTTCCGATTAAATGCACATCCGTGTGCTTACCCCAATGCAGGCTTCACCTTATCGCCGCTTTGCCCAGCCAACAACGCGGCAAATATCGCTGATTTAAGTCAGCCAAATAATCACAATTCATCGGCATGGCATCGGTTATGGCAGCCAGTTTTGCGCCTTATGATGCGCTCATGGCCTATTCAAATGAAAAGATCGACGCCGCACGCAGTTTGTTTATACGCTGCATTGCCCCCGCTGATATTGCCCAGCAGGTAGGGGTGACTGAGCGCACGGTTTATAACTGGATTGAAAAAAACAAATGGCGGGATTTGATCGCCTTTGAAAGCGCTGAAGCGGCCATCACTTACCGCATTAGCCAGCTAATAAACCGCGAAAACAAAAACAGCAAGGAGCTGGCCGAGCTAAAGCAACTCACTAGCTCACTAGGCGCATTGCAGCTCGATGCTGCCAAGGCCGATAAGATCAAGGCCGAGGCAGCCGCATTACGCAGTGGCAACCCTGAGCTATTGGCCGAGGTTGAGGGCCGTGCCAGTCGCAGTCAGCGCCGACGCAAGCAACGTGAAGACAAGAAGGCAGGAAGGCGCAAGGCGGGTAAAAACGACATCAGTGATATTGATGTCTCTGTGTTTGATGGCTGGGCCGCCGATAACCTGTTTGAGTATCAGCTTCTATGGCGGTCAGTAGCGCAAGACCCGGCGCTAAAGCGCAATCGCTTTATTCTCAAGTCTCGCCAAATTGGTGCGACCTATTATTTCGCCTTTGAAGCCTTTGAAGACGCCGTTAAAAACGGCGAGAACCAGATATTCTTATCGGCCAGTAAAAGTCAGGCGCAGGTGTTTAAAGGCTACATTCAAGCCTTTGCCATGGAACACTTCGAGCTGGAGCTGAAAGGCGCTGACCAGATTGAACTGTTTAAAGACGGCAAACTGTGGGCCACGTTGTATTTTCTCAGCACCAACGCCAACACGGCGCAAAGCTACCACGGCCATTTGTACGTCGATGAAGTGTTCTGGATACCGGGCTATGACAAGCTGCAAAAAGTGGCCAGCGGCATGGCTTCGCACAAAAAATGGCGGCGCACTTATTTCAGCACACCGTCCAGCTTGCAGCACCCAGCTTATCCGCACTGGAGCGGTGAAAAGTACAACAAAAACCGTAGCAAAAAAGTCGACTTTGATTTAAGCGATGCCACCCTCAGCCAAGGCAGCTTGGGACCGGATAAAATCTGGCGCCACAAGGTCACGGTGGAAGACGCCGAGCGCATGGGCTGTGACCTGTTCGATATTGTCGAACTGAAAGAAGAATACAGCAAAGCCGATTTTGAAAACCTGTTTGGCTGCAAGTTCGTTGATGATGCCGACAGCCTATTCCCATTCAGCAAGTTGCAGCGCTGTATGGTGGACGCCACACAAAATTGGACGGACGTTGATTTTGATGCCGAGCGCCCCGTCGGCAACCGCCCGGTGGCCATCGGCTACGACCCTAGCCGCATTCGTGATAACGCAGGCTTAGTGGTGTTAGAAGTGCCGATGACCTACGCACAAAAATGGCGGCTCATTGAATACGCCCAATATCGTGGCATGTCGAGCGAGTACCAAGGCGAGCGCATCCGCGAGATTTACCAGCGCTACAACGTGGTGTGGGCCGGTATCGACGTTACCGGCATTGGCTTTGACGTATTCCACTTGGTCGCTGATTTGCCTGGCGTAGTCCCCATTTACTATTCCGTGGAAGTTAAAACCGATTTAGTCACGCGCGGGCAGCGCTTAATCGATGGCGGCCGGTTTGAATACGATTTGGCAGCCACGGAGATTACCCAGTCACTGATGATGATCTGCCAGAAAACCACACCCAGCGGCAAAATCACCTATGGCTCAAACCGCAACGACCAAGTCGGCCACGCCGATCTGGGCTGGTCGGTGTTCCACGCCATGCAGTGTGAGCGACAAACGCCAGAAAACCGCAGTGCACAGCCCCAGCACCAAACCACTTTAGCGATTGGATAAGCCATGACAGAGCACAACACTGAGCAAACAAGCACCGAACTGGCCACCACGGAGAGCGAGCCCAATATTACTGCGTTTAGTTTTGGTGAACCGGAGCCAGTGCTGGATAGCCGCTATGTGGATTGGCTGGGCATTTTTGCCAACCACAACGAGCAGTATTATTTGCCGCCGGTGTCACTGTCTGGCCTGGCGCAAATACTCAGCGCCAACGGCACCCACCAAAGCGCGCTCATGTTTAAGCGCAATCAAATTGCCGCGCTGTTTAAGGCCAACAGCCTAATCAGCATGGCCAGCTTTCGCGCCTTTATGACTGACTATGTGGTTTTTGAAAATGGCTACCTGTTGGCCATTCGCAACCGCTTGGGTGGCGTGAATCGCTATGTGCGCTTACCTGCGCTCAATGTGCGCGTGGGTACCGACAACAACTATTTTTTACTGCAACCCGATGGCAGCGAAACCGAATACCCAGCGGCCAATGTGGTGCATTTAAAATCCATCGACGTGCGCCAGAGCGTGTATGGCGTGCCTGAGTATTTCGCCGGTATTCAATCTGTGCTGCTGGGTGAAGCGGCAACGCTATTCCGACGCAAGTTTTACCAAAACGGCGCACACGCTGGGCACATTCTGGTGACCTTTGATTTGGACGGAAATAAAGCCGATGCCCTGAGCCAAGCTGTTCAAAACACCAAAGGCCCTGGCAATTTTCGCAGTGTGTATCTCAACATGCCGTCGACCA
>CBDDTG010000065.1:0-83656 GCA_965233665.1 Bacterioplanes sp. | reverse complement strand
AATGCTGTGGTCGCCGCAACGCCAACAGCCTGCATCCCGGCAGGATGTTGGCGTTGCGGCGACCACAGCATTGTTAACGAAGGGAATACGGCCTGCGCAGCGCAAAGCAGGGAGTTCGCCCGCCCGGCGTGAGGGATAAGATCCCTCAAGGAGGGCATTGGATTTGGCGATAAAAGAAGCCTCAAAATTAGCCAATAATGCAAACAAACTGCAGTAATAGCGGGAGCATCCACTCCAAGCTTAAAATTCCCAATCTCGTCTAGGTTTTCCGCGCCTTAGCAGGCCGCCTGAGTTGGCAATGGCTGTACCCGCAGGGGCTGCCTGGATGGCAGCACCAGCCAACATCCTGCCGGGATGCAGGCTGTTGGCGTTGCGGCGACCACAGCATTGTTAACGAAGGAGTCACGGCCTGCACAGCGCAAAGCAGGCTGAAAGCTATCTACGTTGTTTCTGCTGCGTTTAAAAGCGCCCTGCCATGCTCACTTACAGTTAGTAAGCTGCGCTTGTCGAGGACGCTTCCGCTCGCTTTTTGCCTGGCAGAAACTGCCTCGATGTACGCTTTCAGTCGTTCGCTCGCCCGGCGTGAGGGATAAGACCCCTCACGGAGGGCATTGGATTTTGCCAAACAACAAATAATCCAAAAGCCCAGCTATTTCTCCAACACCGCCAAAATCGCCTCAGCCTTACTCACTTCAAACTCTTTCGGCGCTTCCACATTTAACTGAGTCACCACACCGTTATCGATAATCATGGCGTAGCGCTGCGAGCGAACACCACCAAAGTTACCTGTGTCCATTTCCAGCCCAAGGGCTTTGGTAAAGCTACCATCACCGTCACCCAGCATGGTGATTTCATGCGCGTTTTGGGCTTTGCCCCAGGCACTCATCACAAATGCGTCGTTAACGGCAACACAGGCAATCATATCAACGCCAGCGGCTTTGAGTTTATCCGCCAGCACCACGTAACCTGGCAAGTGCGCCTCTGAGCAGGTCGGGGTAAACGCACCCGGCACGGCAAACAGCACTACGCGCTTATTGGCAAATAACTCGTCGGTGTTGTGGGTCTGCATGCCATCAGCATTAAGCTCGCTAAGGGTGGCGGTGGGTAAGTTTTGACCTTGCTGGATCATATCGGCATTCCTTGGTTTGAGTTCTCAGCCAGTGTAACCACTAACCTGACGACAAACCACAGACGAGTCGTAGGGGCATTCATGGCAACCAGTGAGCCGCTGCCCGCCTGCTTTTGCCTTGCTGCCTGCGTGGTACACTCCGCCAAAACCTAGTTGCCGGAAAGACCATGAAAACCCTACAAAAAATATTATTAAACAAGTACCTGCTGATTACGTTAGCGGCCGTCGCTTTGGTGGCAATCTTTATCAGCCAGATGCCTAAGCCCATTGACATGACGCTGGAGAAAATCGGCAATGGTAAGCCATCGGTGGTGTTTATTTATGACCCTAATGTGGCGACCAGCAACCCACAAACGGTTGAGATGAATAAAGCGCACGAGCTGATGGGTGATGGTATAAATTTCTTGGTGGCTAAGGCCGGCGACCCAACGACTCAGGCATTTAGACAAAACCATCAGGCCAGCTCTTCAGATTTATTATTTTTTAATTCCGAGGGAAGGCTGATTGATCGCAGCGTGGCGGTTGTCCCCGCTAGAGTCATGATCCAGCGCATGTCTAATGAATAATCTGTTGTCGTTGCCACTTACCCATAAAAAAAGGGCCTCAAATGAGGCCCTTTTTTACGACTTAGCGATTGCTACACCTAGGTATTATTCACCTTGGGTTTCGATGCCATCCAGAGAACCTGGAATGGTCCAGCCGGCCCACCAAGCTTGCTCAGCTGTGGTACCAGGCGCCACTGCACCGATGTAGTCGGTGTTGTCGAACGCAAAGCCTGAGCCGTTATCAACTGGCTGCCAAGCGTTTACAGTGCCAGCCGGTGCTTCAACCAGCGCTGCTGCTGCATCCAGATTCACAGTGTTAGCACCCACAGTACCGTTAACCGCATCAGCGTCACGCTTCGCGTAGAACGCGTCTGTGCATGCACCGATGACGTTGGTCAGGGTAACGTTAGATGCGATTTTCGCAGTCGCGTCATCCAGGTCGTGATCGGAATCGTCGATGCGCACACAGTTGCTGAAGTTCAGTACAGCGGTGTTGTAAATGCGAGTGGTCAAAGAACCACGCAAACGCATACCCGGCTGACCTTCGCTGACCGCGCTGCCCACCAGGGTGATGTTGGCCAATGCACCTTCGGTTTGTGGTACGTACTCTTCGTCAGATGAGTTCGCTTCAATACCACGTGGGTCGTTAGAACCGCTTGGGCCAGCTTTCACTGGGTCTTTACGCACGATGGCGTATTGGATGTTGCCCTGGTAGCCAGTATCGAAGTCGATGTCGTCGTCGTCGTTACCGGTCAATACCAGATATTTCGCATTAACAGTACCGCCAAACCATTCAACGGCATCATCCAAGTTGTTGTGAACCTGAACGTATTCAACTGTGGTGCCGTGGCCAACGCCTTGCAGGGTCAGACCGTTGACTTCGTTGTTCGGGCCAGCCACCTTACCGGCTTCGGCGATACGAACGTATTTGATCACACCGCTGTTGTCGGCTTTGTCGTTACCAGCGTAAAAACCAACGCCGTCGCCGCCTTCACCTTGCACGTTACAAATGCCATCGGCATTGCCTTCGAAACAGGCGCCAGTGTTGCCCGCACCGTATTGTGGTGCAAAACCTTGAATAATCACGCCGCCCCATTCGCCCAGACCGTCGAAGTTGTCGTCCAGATCAGAGCTAAAAGTAATCGGTGCAGCAGCCGTACCTTCGGCCATCAATTTAGAACCACGAGTAACCAGCAAAACACCATCGTCCAAGCCGCGGATATCAGTGCCTGGCTCAATAGTCAGGGTTACGCCGTTGTCTTTAATGGTTTGAACTTCAGCAGCGGTTTCTGCTCGGGCATTACCTTCACCCACTTTAACGAAACCATCCAACAGCCATTTTTTGTCGGCTTCCAGGGTGTAGTCCTGATCGATGGTACCGCTCAGAGTACAAACATCCGATGCGCAGGAAACGAAGTCTGGTGTGGTTGGCTCAGTAGGCTCAGTTGGGTTGGTTGGCGTGGTAGGGCCAGTGGTGTCGTTATCATCGTCATCATCGTCGCCACCGCAACCGACCAATGCCGCCGCCAAAATCGCAGCTACCAGATAATTCTTCTTCAGTTCCATTTTCATCCCTCGGTTTTGAAAGGTATTTATTGATTACCGGCGGTTATTGTCTGCCTGCTATATGACAAGCAAGTTACAAACAGGGAAACCTCTGAATAATTCATTGGCTAGAGACTTAAAATAAAAAGCCGATTTTTGGCTCAGCAAAAATCGGCTTTACAGAACTGTGATGCACTCGAAGGGTGCGGGCAGAAGATGCACATTAGCGACATTTAAAAGGGCTGGCCATTTTCAACATCGCCGTCTTTCTAAAAATCCTTCTGCACTCGATCATAGCTTTACAAACTTGTTCAAAAACTCCTTAGAAGATGTATTCAACCGACGCTGAATAATCACTGCCTTCAAAATAGCTTTCGATTTCTTTGCCATCACGTGAATAGCTGACTTTGGCATCGGTAATGTTTTGCGCTTTCGCTTTCACCACCAAATTTTCATTGACATCAAAGCGGTAAACCAAGTCATAGGTCGTGCGTCCGTCTTCAATTTCAGCACCCAAATCACCGCGACTGGTGGCGTAAATACGATCATCGAAATAATTAGCCAATAACGTCAGCGACTGACCCGTTGCATAATGGTCGATGCCAAACTGGACATTGCCCAAGTATTCCGACTGGCCCTGCAGCGCACGAGATGAGTCGCCTTCCAAGCGCTCAGCATCACTGCCACTGAGGTCCACTTCTGAGTCGATGTACGCCAAGTTACTGGCCACAAAGCCGATAAAGTTGGTGCTGTCGATGACGTTAATACGTAAATCCAGTTCAATGCCTTGAATATCCGCACTGGTCACGTTGTCGAAGGTGTAACCGTTCGCGGCACTGCCGTCGCCTTCAATCACAGAGCGCTCAATCGGATCGCTCACTTCTTTGTAGAACAGCGCCAGAGTCACGTTCTCTTCTTCTGAAAAATAATATTCTGCACGCACATCTAAGTTGGTGATGTCAGAGATTTTCAGATCCGGATTACCCTGCATTAAATCGTCGGTCTCAGGGTCATACTGAGCCGATTCGGAGCGCTCAGTAATGCCAGGGCGAGAAACCGTTTGCGAAACGCTGCCGCGCAGCTGGAAGTCTTCGGTTAAACGCCAGTTCACCGACAACGCTGGCAACACCGCACTGTCGCTCAATTCGCTGGCCGCGCTGCTTTTATTGGGGTATTCCAACTCCTGGCTAAAGTCTTCATAGCGTGCACCGGCCATCACGGTGACGTTGGTAAAGTCCAGCTCACCTGATAAATACGCAGCTGTGATGTCGTCGGTAGCGCTGTAGCTATCGGTTTGCGTGGTGGAGCCACGGAAAACAATGCGGGCATTGTCGAAATTGTCGCGGGTAAAGATGTGCTCTGGCGACAGTGACAAATCCACTGCTGGGTCATTCACGTTCATATTGGAATAACGCGCCAGCTCAACTTCACGATCTTTGCTGGTGTAGCTTAAGCCAGTTTTTAATTTCAGAAATAAGCTATCACTGAGCATTAAATCGGCGCTGTAGTCGAGGCCAAGATCGAACGCATCTTCGGTTAAATCCGAGAAGCGGCGCTCAACACCGCCCAATAAGCGCAGCGGATTATCGCTGCCCAAGGTGCGGCCATAGGTGTAAGAACGACGGTCAGGCTCATAGCGGGAGGTTTGCGCAAAGCCCAAACGCCATTTCAGCTCATCTTCTTCGCCCAGCCATTGCAGGTAATGCTTGCCTGAGAATTGCTGCCCCAGATACTGGCGCTCCACCCATTGCAAGGTGGTGGACTCTACTTGCTGGTCTTTGCCTTCATCTTCAATTGAGCTGGTACGCGTGGTGTCGTCGGTTTTCCGCAGCAGCGTGGTTTTACTTTGATATTGGCTGTTGCTGGTATCGAGGCCATAAACCAAATACCCCGCCACATCAATTTTGCGCTTGCTGCGCTCGTAGCTGCCTTGCTCACCTGGGCTGTTTAAACGTGCATTGTGACGCGCTTCCCAAGCATCTTTGTAGTCAAACGCCGCGTAATAGCCGTGGCCACCAAAATCGCTGTCAAAATAGTTGCTGGTTGCAACCGAAAAACCGCGATCCGGTTTGGCTTCCACCGGTTTTACGTCGTAAATATTTTCAAATGAGTTACCCAAGCGCACGCTATCTTCTGGCGAAGCACAGTTGGGGTCAGATTCACAAAAGCGTGGGTTATCCACCCCACCGTCCGTTAAAGATTCAGCAAACGAGGGCTGTTCACGCGTACCGTCGTCAATGCCCATCCAATCGCTTTCACCGCCTTCGTAGCTGTTGACATCGTTAAAGGTGGTGCGTGAGTTCATACCTAAGCTGACGGAAGCCTTGCTCATCGGATCGAAGGAGAGATCTTTGGTGCTCATGCGAATGGCACCGCCGGTGGAGTCACCGGGCAAATCCGGGGTAAAACTCTTTTGAATATCAATGCCGCCTAAAACACTGGCCGGAAATAGATCCAGCGGGACATCGCGGCGCATTGGGTCAGTACTGGGCATCAAGCTGCCGTTAAGCGTCGATGAAATGTAGCGCCCTTGCATGCCACGCACGACGGCAAACTGACCGCCCACCACAGACACACCGGCCACGCGTTTCAATGCCGAAGCCGCGCTGGAATCACCAAAGCGCGCCAGCTGCTCGGAGCCAATGGCATCTAGAACAGCACTGGAGTCACGCTCTTGCGAGGTTGTTGTGGCTGGGATAAACGAACCAACGGCCACCACCTCTTCGATGTTGCCGTTGCCCGACAAGCTCATATCCAGGCTAACACTGGTGGTAACACCCGCCATCACGCGCAGGTTGCGCACATCACGTTCACCGTAGTTAGGGTGAGAAATGGTCAGCTCGTATTTTCCACGCGGTAAGTCGATGCTAAAAAAGCCATCGTCGTCTGTGGTCGCGCTCAGCTCGCTGCCGCGAACACCGATAACCGCACCGGCCACCGCACCGCCGGTTTCTTGCGACGTTAAGGTACCGCTGATTTGACCAGGGTCCGCCTGCTCACCCTCACGATAAAGCGCAATTCTGGGCATGGCTTCGCCAGCAATCATGTCGACTTTTACTTCGGCATTTTGCTCACTGCTGGCCAAATTAACGGCAAAGTCGCCCCACCATTCACCGTATTTGGATAACTCCACCTGGTGCTCGCCGGCACTCAAATCAAACACGGCAAAACCCGCTGGACCGACCAGCTTTTTCTCACCGTTGACGCTGACCGCTAAGTCAGAAATTGCCGCGCCTTGTTCGGTAATGTAGAAAACGGTTTCTCCAGCCATCAGCTGGGTTGCCAGTAAAGTCGATGCCGCACCCAGCAGCACACGAGTCGGTTTCATTATGCCCCCTACGAGGAAAAACACTGTGACTGTGTGGCGAGCAGGCTCACTTAGGCCTGACCGCCACACTTCGAACGTGGCGGCAGTATGTTGCTGAAATGTGACACTAAAATGACAAGGACTCAGCCAAAGGCCTGAGGCATGATGTCACGAAGGGGGAATTGTGGCGTCTAAAGGCCTTTCACCAGCTGTACAAACGCCTGCCATTGCTGCTCAGGATCAGGCAGCTGCTGCAACATGGTTTCTAAGCGCTCGGCCTCAGCCAACATAAAATCGATGAATTTTCGCACTTTTTGCGGTAAATATTGACGGGTTGGATAGGCCAAAGAAATGGCCTGAGGTTTTAACTCCCACTCCTGAAAAATCGGTACTAATTGGCCACTTACAATAAACTCGCCGGCCAGCAAAAAAGGTACGGCGCCGACCCCAGCGCCGTGCACAATGCTATTGACCGCGCTGGCCACCATGTTAATGACAATATTAGGCTCGACTTGCACCTGACAGTTTTCTTGGCTGTTGGCGTGATGCAACTCGTACGTTACCGCCGCCGTGCCCTCGCCAATTTTTACGCAGCGCATATTGGCCAAGTCGCGGGGATGCTCAGGCTTGCCGACGCGGGCCAAATACTCAGGGCTGGCCACCAACACGTTATCGGAGGTGGTAATGGTGCGAGCGACCAAACTGGAATCCGGCATGGGGCCAAAATATACGCCGACATCAAAGCCTTCTTCCACCAGGTTAATTTGACCTTCAGTGTGCAGCACTTCCAGCCGCACCTCAGGGTATTGCTGCTGAAAGCGAGCTAGATAGTGCCCCAAGGCTCCGCTGCCGGCCACCATGGGCACGGCAATGCGCAATAGGCCATGAGCATCTTGCTCACGATCGGCCAGCATACTGTGGGCACTGTGAATATCACTGATGGATTGTCGGCAATGCTCATAATAACCTTGGCCTACCTCGGTTAAATGCAGCCGACGCGTTGTGCGATGCAATAAACGCACGCCAAGTTGGGTTTCTAAATCCGCGACCATGCGACTCACCCGCGATTTCGGCATCCCTAGGGCTTTACCAGCGGCGGTAAAGCTCCCCTCTTCGACCACCCGAATAAACACCGCCAATTGGTTGAGATCCAGCATGATTTTTACTCTCTAACTGCATTGCCCGGTTGGACAATAAATGAACTATGGTACTATTCCATTAAGGTGACTAAAAAAGTCGATCCACAACGTCAATGATGGCAGCTCAGCTGCGTCAGATAACAATAACAACACGCGGGTACCCACCATGACTTCACCTATTTTTAAGGCAATGTGCCTGGCGGCGTGCGCAACCGCCCTCAGCGGCTGTTTCGATCAAGGCAGCTCAGGCTCCAGCAGTGCGGATAACAGCACCACACCCAACCCAGGCATGGATAATCTGGCATCTGACCAGGCAATTGATTTCAGCCGCTTTAGCGACCCCGCTTTAACTCAATGCTTGCAGCAGCAAGGCATCGAAAAGATATCCCAAGCGCAAATTATCAATTGCCCCGAGCACAATATTGCTAATTTGAACGGCATTGAGCAGCTCAGCGCGGCGCGTATAGTATCATTGCCACACAATCAGATTACAGACCTGACGCCACTAGCTGGGCTCAATGGTCTGTTTAGTTTGGATATTGATAATAATAACGTGCAGTCACTGCAACCACTGACACAGCAGGCATCTCTAAGCCAGTTATCAGCCAAGCACAATCAGCTCAGTGATCTGCACGGGCTGGAGCAAAGTCCAATTATTAAGCTATATGTGGATCACAACCCACTGCGAGATTTAAGTGTGCTCAGCAGCATGCCACAGCTGCAACATGTCAGCGCTCAAGGACACGCCGCCAGCGTACCGACACTGGCAGCCTCGGTGAAAAGCTTTCGGTTATAGGTGGGCTTGGGCACCGCTGAATAATTCTGCACAACTCTGCGCGAGTGCAGCAGGCTTTCAGAACAAAGCGGTGATGGCAGGAAATGGCCAGCCCTTTTCAACATCGCCAACGACGTTATGGAAGCCTGCCGCCCGCGCCTAAGGGGAGCGCCAGAGAACTCCAGCTCTGTGTCGCCGATTTTTGCTGTAGCTGGCTAGAGCGGCAAACCGTCTTCGTGATCTGAAGCCCTCTGGCGATCCAGAGCGGGCACCGAATTATTCAGAGGTGCCCTTGGACAGCCCAAGCTGCCTTTAATTGCCGTAGGTTTGCGACCAAGACGGTAACGTATTGATATCACCATAGTTCGGGTTGCCGCCGTACAAGTCATGCTTAGGATGTCCCGGAAAGTAATTGACCGGGTGTGCACCGAGTTGAGTTTTTGCTTTTAAACCGCCATCGCCACCGAGGTTAATCCAGAAGCCCGGGCGTGAAATTTCTGGTTTATATGTTCCCACCTTGCTCCACTGAATAGCGCGAGTGCCGGCACTAAAAAAGAAGGCTTCAGTATGCTCAAGGTAATTCGACTGCACGGGAAGCAACTGGCCATGGTTAGACAGCGACAGCAGTAAGTCCGGGTTGCCAGCGATGATTCCACCGATAAAGCTCCCGCCTAAAATATCGAAGGTTTTTTCATCCAACCAACCAATGGTTCGCACCCCACCCAGGCTTGCTTCCAAGCGAATATTACCTGCGGGCAATGCGCCCAGCTTCAATTCCGCTTCAATGTTCGGGCGAATAAAACCCGAAATAACATCAATGATGTTGCCTTGATAACCAAAGGCATCTTCAGCGCCAATGCGAAAACCAACCAACTTGCGCGAGGCACCGGTTTCATCAAAGGCAAATTCGATATAGGGGTTTTCCTGTACAAAAGGCAGTAACTCATACTGGCCATTGCCTTTATCGCGCACCTGACCCAAGGTAACGTCACGCAATTTTATATCGACACCGCCATCCGGCTGATAGCCTCCGGAGAAATCAAAGAAACTGATAGCGCCGTCGGTATCATGGGTAAAAGCGGAGGATTTATACGCGTCGTCGGGCAAGCCTACAGAGCCGCACGGCTTGGCCGTGCAAGCCCAATTAATATTGTCATCGTAACTTTCTGGCACAATGTTGTTGTAACACACCTTGTCACCGCCCGGACCACCGCTGCAGTTGGTGCCTTCTGGCCGCCAATAACGCCCTAACGATAACTCCGCAACGTTGGCATTAATTTCAACGCGTGCGCCCATGGTTAACCGCGTCATATTAAGTTGTGAGCCATTGCCCTGGTTCACCAGCTGCTCATTCAACTCGAAAATGGCCTGGCCAAAGCTCGCCGCCAGTTCTTGCTCCGTCAGCGGCTCTAAATTAGCCCAAGCAGGGGCAGACAGCATGAGTAACATTAAGAGTCGGGTCATATCAGTTCACCGGAAAGATATTAACTTTGGTTTGCGCAGGCGCCTGCAGCTTGCCATCTAGCTCCACGGCAAACAGGAAACGACGGTCACTCATTTGATTCACCTCCCGGTTATCACCCAGATAAAACCCCTCGGTCTGCAACTGTTCAAACTCAAGCTCTTCTGGCAACGTAATTTGCAAAGCAGTTTTATCGCCATTAGGGCCAATACCATCGACCAGATCCAGTTTCATATCACTAAAGCCGATACCGCCTGTGACTTCGTTCATCACCAGCCAATACGCAGTGTTATCTATGTATTCTGCGTCTTCGTTCTGGTAGCTAAAGCGCGTGCCCTGTTCAAACTCCATGCGACCGCTTAGCGTAATGCCAGCTTGCCCATCGACTCGTTGCAACTGCTGCTCGTTTAATGGCGTTAGGTCTGCCAGGCACAAAGATGAGTAGAGCAATGGGGTGAGTGCTATCCATTTCATCGTTATAAATCCTGTGTGGTAATGACCAAACGCTGAATTTCTAAACCGCGAATTTCCACCACATTTTGGTTAGGAATATTAGGGATTTCGCTGCCCGGGTTGGCGGCGTTGTAACGATTGACCTGCTCGTTATAAGTGACGGTTTTGGGCACAAACGCCCGATGAATCACATCCGGTACGGTTTCAACAATGTTGCCGTTGGCATCACGCAGGAATATATCTTGCCTGCCGGTGATAATTTCTTCATCGTTCGGGTCGCCGAATGACATGGACTCGATAAAAATATTGCCCTGCGGCGCTTGCGCTACGTCTTGCGGCAAGCCAGCGATTTCTAATCGCAGTTGTGTTTTTTCTATGCCCTCACGGGTCCCTTGTGCCCATTGACCACGTACATACTGATCGTATTTAACCGTACTGATGGTTACCGGTTGGTCAACACTGCCAAAAGGAATGTACATATCCACGTTATTGAGTGCCAAGGTGCTGGCCAGCGATTTATCGGCATCTGTGGTTAGCTTTATGGCATCGGCTTGCAAGCCCATCGACAACGACAATGACAGGCCGCGATCGGCATACACAGGACCGCCATTATTATTAAATGGGTCAGCCCCCAATGTTTCACCTTGGTTATCATGCCCCCACAAGTAAAACTCGGTGCCATACAGGCGCGCGCCTTGAACATCGACATAGCTTAAAAAAGACTCATTTGGATCAATGCGGTCAGCCTCGGTCACCAGAGCATCCACACGCATGTGCAAATCAAACTTGGAGGCAGCAGCATCCAAACGCTGCTGCTGGGCCAGCTGCACAGCCTTGTAGCTGTCATTCAAGTTATACAGATTGCCCAAATTTACGTTACTGACGTTGCCATCAAAAAAACCGACGGGGATGCCTGTGTAGTATTTCTCCTGATCGCCACGCCCGAGGTTAATGGTGTTGTAACGCACGATTTCATTTTCAACCCCCAGCTGCGCATCGCTAAAGCGATAAAAACTGCGCTCGGTTTGTTGTAAATCTGCCGCAGGAAAAGCGGTATATAAGGCAGTTTGCTCACGTTTTTGACCGGCCAGCGGGCCACTGCTCACCACATGCTGCTCGGTTAAGGTGCGAATATCCGCCACCACAAAGGGGTCGGTATAGCTGCCAAAGTAGCCCGACCCGGTGACACTGCCTGGCATCTCACCGGATCTATTAAAGCGCAGCTCACTGAACACCAGATAATCCGCCTGCAAAGGCGACTCGTCGGTTAAGCGCAAACGCAGTTGAAAATCGTCTGGGCGGCCATAGTCGCCTGAATACAACACCACGTCGTCAAAGGTGGCGCCGATGCCTTCACCTGTGACCTGCCCTAAGGCTTCATCATCCAACGACTGCATGGCAGTGGCAGCAGGCGTCAAAAATAAAAGAACTAAGCTCGTTTTTTTCATTGCCCTACTCCTGCCATGCCCAACGGCGGTCACCGGCGGTGCAGCCACCACCTCCACCTACCTTCTGGAATGCATTGCCGCTACCGTAGCCACACACGGCTTCACCAGAAACATTAAACTCACGGAACTGAGTTCCAAAGATATTGCTATCTGTCGGGAAAGTAACATTGAGGTTGCTGTTACTCCCGGTACAAGCACTCATGCGTGGATCATTTGAATCTCTGGAGTCATCAATCAACTCAAAGCAATAATTATTACCACCGGCCAAATAAGACTCGCGGTGAATTAAGCGTCGATTATCTGGGTTCCAGGTCCATTGGGTGTCGCTACGCGCACAATCTACTGTGTCACTGCCATTGGTTAAGCAGGCCTCGTCACGATCCTGGCGTAACCTGCGCCACAGAGGCAGCGCCGTTATTGGCACAGTTTTGGTGAACTCTTCGGTGATGGAGCCGCCCAAACCGGTAACCGACAGCTCTAAATTAAAGGTCTTCGCCGTGACCACAAACGGAATCAGCACAGTGCCACTAAAGACGGTATTACTGCCATTGTTATAGCCGGCACCGCCACTGCGATTTGTAAACAATGCATTGCCATTGGTTTGCGTGTTGACGCCATCGAACCAGCTGTTCTCGGCCAAACGCCACTCGTATTGAATTTGATTAGGCTCGATGCCCGTGCCCGCTGGCACTTCAATTTCAAAATCAATGCGACGACGGCTCGGGCTGTGGTCTTTATTCGTTACCAAATACGACGGAATGTTGGTGGCCGGCCCTGGCGAGAACTCGGTGGTATCTGCACCGTCGGTTAAGCGCACAATCAAATGATCTTCAAGCCTGGAAGCTTCTGCGATTTTAATGCGGGTGTCGGTTGGCGAACCCTTGTTTGCTTCACTGACGGCCCCCAAACCAACAACACGCGCCGGCGCTGGGTTTAACAATTCGAACAGAATTTCGACATTATTATTGGTGTCAATGGTATTGCGGGTAAGCAAGTTAATTGGCTGCACATCCGCACCGCCAGAGATAAAGTTTAAGGTACCCGTGGTTGCACTGATACTGCTATTGCTAAAGTCGATGTAGTCATTAATGCTGCGTCCAATCGGCAGACCTTCAACGGCGACTTGATAGTCAACACTGAACTGCGTGGCACTGTTTAAACTGCGCTCAACGCGAATTTCAGTGCCAGCGCCTTCGGCAACGCTCGCTTGCTCGGCCAAGCTTGGGTCCAGCACCACCAACGCTGGGCTGGTTACATCCACCAAAGTGATGTCGGTCAGCGTTTGACTGCCCAGCACCTCAGAGCCGGCCGGCTGCAATGCCAGCGTCAGGGTTTCATCTGTCTCCTGAACATTGTCATTGACCACATTCACGGTCAGCGTTTGAATTTCGTTACTGGCATCCGCCGGTGAGCTGGGGGTGACCTCAGGCCAGGTTAAGCTGGCAGCAAAAGAAGCATCGCTGGCGTCAGCATTGCCACTGTTATCCAAGGCGATATTAATGCTCGCTGCTGGGGCATACACGCCGGTATTGCTGCGTTGCACTTCTACTTCACAGGTCATTTCAGCGGCGCTGGGGCGCAGCTCGGAGGGCACGGTGGCGTCGGTGTTCGGCTCTTTGCAGCTGTAACTGTCGGCGACAAAATTAAACTCACCGGGCGCCCAGTCACGAATCGTTAGCGACGCACTGTCTTGGTCTGTTAACAGCGGATCTTTGCCACTGTCGGCGCTTAACCCCGTCAACACCAAGGTTAAAGAGCGATCGTTGTCGTTGCTGCTGCGATTAACAACTTGAATATCAACACACTGTGACTGCGGCAACGCTGCACCCGTATTAAAGACAGCGCTGCCACTGCCGGCGTTCACCGTCAAACCGCTGCCCAGCACTTGATAATCCACACCGGCAACCGCACTGCCTTGCAGATTAAAGTTGACCGTGACATTGCCATCACTGCCGGAGCGCCGCCATATGCACAGCTGTTGAGTGCTGGCATCATTTTCATACACAGGCTCAGTGACAGTCGTCTCAGCAGAGAAATTACCAAACGGGTTAGGGGTGACGTCGGCCAAGCGCAAACGCGTAGTGGCCGGCTCTGCCACTTCGGCATCGGCAGGTGTGAGGGCATTAACGGGCAGGCGGAAAACCGCTGTTTCAGTGCCTTCACGCTCGCCATCATCGGTGTTTGCCAAAGTCAGCGTCACGCTTTTGCTGCCGCGCTCTCCCGCTGCCCAGTTCACATTGACCTGGTTGGAGCCACTGCCATCGAAAGCCAGATCGGCACTGTTGCTCGTCACATCGCTCACGCTGCCTATTGTTGCCGTGCCCTCAGCGGCCACAAAACTGATGGCAGCTTGCAACGGTGCCACACTGCCACGACGGCGCTCAACACTGAGGGTGACACTGCCGGCGTCTTCGTTCACCTCCTGCTGGACTTCGGTAAAGCTCACTTCGCCGGCAGGTGGCGGCGGTAACACATTTGCGCGCTCTGTCGCCGTTAAGGCGCGGCGGAAAATCTGAATGTCGTCGATCCAACCGACAAAAGACTCCGCTGCCCCAGGCACATTGCCGACGTACAGGTTGCCATCGTTGGCCAAAGCCGAGCCGCTGTAGGCAGCTTGAGCGACTTCATTGCCATCAATAAATAAGCGAATACCGGCGTTGGTTTTTTCATAAATAACATTAATCCACTGACGGTCGAGCAATGGCTGTGGTGAATCCACCACTAAATTGCTATCAAAACTGCCGTTGCCACTGCTATCGCGGCTGCTGTTGGTGTGCAGAACATGGCTGTTGGGATACAAGAAAATACCCGGCTGCCTCTGCTGCGAGCCGTCATCACCTTTTTGCAAAACACCGCGCCAATTACCTGTGGTGTTTTGCTCAATGCTGATTCTAAAAGCCAAGGTATATTCATTGGCGGGAATGGGCAGGCCATTATTGGCGTCGCTGGCCAAGCCAGGCACCACCATGACATCGTTGCTGTTTAATACCAGTTTGCCCTGCTCAACTCGCGGCAACGGCATGGCCGGCGTGTTAACAGCATTATGACCATTGCCGGTGACATCGCGTCCTGGGTCGGCAGAATTATCAAAGGTATAGCGGGCAATGGCCGGTGCTTTGACTTGCACGGTTAACGTTTTTTCACCGCTAGCCGCTGTGGCCGTACCGCTAGGAATATCCGTCGCGGTAACGCGGAATACCAACACCGCATCCTGCTGCAACAAGGTCGGCGCGGTATAGTTAGCCGTCAAAGTGGCATTGGCGCCGTTTTTAACCAAATTTTCACCGCTAATGACCACATCAGAATCTGCGACGTTGGCAAAGCGGCTATCGGATATCAGCGTCCAATTGGCGCTGGCAATGCCCTCGCCCTCTTCATCGCTTAACTCAGCATGTAAAACTTGTGCGCTTTGCTCGGCCACCGTCAGTTGCGTGAGGCTGGTATCGATTAACGGTGGGAAATTCACCTCATCACCGTTAAGCCACCAGTTGCCTTCTTCGATGCGATCTTGGGCGTTAATCCACACCTGATTAAAGTCGGCAATTTCCATGGCCAATTTAAGTTTGGCATTTTCAACGGCATTGCTTGGCGTAGCAAAGCGCCAGTCACTGCCCAGCGCCTGACACGCGGTAAAACCAGCGGTCCAAGATAATTGCGTGCTGCCCGATGCCGGCGCCAAGCGCCACTCATAGCCATCGGTACAGGCGTAACCACGAGCGGATACGCTGGCCGCAGTGTACTGGCAAGCATCCATTTGCCAGGTGCCGCCATTGGTGGCCAAGCGGTCGTAAAAGCCGCAGTCAAGATTTTCATCAAACAGTGAGGTAGCCGCCCAATCGCTGTAGACCTGATAACTGCGCCAGCTGCCCTCGGCTTCTTGATCACTGAAGTTTAGCCACACATCACGCCCAGCATTGCTGGCCGCCGCCTGCAAATTCATTTGGCTTTGACTGGCTGAAACACTGCCAAAGCCAGTCGGCAAATAAAATTCACTGCCTGGGAACTCACGCTGACACACGGCAAAGCCGCGCGACCAAATATCGGCGCCTTGGCTAATTTGCCAATTAATGGTGCCGTTATCTAAGGTACGGCAAGCAAAGGCCAGCTGCTGAATATCGCATTTTTCCGCACGCCACTCGCCACTGTCGTGGTCGAGTACGGCGCAGTCACGGTTGCCGCTGTTGCCAGGCTCTCCTGGCTGCCACCAGGTGTGGCGCTCGCGGTTCGCCAACCACTGAGATTCCAATGCGGTGTCCGTCATATTGACCCACACCGGGCCTGTCATCAGCGCCTGTACTTGTTGCAATTCAAGCGGGCTGCGCGGCACAGCAAACAAGGCGCCTAATTCGTCATCGCAACGGGCAAAACCCTGTTGCCAGTCTTCATTGCCGTTATTGCTCAGCACCTGCCAATCGCCGTCAAAGCAAGCAAAGCCTAAAGATGAGCCTGATAAATCGGCGCTGCCGCAATCGCTGTCGGTAATGGAACCATCCATGTGCAATACCGAGCAATCGGCATTATTAAAATTGGCAAACTCCGGTTGCGCCCAACCCGTGGTATCGATGCGGTTATTAAACCAACGATTATTGCTGCTGTTGACCTGCGCCAAATAGCGCAGATTTAACCAGGTATTTTTTACCTGAGCGGAGGTAGCACGGATCGCCGCGTCCAAGGCGGATTCTTCTGCCGCTGTTACCGGCGCTGCAAAAAAGTATTCAGTGCCAAATTGTTGTTTACACAATCGCTCACCGCGTTCATAGGACCAGTAATCTTCGCCTACTTGCGGCACTATCTGCACTTGGCCATTAACCAACTTGCCCTGGCTTACGGCAATGCGCCACCGGCTGCCGTTAAAGCAAGCATAATGCGCGGCGTCCTGACTGCAATTGGCTAATCGCCAGGGATTATTGCCACTGGCGACACTGCTTTTATAAGCGCAGCTTTGTGTGGGCTCTTGGCCTGGATAATCCGGCGTTAACCAGTTACTAAACGGCAGGTTACTGCGAAACTCGCCTTCGCTGCCACCGTCGGTCAAATTCAACCAAACACGATCAATAGCCGCACCGCGCTTTTGTGCCGCTGTTAAACGGGCAAAATCCAGTTTGATCACTTCATCGGTGTTTTGTGGGCTGGCAAATACAAAATTACTGCCGTATTCCACAAAACACGCGTGATGGCCTTCGGCAAAGCGGCGAATGGCGTTTTCACCGGTTGTGACTTTCCAATCACGACCATCGGTACAAGCAAACGCGTAAGTTGCATTGCCGATGCAACTGGCGTCTTGCCAACGGCCATCGCTGTCTTGGTAAACACAGTCTTCACCTGGATTGCTGTCGGTTTCGCTGCCTGGCGCTACACCGCCGTTGTCAGGCTGATTCGCCGCCCAAGCAGGAAAGCCAGTCACCGGCGCGGCATTAATGACCCAATTGTCTTCATCTTGCTTATCGGAAGCATTAATCCACACCGGGTTGCCGCCTGCAGCAGTAATGGCAGCCGCTGCGGCACTGTTGTCATTCAGCGTTGCTGGAGCTGCAAAACGCCAACCGCTGCCCAACGCTTCGCAGGCTTGGGTGCCGTCACGAAAGTCGTCGAGCACACCATTGCCGGTGATCTGCCAGCTGCCGCCGTTACGACATAAATAGGCGCGCGCTGCGCCACCGCAGACCTCATCCGACCAATCACCGTTAGCTGCTAAGGTGGCGCAGTTTTCAACCGCGCCGCCATCCGGCTCGCCACCTGACCAAATGGGTACGGTTACGGCGCTGTTATTCCACACCCAGCCGCCGCTCAAGCGATTACCATTAACCCAATAATCACCACCGACACCTGCCATGCGGGCGTTGTATAAAAGTTTTTGCGCATCCTCCAAGGTGCGGGAGGCTTTAAATAAATAGCCCTGGCCAAATTCACTTTCACACAGGGCTTGGCCGCTGGCGAAATCGCTCAGCGAAGTGGTGGTATTGGTGAAATACCACTGACTGCCCGAGGAGCACGCCACCGGTTTGCTTAGGCTGCAGTCGGCAGTGCTCCAGCGTCCATTGTTGGCAGATACCGCGACACAGCTTTGATTGCCAGGCTGATTAATATCCCAGACATTGACTTTCTGATTGAGCTTCCAAACCCCTTCGGTTTCAGCATCACGCGCATTGATAAACACCTGCGAGGTCGACATTTGTGCCTGCAAAGCCGCTTGCTGAGTCAAGGTCACCGGAGCGAAAAACTGATAGCGTCCGCCATGCTGACTCTCACAGATGGCAGACAAATCACTGACACTGGCAAAAGGCGTGGCCGTGGCGATTTTCCAGCTGCCATTGGCGCCATCGAAAGCATCGAAGCAAGCAATTGGCAGTGAGCTGTTGCAATTAACATCTTGCCAATCGCCGGTACGAGTTTGCACCGCACAGTTTTCGCCATTGCCACCGTTAGGCTCGTTGCTATTCCAAAACGGTGCCAGCACATCCATATCTAGGTTGAATACAAAGGTGTCTTCAAATTTTGAGTCGTTACCGTTGATCCAAACATCGCCAGCGACGCCTTGGGCCACTGCCAACAGTTGCTGAGATTGGTCAAATGAGACGGGGGCAGCAAATACATAATCACCCGCAATGCCGCTGTCATTGATTACCGCCGCACAAGCAGCGTGCCCTTTGCTAACATCAAAGGTCTCAACGCCACCATTTTGGTTGTCATTGCCTAGGTCAGTGGTGTTGGGAGAAATTTTCCAATCGCTGCCGTTGTAACAAGCCACACGCTTGCTGTTTTGACAGGGCGTATCATCCCATAGCCCGGCATTGTTGCCAGTCGCATACAGCTGCACACAATCACCGCTGTCGTTAGGCTCTTCGGCGGCAAAATAGGTATTAACAGCGTTATTAGCGGCTTGCGCCTCGGCCAGATTCAGCCTTGGGGTTTCATTGGGATAACGAGCCCAAGGTCCATTTTTATAATCTGACGCGCCTTCAATAATGTCATACCAAACGCTAAAACTTAGGTCGCCGCCAGCCGGTGCTGGCTCACTGTAATCAATGTTCCACTGCCAAGAGCCAGTGTCCTGTTGGTATTTTAAATTCAGCCAAACAGGTTCGCCTTGGGCCGTCACCAGACTATTGACCGTGGCCAACTCCGTGGCCGTTTCAGGCGCGGCAATGGCGTAGCTGTCACCCAGTTGACGCACACAGGCAGGAATGGCGGTATTGCTAAACTGATGCGTGCTGTTGGATAACACCCAATTATTGCCATCACTGCACAAGGTACGCGCACGGCTATCACAGTCGGCGGTTTGCCACAGCCCATCACTGGCACGGGCAACCGCGCATTGACCCACACTGGTATCCGGCTGACCATTGGCCCAAGGAATGGCCCCAGGCCCTTGCCAGTCGGCGGCGGCATGGAAAGACAGCCCAAACAGCGATAAAAATAATAAAATCTGACGCATCATGTTGCCCAATTTTCCCTACTGCAACGGTTGCACCCGCAAATAACTGCCGGGTTGCAAGGTTAAATTATTCATTACCAAACGACCGGTCTGGCCTTGATAATTGGCGCCGGTACCGGCCTGAATGCTGTTGATGCTGACATCCATACTGGCGTCGACAATGCCGATGTGCAGACCTTTTTCGGTTTGATCGACGGTTTGCGCTAATGACACATTTTGCATCACCACCTCAGCGGTTAACGCCGGCGCACTGTCGTTAAAAGGGTCATCTATAGGTGAATCTTTAATGGTAAGATCAAAGCTGGTTTTACCCGCCAATGTGGCATCTAGGCGCAGGCCCTGACTGCCTTGCCCGTCCAAGGTGTAGAGGCCGACCTCAAGGGCACCGCCATTAAAATTCAGGTTTTCAATACCGTAGGCGCCCATGCTGACAGATTCATTATTGCCATCGCCGTCGCTCAGTGTGAGACCACCCACGACAAAATCGACATCGCTGACCTCATCGATTATGCCTTCTAAACCTGTGGCAAAGCCGTTGTTCATAAAGTCGAGCTGATATTGAATCTCGCCATTGGTATTAATGTCGGCATTGCGAAAGTTCACACGCTGATCGCCGGTGCGATAAAACGCCGTTCCCACCGTAATATTGCTGGCCACTTCGCCACGAATGCCCTCGCGCCCAGGCTCATCATTCGCGCGCAACGTCATGTAGCCACTGACGACATCAATGTCGCCATAGCCAACGTCACCAAAGTCGTTGGTGCCAAACAAATTATCGCCATTGCCATCGCGCAGCGTGATGTTGTTCACTTCGAAGCTGCCCTGAGTTTCGCCAAACTCTAATTTAACGCCGTCTAAATCGCCGCTAAGAAATAATTCACTGATAAATGCGCTGTTGCCCGTTGCTGGTTTAAACACCACGTCCGAGGTAAAGGTGACGCCGTCTTCCACAAAAGCAAAGCCTAAGCCGCTGCCGTCTTCCATCGCCGTGCGATAACGCACACGAGCCCCCTCGGCTTCGTTTAATACCGTGGTCTCGATAAAGCTGTTGCCCGCAAAGTTCCAATCATTGATCGATATGGATTCATACAATGCACGACCGCCCAGAACGACTTTGCCCGTTTGCACGGTTAAATAATCCATACCGCTGGTACGAATGATTAAATCACCCTCCGCCGATACATCCAGTGTGGTGACAAACTGATCGCCAATACGACCGCCACTGCCATCGTCTTGGGTGGCTCGCACCAAAATATTCTCTACCGCTAAGTATTCGTCTTGGCCATCGCCAGCGCGATCGGCCTCGGTAAAGCGAAACTCAGACGCCGTTAGCACATTGCCCTGGGCTTCATTGATCTGGGTTTCAATGGTTAACCCAGCCTGGCCAGTTACCGCAGATAGCGAGTTTTCTGACAGTGGCTGCAAGGCCAATGCAGGAGCTGAAGTGAGGGGCAATAACACAGCGAAAATTGAGCGCAGCGACGTTTGCTTCATATCAGTGACCCTCAATCTGCAGGAAGGTGTTGCGCGACAAATTTATTTGCGCATCTAACGTGCCTAGCCCTACGGTTGTACCGCTGCCGACCTGATCGCTGCGCTGCAGCGTCATATTGCTCATACTGAGCTGGCCGCGAATACCATCGCTGCTGGTGTTGGTATCAAAATCCAGCACCAAACCGCGCTCACCGTCGACGTTCATACGTAAGCCCTGCACATCCAAATCGCTGAGCAGTTCAATATCAGCGCTGAATTCATGGGTTTCTGCGTTGGGGTAGTTATCGCCAACGGCACCGGCGATGTACACCAGTTGCAACGCCGTGCCTTGCGGTAAGCGGCTGTCCATTTCAATGCCGTACTCGCCGGCATTTTCGGCGTTTTTCAACAACCAATAGCCACCACTAGGAATATTGACATTGCGAAACGCCAAGGAATTTAAAACGTCATCGCCCAGGCGAGCGTTATAAATGTTGAAATTGCCATCACTGACTTCAGGCATACCGATGCGCAAACCATCGGTTTCTAAGTCGAAGGTCATGTTACGAAATTGCAGGCCACCGCCATTGGCGTCACGCGGATCTGAAAAACTCAGGGTATTGGTGAGCCGGGCACCGTCGTCTTCGTAGTAAGCATCCAGGCTCATGGAGGCCGGAATCAGCACATCCAAAGTGAAACCACTGCCAACCTCGCCACCGGCATACATACGAGTAATGAGCGCATCACCGCTGCCAATCGAAAAATTACCCTGCCCCATGCCACCCAGAGATTCGCCATTAATGGCCACTGAACCCACGCGTAGCTCCACCGGTAAATCGCGGTTGGTAAACACCACGGCTTTTCTGCCATTGACTTGTTTGACTTCGATGTCAATTTCGATGGGGCGGTTGGTGGGCGTAAACAGGCGTACCGGCGACAGTGTCAGGGCGCCGACGCTACCGCCGCTACCAACACCGTCATCATCTATGTAGTTAATACTATCAATACGGGCATCGTACTCACTGGTCAGACGCAACCCCTGGGCTTGGCCTGTCACGGCAGCAAGTTGCTGATCCGCGATCGGCTGTAACGCCAGAGTTGGCAGCGCCAAGCACGAACCCAGCAAGCTGCTGAGGAGACGTGACGGCATGGTGAAATCCCTGATTATTGTTGTTATTTTTGCTGATACGCCCGTGCAACATATCAGAAGCCGTACACCAGTTCTACTTTTGAAGACGGCGCCAGCATGAGTCAAAACGGGCCAGAATGACCGCATCCGTGCTCAATCACTGGCCAAGCTGCGCCATTTAAGGGCTTCAGCGATAGGTAAAGATCAAAACGAGCGCCCTCTAAATGTTACATAGTGTTACGATAGTCACACGACAGCCCCGCTGGTAAAAACACGAATAATGCACTCGGGAGCCAATATGACTCGTCCTTCACTCTGGCTAAGCGTTTTGCTCTGCGCCACACTCAGCGCCTGCGGTGGCGACTCCGGCCACTCATCGAACTCAGACGCCCCTGAACCACCCGACCAAGGCGATCAAAACCCGAGCGAGCCTGAGCCAGACACGCCTGAACCAAACACGCCCGAGCCAGATGCACCCACGCCAGACAATCCAGGCGATCAGGCCAACTGCGATTTGCCCGAGCTGCCGAGCATGGCAAATTCAGAGGTGTTAGCCGAGCTGGGGCAACCCGCGAGTTATGATCTCAGCAGCTATGAAGAGCGCAGCGGTGATTCGCTGGCCGGTGTATGGCTGGCGATGCATCGCGTCGATGCCATTACCGATCTGGGCCAGCGCGGCCGAGAAGTGACCCAGGTATGGCACAGCAGTACGCTGCAGGTGCGCGAACAGGATGGCGGTTATCAAATTGCTAACTGCGGGCTAGACGGAGGCTGGCAAGATTGGCCAACTCAGCAAATGGAGTTTGATTTGCCATTATTTGTCGGCGCTGGCCAGCATCCGCAATTTCGACAAACCAGCATCAGCCAACTCGAAGGCGTCAATATGGCACCCCTGAGTGCAGACGAAGGTCCGCAGCGCCGGCCTGTGACTTTTGCCAACCAACAAACGCGCATGATTCGCTTGGGTAATGCTTTACCGAGCCTGGGCCAAGTAGAGCAGCAAATTAATCAGCTCGCCCTCAATCAGCCAGTGCAATGCTTTACCCGTCGCTTAGAGCGCAGCTACAGCCAAGGCTGCGGTCAACAAGCCGAGCTTCAGCTGCATTCGCTGTCGTTGGTTGCCAGTGGTGAGCAAGGCTCTGCCACTCTGTCTGCCAGCGTGGCCGACAGTGGCTACCTCATCATCAATACCGTGACGCAAAGACAAAACCAAGGCCAAGACAGCCGCAACGGCTTAACGGCCAGCCAGCCAAGCATCACGGCTCCGACAATGACCCCGTTAAATGCCAGCGCTGCGACACACTATCAGGGCACCAATTTTGACGATGGACAAAGCAGCGTCAGCCTGACGCTCAATATCGATGTGCCACTATAAAAAAAGCCCGGTCAAACGACCGGGCTTTCGTATTGATTGACGCTGCAGCTCGACATCAGCCCTGCGACAACAGCTCACGCAAATCCAAAATGGCGGCATTGGCGCGAGAGATGTACGACGCCATTACCAAAGAATGGTTGGCAAACATGCCAAAACCACTGCCATTTAACACCACAGGCGACCACAGTGGCTCTTGTGTGGCTTCCAGCTCACGGATGATCTGGCGTAAGCTCACCAGAGCGTTTTTCTTTTCTAAGATGTCGTGAAAATCCACTTCAATGGCGCGCAAAATATGCGCCAGCGCCCAAGCGGTGCCGCGAGCTTCGTAAAACACGTCGTCGATTTCGGTCCATGGCGTTTTAATTTCTTCGTCGTCTGGCGTCGGCGTTGACTGTGCTGCAGCACTGTCACCGGCCAGGTTAGTATTCAGCTGACGCTTGCCCGTCGAGGCACTCAAACGCTGCGACAAACTGCCCAAGCGGGTTTCGACATCCAGCAACCATTGGCGCAGGTTATCGGCGCGGGCATAAAACTGCGCATCACCGGCGTCTTTATCTGCCAACCGCTCCAAGTAGCGCTCCAGCGCAGTTAAGCCACGCTGATACTCGCCATCAGATGAAGGAAGAGCCCAGCTTTTGGCATCAAAGTGAAACTGCGGCTCGGCGATGGCCAAATCTTTATCTTCCGTTGATTGGCTTTGCGAGCGGCTAAAGTCTTTGCGCAGCGCACGGGAGAAATCCCGAACCTGCACCAGCACACCAAATTCCCAGCGTGGAATGTTGTCCAACCACACTCCTGGTGGCAACAATGCATTGTTTAAATAACCACCCGGTTTGTGCAGCAAGGTATCGGTAATTTTCATCAGCGTGGCCGTGGTGGTAAAGCCCACCACCGGCTCTACGCCCAGCTCATCGGCTTTTTCCTGCGCAATGCCTTTAACAGAAAACGACTCTGGCTCTTGGCTCCAATAAATGCCGATGATCACAGCACCCACTAAATACAGAACCAGTGCCGCCAACAGGACTTTGCGTACTAAACCACCATCGCTCCACCAGTCGCGCAAGCGCTCTTTGTTGTCTGCTATTCGATCTCTTAATCCGCTCATAGCTGTTTGCTTCCTAACTCGTTATCACTATGTGGCCAAGCCTACTGGCCTGGCGCGATAGCGACAAGTGCTATCGCCGCCGCCAGAAGCCAAGCGAAATTGATATACTGGCTACTTTGCACTGTATTAGACGCTTCTATGGCACTGTCACACCAGCAACTGACCCATCGCTACCAGCGCATTCTGGAGTCTATGTCGGAAGGGGTTTATGGCCTGGATGCCCAAGGCCATGCCACCTTTGTTAACCCAGCGGCCGAGCGCCTCACTGGCTGGCTGCAAAGTGAAATTCAAGGCCAAACCATTCACCAGTTTCACCACCACAGCCATGCCGATGGCAGCCACTACCCCCACACCGACTGCCCCATCTATCAAACGTTAATCACAGGCCAGGCCGCCCACTGTGACCATGAAGTGTTCTGGCGCAAAGACGGCAGCTGCTTTGCCGTTGAATACTCCAGCACCGCCATCATCGAGAACAACCAAGTCACCGGCGCCGTGGTGGTGTTTAAAGACATTACCGAGCGCTTAGAGCAACAGCGCTCATTAAAAGCCGCACTGCGCGAAGTGCAACAATTAAAGCAGTACCTGCAGTTCGAAA
Source organism: Bacterioplanes sp. (assembly GCA_965233665.1). GTDB lineage: Bacteria > Pseudomonadota > Gammaproteobacteria > Pseudomonadales > Oceanobacteraceae > Bacterioplanes. Next base: position 58,738 of record CBDDTG010000065.1, on the reverse strand, counting down.
ACCGCTACCTGCAAGAAGAATTACAGCAACAGCGCCAAGGCACCGAGCTGCTGGGCCAAAGCGAACCCATGCGCCTGCTTGACGAGGCCATTCGCCAAGTCGCCCCAACACCCAGCTGTGTATTGATTCAAGGCGAAAGCGGCACCGGTAAAGAACTGGTGGCCGAAGCCGTGCACCGCTTAAGCCATCGCCATCAACGCACCTTGGTGAAGGTCAACTGCGGCGCTCTCAGCGACACCTTGTTAGAAAGTGAATTATTCGGTCATGAGCGCGGCGCCTTTACCGGCGCCCATCAACGCCGAGCCGGACGTTTTGAACAAGCCGATGGCGGCACCCTGTTTCTCGACGAAGTGGCCGAGCTTTCGGCTGCCGCCCAAGTGAAATTACTGCGTGCTTTGCAAAATGGCGAGATACAACGCCTAGGCAGTGAAAATACATTAAAAGTCGACGTGCGTGTGATGGCTGCCACCCACCGCGACCTCAGCGCCATGGTGCGTGACGGTTTGTTTCGTGCCGACCTCTACTTCCGCCTCAATGTCTTTCCACTGCAAGTACCGCCCTTACGTGAACGCCGTAGCGATATTCCACTATTAACCCAGCATTATTTACAGCGCTTATCCAAGCGCTTAAATAAACCGCTGCCCACCCTACCACCGACGCAACTGCAGCAATTAATGCAATACCACTGGCCAGGCAACGTGCGCGAGCTGGTAAATGTGCTTGAGCATGCCCTCATTCTCGGCCACAGCGAACTGCGCTTGCCGGCATTAAACAGTGATATTCAACCGGTAAGCAGCGGCAGCCGACCGCTGTCGATGGCCGATGCTGAACGCCAACATATTTTGCAAGCGCTGGATTATTGCCAAGGCGTGGTGGGCGGCAAACAGGGCGCGGCGGCGTTATTGGAGTTGCCGGAATCGACGTTAAGGTCAAGGATGAAGAAGTTGGGGATACGATAGAGGAGCTGGTGCGGCGCATTTTTTCTGCGCTAAACGAAAAGGCCTGATGATTGATGGGTTAGTGTTTTAAAAGACTCTCGTCTTATGATCCCTTGCGCTGGGTGGTCGAGCGACTGAAAGCGTACATTGAGGCAGTTTTTGCTAGGCATTCGCTTCCGTAGCTGGGGTCAGAGCTTAAGCTCTGACCCCGTATCTGTTTTTTTCCGCTAAGCCCTATGCCCTCCTTGAGGGATCTTATCCCTCACGCCGGGCGGGCGAGCTCCCTGCTTTGCGCTGCGCAGGCCGTAATTCCTGAGTTGCCAATGCTGTGGTCGCCGCAACGCCAACAGCCTGCATCCCGGCAGGATGTTGGCTGGTGCTGCCGTCCGGGCAGCCCCTGCGGGCACAGCCATTGCCCACTCAGGCGGCCTGCTAAGGCGCGGAAAACCTAGGCGCGAAACCGAGGGTTTAGCGAGTTGGTCTAGGAGTTGGGGTGGGTTTCTGGCTTGTTGTCCTAATCCAATCGCTATCGAATCTAGTGCATTTTGCAGAATGCTCATGACCTATCCTTGTACTGCTAACGCCGCAATAACCGGCGCGAGGTACGAGCGTCCGGCGCCGCAGGCGCGAAGTCAATTGCCTTGTTATGCCTGAATACCTAAAGCCCATTGGATTCCTGTTAATTCTCGAAATACCTTCATGGTTAAGAATGAATAGATCATCGAATACTGTTTGTACTCGTCATATTCATTCATTAGTTTGTTAAACGTCTTTGAGTACTCCATATTATTAGATATCAATTTCCCGCTATAAGAAACGAATTGTTTATTATTCATATCATGTACTGCCTCAAGACTTCCCAACTCTGAAATTAAATCAATATTTTCAAGCTTTTCCGGCTCACTGAAGGCAATTGAATCATGACCCGCGCGGGTATATGTATTTTTTGAATGGCCATTAAGCTTTGATGCTTTTTGAAAGTTTGAGTTATCAATAATTTTTCTTTTCAGCTTTAGATCTACAAGTTCAGCCATGCTTTTTATAGCTGGGGAAGCATACAAAACTAGGGCTTTATCACCAAACGATTGCTCAATTTTTGAAAGTATCTCATGCTGCTCTTTATATACATGATATCGATAGTATTCTTTTTTCCAGTGACCCCACTCTTTTCCATTTGCGGTAGTTATATATTCTGGTCTTTTATATTGCAGCAAAATATTAGTTTTTATTCTCGGGATTTTGTTAATGATATATTCTAGATTCTGCTCTAACTCACTAGCTATATCTAATAGATTTACTCCAGAAAAGCGCGGAAAAAACCAAAATGGGTAGCCAAGTGCTTTCCAGAGCTGTCTATTTTTAGAGTTTGATGCAGCGTCAAAGCCCAGCACCCCTTCCAATACTTGTCCAGGTGGGAAATATACAGATGATTTTGAGTTCAATTCATTATTGAAATAGCTCTCATATGTTTTTTCTTCGAAATCAACCTTCATTTAATACTGGTTTCCATCGTGGTCACGAACAGGGCATAACGCCCGGCTCTGAGACTGGTAAAAGTGGAGGTGAAACCGGAGCTTTTACCAGTCCGACAGCAGCCGCTTGTTAGCACATTTATATGTCCCATATTTCCCCATTAAATAGCTGCTCGCATATTTTTGGAGGATTCACTCTGACTTTTGGATGATTTGCCAAAATTTGCCTTAATGTTCGGACTGAGCCATAGGCATTTACAACAATTTCTCTCTGCTTTTTGAATAGCTCCTGATCGAAAGAGTCGATATTGACTTTGTGAGCTGGCTTTTGACGGAGCTGCCTCACCTTTCTAAAGGTTTTCATCATTTCTTCAATTGGTGTCGGGTCTACAGACTTGAAATACTTATTAACCCACGCCTCAAGTATTTGTATAGTGCCTTTAGGCTTCACGACGATTTTCCCATCCCCCCTCTCTTCTTCATCCTCAAGCTCTACATCGTCTTCAAAGAATTTTTTGTTGATGTTGTCGGACATCATTTTATCCAACAACAGCATAAAGTTATTAAATTCAGCTTGTGTAGGACGCAAAAGAAAGCCAAAGTCTTTGGGTGGTTCTTCATCAAAGCTATTTCGAAAGAGAGCAGGCTTTCCGATCAAGGCACTCATTTCATTGATAATTTTTAATTCTTGAGTAAATGCTCTGAAAATGGACATTCGAGTGCCCCACAAACCCAATATACTTGAAGCGTAATAATCAGGGTGTAGCTTAATATCTCCTTTTACTTCCTTTGCTGCCCAAACCTTCTGATGTTCAGCACTAAGATTACCTAGGTATCGCAAAAATACTGCGACATATCTGTTTAGATCATCGTCGTAGGCAAAGCCAAATGTTTGAAGTAGTACTTGATCATGTTCTGGGACACTATCAGACTCAAAATATTCATCAGTGATGCATATTTGCCCATGAATGAAGTCGGTTTTATATGAATAACGAGGATCGTTTCGGTAATATTCCAAAACTGACAAATCAAAAGTTCTAAAATCGAGTTGGCCAGCACCTTTGGCAAGCTCCATTTCGTAGGGTGCTTCACTATATGCGGCTAATTTCTCCGAGCTAGCCAGCTTTTTTTCATGAGGGTATAGGCATGTGTCGCCGGGGTATTCTGCGACATCGAATCCCTCAAGCACTTTATCTTTTGGAATTTTTGAAAAAGCTCTTATATGAGGGTTACCCTCAAAGCGAGCAGTCAAGATTTCATCTTCGATAGCCTGCCGAATCGAAGCTTTAAAAGCTTCATCGCTAATATCAAAGATGCCTGCCAATTCATAAATTGGCATTCCATTGAAGTCGCCTGATGAAAAATACTTTTCTTCTACAACTGAGTATAGTTCTTCGATCATCTTATTATTCCGATACTTCCTTGGGTGCTAACAGCTTAATAGTGTGCGTGCCTGTTTTTCCAGCTAGAGCCATTCGAGCTATCTCTGCCAAGCTATTGATTTGCAGCTGGATATCTTCCTTTCTTTCACATTCCCTCTTGGAAAAACGTGCATTCCAACTATCCCTTTAGCCGCTGGCCTCGCAGCTCGGGCCTTTAGATTTCAAGCTGTTGATATTGTTGATGTTAAGCTATCACTGGGCGAGTCTACTGGCAAGGCTGCTGGGCGACACAAAATGTCGGCTGCTTAGGAGCAGCGCCGTCGTAACAGTCGCTCTAATTTTTCAACTCGCTCTCGCGCCTTGGTTTTCCGCGCCTCAGCAGGCCGCCTGAGTGGGCAATGGCTGTGCCCGCAGGGGCTGCCCGGATGGCAGCACCAGCCAACATCCTGCCGGGATGCAGGCTGTTGGCGGTGCGGCGACCACAGCATTGGCAGCTCAGGATTCACGGCCTGCGCAGCGCAAAGCAGGGAGCTCGCCCGCCCGGCGTGAGGGATAAGATCCCTCAAGGAGGGCATAGGGTTTGGCTCTAAGAGCATCTTGATACACAAGCACGGCCAAAATGCTCACTTACTACCTATAAATTGCGACAAGACAAACGGGACAGTCATCATAAGAAAGCTTACTGATAGCGGCATTTAAGTCTGCTGGCAGAAACAAACCGGACTCCCACCCAAGTTTCTAAACCCTGCAGCCACCTACTCGCTCTCGCGCCTAGGTTTTTCGCGCCTTAGCAGGACGCCTGAGTTGGCAATGGCTGTGCCCGCAGGGGCTGCCCGGACGGCAGCACCAGCCAACATCCTGCCGGGATGCAGGCTGTTGGCGTTGCGGCGACCACAGCATTGGCAACGAAGGATTCACGGCCTGTGCAGCGCAAAGCAGGGAGTTCGCCAGCCCTGCGTGAGGGATAAGATCCCTCAAAGAGGGCATAGAATTTAGCGGAAAAAAGCAGATACGGAGGGCACAAACGAGACACCTACCCCTGCCCCCTTGGAATAACAAAAAACTGGCACGCTTTTCCAGTTGGCTTGCCTGTATTTCCCCAGAGTGGTAGCTTAAACGTCAGAAAAATCAGTGAGTTAGCCTTTGAGCACCAGAACTTTGAGGCGCGGATGGCAGGCAAGCACGTTTTTTCCAGGAGGGAATGTGAAAGAAAGGAAGATATCCAGTTGTAAATCAATAGACTGGCAGAGATAGCTCGAATGTTTCTAGCTGGAAAGATAGGCACACACACGATTAAACTGCCAAATGGAAAGCATGATCGAAGAAAATTACAGGCTCTACGCAGGAAAAGAAGTCTTCTACTATTCGACATTTGAAGATGCTAAAGAGGCCGCAAAGAAATTTATGCCAAAGAAGATTGGCCTCCGCATAGAAATATTGACTGAGCTGGAGCCTTTTGAAGCCGATTTCTGGGCGTACGAATATGAAATTAGTCAATGGACACCATCTTAACCTTCAAGGTTAGTGACCATGTAACAAGTTTAGGCATGCGACGGCTACTGCGTAGCCGCACATGCTAAAGGCGTTACGTTTAGAGGGAGCCAGAGCGCGAATGAAGACCAAGTTGAAGCAGTTCATTCAGCACCTCCCCCACGAAATTGAGGACGAGGATAAGGCAGAAGAATATTTAGATAACGCCCTGCCTTATATCGGAATGATCGTGATGTACTTCAATTCGCTGGAGAGTACTCTGGATTCGGTTCTTTGTGAGAGCTTCACAGACCGAACCGATGCGACTGGACTTATAGTCCTGAACAAAATGAACTATTCATCTAAAGTCGATCTACTGCAGAGATTTTGCGACGACTTTCAAATCGGCATGACCAGTCGTCTCAATGGGTACGATAAGCTCCTAGCGGATCTCAGGGAGTGTGCACGGCTGCGAAATTTAGTGGTCCATGCTAATTGGGAAAGTACAAATGAGGACGGATTTACCTACGTTCGTCTCCGAATGTCAAAAAAGGGAATGCAACAAGAGTATGTCCAGTTTACTGGAGAGTCTCTTCAAAAAATCTTCGAACTGATCATACAAACTCGCTCTGACCTCTATGAGTTCTGGGAGCACCGGAATGATGTTCTGTACGGCAGGACATAGTCACGTAACAAGGCACGGTAAGGCGAATGTCCCTCGCGGGCCTTATGTTCTAGGAGGAAATTCATGATTAGGGAAATAACAAAAGCCGATTTTGAGTCGTTTTGGCCAACTTTTTCGGCAGTCATTCAGGGGCAAGAAACTTATGCCTTCGACCCAGATATGACGCTAGAACAAGCATTTGCTCTATGGTGCGAATCTCCACTCAAAGCTTTTGTCTTCGTAGAAAATGGCGTTGTACTTGGTTCTTACTACATCAAACCGAAATGCAATGGGGCCAAGTAGTCATATATGTAATTGTGGATACATGGTTTCAAACGAAGCTAGGGGCAAGGGCATTGCACGCCTTATGTGTGAACATTCTCAGGAAACAGCTCTAGAGTTTGGCTTTGATGCCATGCAATTTAACAGCGTGGTTTCTACCAATGAAATTGCGGTGAAGCTTTGGGAGAAGCTAGGGTTTCAAATCATAGGTACAATCCCTAAGGCATATAAGCATGCTAAACTAGGGCTTGTTGATAGCTACATCATGCATAAAATGGCTACGAACATAACAAAGCATTTAAGAGTGATTCGAAACGCTTGGCAGTTTCGCTTCGCTCAAGCATAGCTAAGCGCCGCTCACACCTTAATACGGCGTTAGTTTTATGGGGAAAATATTGTGGAAATCTGGAAGTTACTATTCTTTATACCTGTGTGCTTTGCGCTCAATATGACCCCTGGCCCAAACAATCTATTATCCATGAACAATGCTCGTTGTTACGGTTTTAAATCCGCTTTCATTGCTGGCCTTGGTCGCATTGCTGCATTCGCTGCAATGATTGCTTTATCTGCTTCTGGATTGGCAGTTGTCCCTCTACACTTCTGAGACTCTATTTCTAACAATTAAAATTGCGGGCGCAACTTACTTGTTTTGGATTGCCTTTAACCTTTGGCGTTCAGAAGCAAGCCCTATTTCTGAGCCAGATAACACTCTCAATCGATTAGGTTTAGCTAAGCAAGAATTCTTGTTAGCTGCTGGCAACCCCAAGGCGATCTTGATCTTTACTGCCTTTTTACCACAGTTCGTCGATGTTTCAGCCAGCGTAAATGAACAGTTCTTCGCCTTAGGGGCCACGTTCCTAATTTTAGAAATGGGTGCGATATCGATTTATGCGATATTTGGAATGTACTTAAGGCAGTGGTTTACGAAGCCGAAAATAGCAAAGCGTTTCAATAGAGGTTGCGCAACTTTTTTGGCTATGTCTGGAGCAAGCTTGTTACTGAGTCGCCAGCAATAAAACTGGCAAACCGTTCAAGATTGATTCGCAACGCGTGGCGTTTTTACTAAGCGTCGGTACCGACACACCCCAACTCCTAGATCAACTTGCTAAACTCTCGGTTTCGCGACTAGGTTTTTCGCGCCTTAGCAGGCCGACTGAGTTGGCAATGGCTGTGCCCGCAGGGGCTGCCCGGACGGCAGCACCAGCCAACATACTGCCGGGATGCAGGCTGTTGGCGTTGCGGCGACCACAGCATTGGTAACGAGGGAAAACGGTCTGCGCAGTGCGAAGCAGGCTGAAAGCTATCTGCGTTGTTTCTGCTACGTTAAAAAGCGCCTCGCCAAGGCCCACCTTAAACCACTGACTTCTCTTTTGCCTGCTGCACTGCCCTACCTACTCGCGCGGCGTCCAACGCTGCGACCACCCAGAGCACAATCAATACCCAAGTGGCAGTGTTGGCGCTGCTGCCATCCACAGCCGCCATGGATTGCTGCACCAGCTCGGTTATTTGCGCGACATCCAACGGTAGATCAGCAACGGTGATATTGGCCATCACGTTCTTGGTGACGGAAACGACGGTGGTCAAAATGTAAAATAAGCACACCGTCGATGCTCCGAACAGCACCAGGCCATACAGCGGCTTTTTCAGATAAAAATGCCCCATCCCAGGGAAAACCAAGGCGGACAGCAAAACTGCCTTAGTGGATTCTTTTACTTTCGCCATTGTTTGTCCCCTTTACTCGATGCAAGCATTTAGCCAGATATCTCTGGCTCAACCAGTCAACATTATCTATCCGCAGGATGATTTACACCATCATTGGTCGGTATATCACCGAGCTTAAGCGAGTTAATGCCCTCCAAGCACGCGACATTAAAGCCGTACTGGCTCGGGTTTGATCGGCGCTGGTGGTGGGTATAAATGCCACAATTCTGACAAAAATAGTGCTTAGCTGTCAGGGTATTAAACTGGTACAGCTTTAGCTGATCTTCGCCTTTCACAATGGTAATACCGGATAACGGCACAGAGGCAGCAATAGCCCCACGGCGGCGACACAAAGAGCAGTCACAAAGAGCAGTCACAACGGCGCAGCTCCTCTAAACCATTCGGTAAATCAAACACAATTTCAACACTGCCGCAATGACAGCTGGCCTTATGTTGCTCGGCGACTTGTACACCATCCACCTCACGAATTCCCATCGCTTTTCTCCTACTTATCCAGTGTCAGTGCTTGCCACTCGTTGGCATTCAACTCATAGTATTTTAACGTGTCTGGCCCGACGACCACATCAGCCTGATAGGTAAAGCCGTTTTTAAGCATGACTTTGCCAGAGGCCGGATTATGGGGTAAATGTTGAGCGTATATTTGCGCTAGTTTTAGCTCAGCAAAGCCGTACTCTATCAATAATGCCGCCGCTTCGCTGCAAATTCCTTGCCCCCAATACGGCACACCGACCCAGTAGCCAAGGTTGCCACGATTCTGCTGAATCTGGGTAATGCTGATCGCACCTACCAGCTCGCTCGAATCCGCCAATGTAATCGCCAGCGCTACAGCTTCGCACCGGTCAAACCAGCCGGGGTGCCTGCTGATCCAATCCTCAGCCATGCCATCTAAGTAAGGGTGGGGAACATTGGCGGTCATATCGGCGATGATTTTTTCACCCGCCAACTGCTGCACTCTAGCGGCATCGGCTAGCTGAAGCGGCCGCAAAATCAGCCGCTGGGAGGTTAATGTCGGTAGCAAAACGCATCCTTGGTTTGGTTGAGAGAAGCAAAATAGTAAGGGACTTCAGCTAAAAATGCAGCCATGAATATATGGCCGCTATTGGTATACATCAGCACTGATAGCTTAAGATTGAGCCACTCAATAGCACATTGCATTCAGTGCGGCGCTGAGTTTTTAGGCAATAGTTGTTTGGTGGTAACTGCGATGCACTCTGCTCTGATGCCTTCCGCTTCCTTCGAAGAGGCTATTTCTCCACCCAGTGGCCAGCTAAGGCGTAGACGTTCCAGCGCAAAGTTAGGCATACTGACTTTTCCGGCTTCCGGGATGAAATGGCATTCGTGGTACTTCCGTCACGACCTAACCTTTCGCGAGTTAATGCATGAAAATCATCAAAAGCAAGCAGTTTAAAGCCGATCGCGCCTGGGGCTCAGAGCTGATCGCCAATATGAACGGCATTACCAGCAAAATCCACTGGACGGATCAGCCCTATAAATGGCACACCAATGATGGTGAAGAGGTGTTTGTGGTGCTCGATGGCGTGGTGAACATGTATTACAAACAAGACCAAACCGAATGCATGGCCGTATTGGAAGCTGGCGACATCTTCTTTGCCTCCGTCGGCACCGAGCATTTCGCCCATCCTCAGGGCGAAGCCAGAGTGCTGGTGGTTGAAAAAGAAGGCAGTGTTTAACTAGTTCTACTCAAGCTGATATCAGCTGCTTATGTCTATGCAATGTGAGAACACAATATGACCAAAATATTTGAAGACGGCTGGACGATAGACGATATAGAGGCAGCGATAACTAGAAACCATGTCAATGAACTGCTGTATGTCCCTATATGGATATCAATGGACCCTCCTGATTGCCAATGGGCAGAAAATATATGCATCCAGTTGTCTCAGCATACACACTTCAATGTTCGAGGTAATGCAGTTCTAGGATTTGGTCATCTTGCCAGAACTTGCGGTAGTTTAAATAGAGACACTGTCTTTCCAATCATTGCGCAAGCCCTTGCAGATAAAAACGACTACGTCCGTGGTCAAGCTCATGCAGCAGCCGAAGAAATTGACCATAAGCTAGGCTGGGGAATTTTCACCAACAGTAGTATCTAGACCAATTGAAATTCAAAGAAAGTACTTACTATCTTGGTCTTTCTCCCAGGATTTCCGGACCTTAGAAGACCGCCGGCGTTTGCCACTGACGCCACCTAGAAGCTTAATATGGATGCTCCGCTAGGGGCTACAATTTGCGCAGCAGACGTACAACCATTCACGCTAAACAAGACGCCTTCGGCTGATGCTTGTATATTTCTCTTTCACATTAGGCAGAGACGTAGTCATGGATGTCACTAAAAAGAAACTCGAAGCAGCCGTGGCTGAGAATATTATTTCAGCGCAACAAGCAGAGGCGTTGCATCAGTATTGGGCCACCCACTATCAAGAGGTACCGAGGTTTACCTTTACCCACGTGCTTTATTACCTGGGCGGATTGATCGCCATTGGCGCCATGACGCTGTTTATGAACCTTGGCTGGGAGTCCTTTGGCGGTGCAGGCATAGTGTTTATTGCTATTTTTTACGCCGGCATTGGCTTAAAAATCAGCAACGTTTTTGCCTACAAAGGCCTGATCATTCCCGCAGGCATCTGCGCCACTTTTGTCGTTTGCTTAGCCCCACTGGCCATCTATGGACTGCAACAGTGGCTAGGAGTCTGGCCAGATGACAGCAATTACCGGGACTACCACAGGTATGTCAGGTGGCACTGGCTGTATATGGAGCTAGGAACCCTAGCAGCTGGTGCAATGATCGCCTGGAAGTACAAATACCCCTTTTTAATCATGCCCATCGCGGTCACGCTCTGGTATATGAGCATGGACCTCAGCGCCATGATTGCAGATACACAGCTGACCTGGGGGCTGCGCAAACTGGTATCGCTCTACTGTGGCTTGCTTATGATTGGCTTGGCCTTCTGGATAGATATTCGCGCTCATAAAACAGCCGATTATGCTTTTTGGGTGTATATCTTTGGCGTGCTTGCCTTCTGGGGTGGCTTGTCGTCACAGCACTCCGATGATGAACTGTCTAAGTTTATTTATTTTTGCATCAACCTTGGCATGATCGCAGTGGGTGTATTACTGGTTCGTCGCGTATTCGTCGTGTTTGGGGCGCTGGGCAGTTGCTTATATGTGAGCCACCTGGCCTCGGTCGTATTTAAAGACAGCTGGCTGTTCCCAATCGCTTTAACCGCCATCGGCTTAGGCGTTATTTATCTCGGAGTGCTTTGGCAAAAGCATGAACAGGCGGTCACCCAAGCCACACGGCAGTTTTTGCCGCAGCCGTTGCGCGAGCTATTGGATGGAAAGTCATGAGCATGCTCGCAGCCGAAACTCGATTCAAGGTGGGCCTCGTCCATCTTGAATCTGCATCCAAGCCAAACAGCTAGGGAGCCATCGAATAGTTCGATGTCCGCCCTGGGGGCCTGGGGGCCTGGGGCCATGAAGCCGCGTTGTTGCTCAAGACGACTGCAGCAAAACTTGGCACCGCAGAGCTCGAACTCTCTGGCGCCCCCCCATAGGGTGCGAGAACCAAACAAGCAATCTCGCACCTAGGTTTCAGCGCCTCAGTAGGCAACCTGTGTTGGCAATGGCTGACAATCAACATGTTCAACATATTGTACATATTGCATTTTCAGGTTATACTCTCCCGTAAAACTGACATGTGGAGGATGTATGAGAATTGTGTCTTTTACAGAAGCAAGAAACAGCTTGAAAGCGGTCTTAGATTCGGTCGTTAATGACGCGGATACGGCAGTCATCACGCGACGTGATTCGGAAGATGCCGTCGTTATGTCACTAGATTATTACAACAGCCTGATGGAAACGGTGCACTTGCTGCGCTCACCGGCAAACGCTGAGCATTTAAATCGCTCAATAGAACAGTTCAAGGCAGGAAAGATAACTAGCAAAGACTTGATTGATGAGTAGTCGTTTACTGTCATGGACTGACGAATCTTGGAGAGATTACCTTTATTGGCAAACCCAAGATAAAAAAACACTCAAACGAATAAACAAACTCATTACCGATGTTAAACGCTCTCCATTTGAAGGCATTGGTAAGCCTGAGCCCTTAAAGGAAAACTTAGCTGGCTTTTGGTCCCGACGTATAGATGATACAAATAGATTGGTGTACACAGTTAATGACTGTGCCATCACGATAATCTCATGTCGCTACCACTATTAGATTAGGTTCATTCCTAGCTAGTAAAACACGCTCACACACCGCAAAAAATCTCACTAGACCTCACAACCACTCAGTGAGAACATATTTTTTAGACTCATACAACAAGGACAGATAGTGAATATTAAAAATATAGGCATTGCTTTATTCGTTACAGCTGCACTCGGAGGCTGTGCTCAGATGCCACCAGATACAGACGAGCGCCTAGGGCAGTTTACAGCGGCGTCTTCATTTAACGTGCGGAACCTTGAATACAAAAAAAGCAACAACACTTCTTCATACACCAAAGGTAAATCATGCTATGAAGTAAACCCTACTACATTGGCGTATATTTCAGGCCCAAACGACAATTTACTCCAACGCGCAATGGATGACGCCATTCGAAATGGCCAAACCCAAGGCATTGACGGTGACCTTTTGGTAAATGCACGAATAGAACGCAAAACAGAATACCAAGAGTCAGGCATGATCTTTGTTTCCAAGAAACGGTTTGAATGCGTAGTTGTGGAAGGTGACTTAGTGAAAATAGAAACCAACAGCTAACAAACACTTCACTTCCTTAGGGGCAGCGAACATGCGGCCTCTTCGAGAAAAAGATGCTTTCAGCGCCGAGTTCCTGTGACAAGGAGCTACGCACCCAGATTTTCCGCGCCTTAGCAGGCCGCCTGAGTTGGCAATGGTAGCACCTGCCTTGATTCGCCCCCGACCCACCCACCCGCCTCCACCGACAACTATCACACCTTTGACTGAGACCTACATCGCCAAACACCTCAAGAGCCGCTGTTTCACCCACGATATAGCGTGTTGCGCGATATATCGCGCCCATATTTCGCGCCACTCCTTTGCTTGTAAATGCTCACTATCACCGCCAAGCCCAGCCAATCGGCCTCGGCATCGCTGGCACGCTTTATGTATTTAGGGCGGCGATACCGTGATTTAAATAATGAGGCTTGCCATGCCATCCAATTCCCGTGTGATTGCCACCGATGCTCCGCTACCGCATCGCGTGCGTTTGTTCGCCGGTCGCTTCCGTAACTGGCGTCGTGCTGTTAGCTGGCCATTACTGGCATTTTTCTTTTTGACTCCTTGGCTCAGCTGGAATGGCGAGCCGGCGGTGTTTCTCGATATTAATCAAAAAGAGTTTCATATTTTTGGCTGGCTGTTGTGGCCAGAAGATTTATTGCTGTTAACGCCAGTGATGATCGGCAGTGCCTTTGCGCTGTTTTTTGTTTCTATGTATGCCGGGCGTTTGTGGTGTGGTTATAGCTGCCCGCAAACCGTATGGACATTTTTATTTATCTGGCTGGAAGAAAAAATCGAAGGCTCGCGCAACCAACGCCGCAAATTAGACCAAGGCAAAGGCAGCGGCCTGCAAAAGCTGCGTCGCAGCGTCAAGTATGTGGTGTGGGCGGCTTTGGCCCTGGCCACGGCCATTACGGCGCTGAGCTATTTTTACCCGCTGGCACATTGGTGGGCCGACGTTAAGCAAGGGGATTTTTCTGCCGTGGCCACCACCTGGGTGGTGATTATTGGCTCGCTTACCTTTTTAAATGCCGGCTGGCTGCGTGAGCGCGTATGCACTCATATGTGCCCGTATTCGCGCTTCCAGTCTGTGATGTTCGATACCCAAACCTACACCGTGCGCTATAAAGCTGAGCGCGGCGAGCCACGCGGCAAAAAAGGCACCGACGGCGAAGCCTTGGGCGATTGTGTTGATTGCGGCGTGTGTGTGCAGGTGTGCCCTACCAACATTGACATTCGCGACGGCTTGCAAATTGCCTGCATTGATTGCGCCGCCTGCGTCGATGCCTGCGACTCCATTATGGAAACGCTGAATCGCCCCACCGGTTTGATCGCTTATGAGCCAGAAGAGCAACTCACCGCTGCTCAGCGCTGGCGTTTGTGGGGCTATGGCGCCGCCGCCAGCGTGGCCTTTGTGCTGGCCATGAGTTTGCCGATGATGTCGCCTGATATTGATATCAGCAGCGAGCGTGACCGCCAGCGCATGTACCAATTAACACCGTCGGATACGATAGAAAACAACTACACCGTCAAAGTGCACAACCGCAAACAAGAAGCGGTGACCGTGGTGATTTTCGACGGCGAGCAAAGCCTGGGTGAAATGCACTTGCAACCGGGGGCACGCGGCAGCGCCGATATTGCCATTGAACGCGACCTCGATTTTGCCGATGAGCAAGTCAGCATTCGCATTCAGCATGGCGATCAGCAAGCCGTTGAGCAGTTGAAGTTTATGAATCCGTATCGCCGTACCTTGGCCTCCAACTAAGTAGGCAGCCAACTCAGCAGGCCGCTAACTAGGCGATCAACTAAACAAGCAGCTCACTAAGTAGGCTGCCGAGCATATTACCAAGAGCCGTGCCACTGGCCGGCTCTTACATAGCAGACTTGCCCCCTTTCCTCCTCGCGCGGTAACTCCTCCGGTTTCCGCCTTTGCCTGCCCGGTTTCATTTCGCCTCCGGTGCAGGCCTTTTTAGGTTCTTCCTATTAGCAAAGTCACATTCCTGCCAAGCCATGCTTAGCGACATTTGAATCGCCGCCACCAACGCGTATCATCGCGCCTTATTTTTTTACCCACTCGTGCCGCTCAGAGACGATGCCATGACCACAGCCGCTACCCCCAAGCCAAAACGCGACGCTTTGTTAGCGACCGCTCACACTCATATGCCGATGGGCGTTGCCGACAGTTATCGCTACTGGGGCGATGACAACACGGTGTTTGTTGAATCGCTGAAGGGCTGTCGGCTAACCGATGTCGACGGCCAGGAGTTTGTTGATTTTCGCCTAGCGTATGGGCCGATCATTTTGGGCTATCGCGATGCTCGCATCGACAACGCCGTGATCGACGCCATCACCAACATCGGCACCATGTCTGGCTTTTCAACGGGCCTGGATGCAGAAGTCATCGAACTGGTGAAAAGCCTGTGCCCGCAAATCGAAAAAATGCGTTTTGCCAATTCCGGCACCGAGGCCGTGTTAGGCGCCGTGCGCACCGCACGGGGTTTTACCGGCCGCAATAAAATCGTAGTGGTCGAAGGCGGCTTTCACGGCTTGTATGACGAAATGATGTGGAAGCCAGACGTCGATAACTGGCAGCCACAAGGCGACAGTGCGCCAGAGATCAAAGCCTTTGGCATTGGCATTCCCGAAGCCAGCCGCGAGCATTTAGAAACCATCTCGCTCAACGATGAAGCTGCCCTGATTGATGTATTCAAGCGCGTCGGTAACGACATCGCCGCCATTGTGATTGAACCCATCATGGGCAACTGTGGCTCCATCGCCGCCAGCCAGGCTTATATGCAAGCCCTGCGCGACCAGTGCGATGCCCACGGCGCTTTGCTGATTATTGATGAAGTCAAAACCGGCTTTCGCGTTGCTAAGGGTGGCGCACAACAGCTGTATGGCATTTATGCCGACCTCACCACCTTCGCCAAAGCCATGGGCAACGGCTACCCGGTGGCAGCGTTTGGCGGCCGCGCGGATGTCATGAACACCATTCACTCAGGCACAGGTGGCGTCACCCACGGCGGCACTTACACCGCCAATATGATCGCCCTGGCCGCCGCTAAGGCCACCTTAAGCGTGTTAAAAGACACAGACGCCCTGGCCACCATTCATCAAACCGGTGCGGCCATTCAGCAAGTGCTGTCACGGGTGTTTAGCAAGCACGGCATCGAGCATAAATTCGCTGGCCCTGATTCGATGTTTGGCATTCACTTTAATACCCGTGCTGATCAAGACGTGCCGCACAATTATCGCGACTGGAAGCAAACCAACAGCGAGCTGTACACCGCCTTTGCCCACCGTTTAATTGCCAAAGGCATTATGCTGGAGCCAGATTCACGCGAACCTTGGTTTATTTGTGAAGCGCACCAAAGCGTAGACCTAGCATGGCTTGAGCAAGTGGCCGATGAAGCGCTGGGTGAGGCCATTGCTGCTCAAAATACCGGCACAGAAAACAGCGACGCCTAAAGCGCGCTGAGGGCAGCCACGCTGCCCACTACTTTTTTTGGCGCGGCTCTTTACTTTTATTCTGGTTGTAGTAAAGTACGCGCCGCTTGGAGGGATGGCTGAGCGGTTGAAAGCACCGGTCTTGAAAACCGGCATACGTTAATAGCGTATCTAGGGTTCAAATCCCTATCCCTCCGCCATATTCGAAAAGGCCGCTGCAGAAATGCAGCGGCCTTTTTTTATGCCTGTTTTTTGCCCATTGCTTCAGGCTTAAACGACAGATATAAAAAAGCCGGGCGATTGCCCGGCTTACATTTACCGCTTGTGCAATTACATGCGGTAGTTCATTTGCAACGACACGCCCAGGGCATCCATATCGTAGGTGCCGGTCGCGTTTTGCAGACCTTTAACGTTGTCGTCTAGGTCGTAGTCATACTCGTTCAGCTCCGACTCATCCATGATCAAATAAGCCAGACCCAAATCAAAGCTGATGTCGTCATTGACGTTGTATTTAGCACCGGCGGTCAGCCACTGACGGTCGTTGTCAGGCACACGCGCCGTGCGGTGTTGTTCGGCCACTGGCGACTCATCAAAGGCATAGCCAGCACGCAGCAGCCAGTCATGATTCACCTGGTAGCTAGCGCCCACAGCGTAAGACCAAGTGTCGTGCCATTTTTCCACGATGTGGCCAATGTAATTTTCACCCAGACCGCTGATGTCATCAATGATGCCTGAGCGAGTGGCGATCACGTCGAAGTATTTAAATACCGACCAGTCCGTCCAAGTAGCGCCGCCTTGCAATTGCACGCGGTCGTTAATGCGGTGCGCCAAGCTAAAGGTGGCAGAGCGCGGCGTGGTCAAAGGCACGCGTGCGTCTTGATCTTTTACTTCGCCGCTAAAGCCTTGGACCTTTTGCACCAGCTCAGCTTCGCTTAAACCAAACAGCTCGCCATTTTTGGCGGCAATGGCTGCGTCCGCCAGCACTACGCCGTTATTGTCGGCATCGAGTAACGGATTGCCTTTCAGCTCAGGTGAAAACACCTGCACGCCCTGGTTTTGCTTAAACTTGGCGGTGCCTTCTAAATCGAGGGCGATTTCTGAGCGATACGCAAAGCCAAAGGTGGTGGCTGGGCTGATGTCCCACATCACGCCGAAGTTCCAGCCATAACCGCGGTCATCGCCTTCCACTTCAAACTTGTTGTCGTAACCCATGTAGCTGGGGTCATTGAGGCCAGAAATGGCATCAATTTTGGCCTGCTGCTGCATAAAGGCCGCTGAGTTCGGGTCCAGACCGCTGTTATTCAGCTGCATTTGCGCGCCTTGCACATACGCTTCTGGCACGAACGGCACAGTGTCGAGCTGCTTAGACAGCAAGCCTTCTGCAAATACGATGTCGATGCCCACACCAATAGAGAGTGTGTCGGTCAGCTGGTAAGCAAAGGTCGGCTGAATGTCGATGGTGGTGAGCTTGGTTTCATCGGCAAAACCACCCACCAGCGCATTGGATTCGTAATCGGTGTGGGTACCAAACGGCGCAAAGATGCCCAGGCCAATCGCTGCTTTGTCATCCAGCGGGCGCACGTAGTACATAAAAGGAATGGTCGGGTTAGGCACAAAATCGCCGCCATCGCCGTAAGCGCCAGGCTCAAAATCACTGGAAATACCGGCACTGTTTAAGCGCTCACCCTCAAAACTGCCGTTCACATCAATGTACGTCACACCCACACTTAACTCTGGGCGCTTAAGACGAGTCATACCGGCGGGGTTATAAAAAACCACCGAGGCGTCTTCAGCCACGGCTGCACGGCCAGCATAAGCATTGCCGACGCCGCTGGCGCTTTGCTCATTGATTTTATAACCGGAGGCCATGGCCTGGCTGGCCAGAGCGACCGCCGTTGCTAACACAGACGCTTGCTTCAACATTTGAGGGTTTTCCTTACTGTTATGTTTATTGGGTGCCGGTCGCTGTACAGACACTGACGCACCAAAGAGAAAAACGGCCGGAGTATGCCAGCCAGCATCAGGCCAATTTGTAACAATTTGTGCCAAACCGGTAACATTGGGAAACAAAGCAGTGAGCCAAAGGCAACAAAAACCTTCGTTGAGCAGGCTGGTATACTGGGCCGGATTTTTCTTAAAGGCCGACACCGTGCCGTTTATCAGGTGGTTATTTTGCTGTCAGATGCACCGTCCTATGCGATTCACCCCATCGCTATTGCTAACACACCGTTCCGTGAGAAGTTCGCCATTCCGCGCCAACCTAGATTGGCACCGGCGGTCCAGGGCAGGTTGCAATTGCTGCCCCCCTACGATGACCCCAAAGCCGTGGCCGGCTTGGAGCAAGTCAGCCATTTGTGGCTGACCTTTATCTTTCACCAAACTCTGACCCAAGCCGACAAACCGCATTTGCAGGTACGCCCGCCGCGCTTAGGCGGCAATCAAAAATTGGGGGTATTTGCCTCACGCGCTACCCACAGGCCCAATAATCTTGGCCTTAGCGTGGTGGAGTTGATCGCAGTGGAGCCCGGTGTACTGGTGGTGAGTGGGCTGGATTTGCTCGACGGCACACCGATTGTCGATATTCGCCCCTATGTGCCTTACGCCGATCAGGTAGAAGAGGCTCACAACCACATTGCGCCCCTGCCGCCTGCCGACATTGAGGTGTGCTTTAGCCCCACGGCCAAAGCACAAGCCCTGAGTGCTGAGCAGCGTCTACAGCAACCTGTGATGGCCGTGATTGAGCAATGCCTGGCACAAGACCCCAAACCGGCTTATCAACAGCCTGGGCCTGAGCGCGAATACGGCGTGCGGTTATGGGATTTCAACCTGGTATGGCATTACCCAGAGCCAGACAAAATATGCGTATTGCGGCTAGAGGCTTAGTGCCCTCTGGCCTGCCTCTGCCTCTTGCCAATGGAACCACCATTGGCCGCGAGACACACCTCGCCAGAGAACTTGGATGGCACGCTGACAGCATGCGCACTTCTAACTCAGGACACTAACGCGGCATCAACTTATAAGCACGCTGCACAAATGAATCCAGGCCACGCTCACGAAAACGCGGCTCTTGCTCAATCAGCTCACGACTTTCCAGCAGTTCAATATGGTAATGACTGCTGTAATGCTGCTGCACTTCTTCGTCACTGATGGCAAACGGCGGGCCGCTCATCTGAGCTTGTCGATAATCGAGGGTAATCAAAAATTGTGGCGCACTGCCGCTGATATGGCGCAGCTGGCGAGCGTAGTCGCGGCGCATGTTTTCGGGCAAGGCCACCAAGGCCGCACGATCATAAACCCAATCAATGGGGCCAAGGGCGGGCTGGTCGAAAAAGTCACCGGCAATCAAGGTGACGCCCTCGCCCTGATACACCTTGCCCTGCTCGCGCTGCTCACAGCTGAGCTCAATGCCCAGCTCAGAGGTCATCAGGGTGGCCAACTCGGCCAGGGCGATGTCACTTAACTCGATGCCCACCACCGAGTGCCCTTGCTGGCGCAGCCACAACACATCCAACGACTTGCCGCACAGTGGCACTAAAACGCGCTGCGGTGGCCGAGTGTTTAGCGTTGGCCAGTATTTCAGCAGCACTTTATTGACTTCATCCAGATGGAAACCGATTTCCATCTTTTGCCATTTGTCGATCCAAAATTGCGCTTCCACGTTACTACTCAACAAATCAGTAAGGGCCAGCCAAGCTAGCGCAAAATACGCTCGCTGGCCAGCGCCTAAACCTCAACGTCTGAGCCTTAACGTCTGAGCCTTAACGTCTAAGGTCTAAGCCTTACGCTTCCGACCACACCGACAGTTCGTTGCCGCTTGGCTCAATAAAGTGAAAGCGCCGCCCACCGGGGAAGCTAAAGATGTCTTGGCAGATATCACCGCCGGCGGCTTTGACCTCAGCCAGCTTGGCCTCCAAGTCATCGACTTGAATCACCACCAAAGCAGCCCCGTTTGCCATACGGCTGGCATTGTCGCTGCGATAAAAACCGCCGGGGGTGCCGGAATTACCAAAGGCAATGTAATCCGGGCCGTAGGCCTGAAACTGCCAACCGAAAACCTGTTCAAAAAATGCCTGAGTGGCCTCTAGGTTATGAGCGGGGAATTCAATGTAATTGATCATATAGACCTCCTTGTAGTCACCCGCCCATCATGCACCATCAGGACTTTTTTACATACTCGGCAATAATCACAATGCGCTGGCCATTGACCCGGCCTTCAATGTGCTTGGGGTTATCGCTTAATGAAATACCGCGCACGGCCGTGCCACGCTTGGCGGTAAAGTTAGCGCCTTTAACATCCAGGTCTTTAACCAGCACCACGTTATCGCCAGCAGCCAGCTGGGCGCCATTGGCATCCAAAGTAGGCTCGGCGTTGAGATCCACCAGGCCGCGATCTGCCCATTTCTGCGTGTCTTCATCCAGGTAAAGCATTTCGAGCAAATCTTGCGCCCAGGTTTCACTGCTTAAGCGCTGCAGCATGCGATAGGCCAGCACCTGTACCGCCGGCTCGCTGTTCCACATGCTGTCGTTTAAGCAGCGCCAGTGATTTTGCTGCAACTCAGCGCCATTGACTTGCTCCAGGCAAGTGCCGCATAACAACACGCTGTTATCGACCCGGGCATTGGTGTCGGGCGGCAACAAGTAGGCACTTAAGTTATCCGGGCTGCTACACAGCTCGCATTGATCGTTGGCACGCTGACGCAGGCTTTGCTCAAGACTCATGGTGATCTCCACATAAAAGAGGCGGGATTATGCCACAGAGCGATGACCTTGTCGGTTTCGGCCCCATCTCCCCTATACTCAGGGTTTCTTTCATGGACAAGGTCGTCGCAATGCGTGTGTGTTTATTAATCAGCTGGCTGATTGGCCTGATGCTACCGGCAGCACACGCCGAACCACGCCCACCACTGGAGCTGGTGACGCTGCAATATCCGCCCTACATCTACAGCCAACAAGGCCAGCCCGCCGGAGTGGCAGTGGAGTTGGTGAAGCAAGTGTTTAGCGCCATTGATGTGGAGGTAAACGTGCGCATTTTGCCTTGGGCTCGCGCCATCAGCGACATCGAACACGGACGCGCCGATGCCATTTTTACCGCTTTTAAAACCCCCGAGCGCCAACGCTTTGCCGATTACAGCCAAGAGGTGCTGTTCGTTCAAAACATCAGCCTGATTCAGGCCACGCCCAAAGCGGTGGCCTGGCGCCAACCGGGCAATGGCCTGAGCATTTGTGCCGTGAACGATGTGAGTTACGGCAGCTATATGGATCAGCTGCTAACGCAGCAGCACTTTGCCACCGTATACCGTATCAACTCGGCTGAGCAGTGTGCCCTCATGGTCAGCAACGGCCGCGCCGATTTGTGGGTGAACAACGAGTTTGGTGCGCGTGTTTTGTTGCAGCAAATGAAACTGCCGCAGCCATTGCACATACTGCAACCCCCGGTGCAAAGCACCAACAGCTACATTGCGTTTTCACGCCAGCGCCAGTTAACCGCCATTCGCGACCGCTTTGATGTGGCCTTGCGCCAATTTAAACAAAGCGGTCGCTATCAGCAGCTGGTGGACGAGGCCATTCAAAGCACTCGCCCCGCGTTGCACTAACGCTGCAGCGCCGCCACATCCGGAAAGCGTTGCTGCCAGTTCTCAATCAAAGCTTGTTGATCAATATCCCAGGGGTGAAAGCCAGTTCGAAAGAACTTCGCCAGCCCCTTCATGTTGTCGCGCAAAATACCGCGCTTGCCCCAAAAAAACCGCCAGGCTTCGCGCCACTCACGCAGGCTCGGCCAATGACGATCGGCCCACAGCATTTGCACTTGATACCAAGCCAAACGCGAGAACAAACTCACCATGGCAATGACCATGACCCGCTTGCGCATAAACTCGTTATTCACACAGCGACGATACACATCAAACGCCACGGCTTTGTGTTCAATCTCTTCCACCGCGTGCCAAATCAGCATTTGCCGAATGGTGGGGTCAACGTCATCGAGAATGTCTGGGTTTTTTAATAAAAACTCCGCCAGTGAAGCAGTAAAGTGCTCCATCGCCACCGTCAGCGCCAACTGGCGCGAGTGACTTAGCGTTTTTAAAAACTCGATGCGCTTTAGCATGGCGCTCGTGATCTTGCTCATCGGAAAACCCAGCGATTCAATCGCCCGGTTCAGCTGCTCGTGGGAGACGCCATGATGCGCTTCCTGGCCGATAAACCCCTTGATTTGCTGTTGCAGCTCTGGGTCTGGGATTTGCTCACGATAATGGCGCACCGAATGAATAAAAAAGCGCTCACCGTCTGGGAACAGCGCCGATAGCGCATAAAAAAACGTGCTGACTAGGGAGTTATCACGAAACGTGTATTTGCGCGCCGGTGGCTGGGTATCAAACGCCATACGCCGTGGTTTAATCTCGGGTTGGTAATGCGGAGTCGATGCCGATTTATTGTTATTCATAGGCTCACCTGCCAATTGTGTCCTGAGTCAGAAGTTCGACGCTGTCACTATGGCACAGTGTCCCACCAAGGGCCCGGTGATATGCTTGCAAACGACAGTGAAAAAATAACAACAAGGGCACCTCTGAATAACTCGGTGCCCTCTCTGGATCGCCAGAGGACTGTAGGTCACTAAGCCGGTTTGCCGCTCTAGCAAGGCTACAGCAAAAATCGGCGACTCAGAGCTGGAGCTCTCTGGCGCTCCCCGCAGAGCGCGGGCGGCAGGCTTCCGTAACATCGTTGGCGATATAGAAAAGGGCCGGCCATTTGCTGTCATCAACGCCTGGCTCTGAAACCCTGCTGCACTTGCGCAGAGCTGTGCAGAATGATTAAGAGGTGCCCAAGCATCGTCATGCAGACAAGCTCAATCGGTCGCGGCCATTATCGAATTTCGTCGGACTACTTAATTTTGCTGGCCGAAATGGCCTTTGAACACGGCATCAGCGCCAAGCAATTACTGCACGGCTCACAGCTGGAAGAATCGCTATTGCTGCAGCCCGGCGTGTTGGTCGGCCATGAGTCCGGCGTTCGCTGTGTCGAGAACTTTTGCCAACTGCTGCCCGAGCCACAACTGGCATTAGAGTACGGCAAGCGCATGACGCTTTCCAAACACGGCGCCTTGGGCTACGCCGCGCAATACAGCGCCACCATGACCGACGCCGCAATTAAAGTCATGCGCTACGTCGAGACGCGGGCGCAAATATTCACGATGCAGCGCCATGCCGATGCCGAGCAGCGCCAGCTGTTTATTCAACCCAAGTTCAACAGCGAGCACGCCGCGCCGTTTTTGGTGCTGGCGTTTTTAGCCAGCATTGAAACCATTTGCCGCACCCTGGTTGGCAGCCAAGGGGGCCAAACCGCCAGTTGCATCGAGCTGAGTTGGGATTGGCCGCTTGCCGAGCAAACCATTTTGCCTCACTGCCAAATACTCAGCGGCGCCAGCGATAACTGCCTGACTTGGCCCAGCGCAGCACTGCAAGCACCCTTGCCCTTTTTTGACCCCACCATGGAGCACATGGCCGAGCAAGAGCTAGAGCAGGCATTGCGCGAGCTGCAAGGCCGACGCAACGTCAGCGACCAAGTGCGCGACCTAATCGCCGACCGGCTGCAGCAGCCGCTCAGCCTGGAGCAAGTCGCCGGCAAACTGCACATGTCGATGGCCACCCTCAACCGCAAACTCAAGCAAGAAAACACCAGTTACCAGCACCTCAAAGATGAGCTGCGCCAGCAACAGGCGCGACACATGCTGCGCACCAATGACCTCACCATTGATCAAATCGCCGAGCAACTGGGCTACTCTGATGCCAGCAACTTTACCAAAGCATTTAAAGCCTGGACCGGCATGCCCCCCTCTGTTTATCGCCGCCAAGGCTAAACACCGCCCCTTCCACGGGCAACAGGGCTGGCAATCGCCGGCGTTTTTCCGTATAAGGCGCAACCAGCCGATAGCACGAGTTGACCATGTCTAGATTCAGTCGAGTTCCCCGCCAAAAACCCCGTCGCCCACAAGCCGATGACCGCCTGCATTACCGCGAGCTCAGCGGCTTATGGTTGCAATGGCTGCAACGCCCCAACGCCATTCCGCTGGATCGCTGGCTGCGCAAGCACAGCGGCAAAAATGCCGCCCTGCGCCAACAACCATCATTGGCACTGGCGCTCTATCAGGCGCAGCGTTTTTTACAGCTGGCGTGCGCGCTAGAGCACCAACAGCGCCAAGAACAAGCGCTCAGCGACGGCCAATGGCAAGCCTGGGACAAAACATGGCAACCGGTCGACGCCGACCAACTCGACCCACATCATTTGTGGCACTGGGTGCAGCAGCGCTGCCAAGAAAACTGGCGCTGGCCAGACGGCTTTCGCAACTACGAGCGCCGCACCGAGGTCTTCCGCCAATTCCGCGACCAAGCCGAGCAACCGCTGTCAGCGGCATGGCTGCTGTGGCACGGCATTCGACCTAGCTGGATGCCCGCCCTGCGCCAACGCCAAGAGTACAGCCACTGGAGCGACGAGCAATTTCAGCAATGGCTGCAACAGCAAAGGCCAAGCAGCGCCTACTTGGTTGCGCATTAACCCCATTGCCAACCATGACGGCCTAGACGTCGCCGCCGTGGCCCGTGAGCTGCAGCAAGAAAAAGTCTCTGTGCAGCGCCGCGGCCAACAACTGTGCGCCTTAGGCGGCCGCGGCTTAAGCCAGAGCCAACTGTACAAAGCCGGCGTCATTGAAATTCAGGATTTAGCCAGCCAACACATTGTTGCCGCCGTGGCGCCCAAGCCAGGTGAAAAAATCTGGGATGCTTGCGCCGGCGCCGGTGGCAAAGCCATTGCCCTGGCCAGCCAGATGAACAATAAAGGCGCGGTCATTGCCACCGATTTGTACGAGCAAAAACTGGTCGAATTAAAGCGCCGTGCCAAACGTGGCCAACTGCTGAACATTCGCAGCTTTGTTTGGGATGGTCAGCAACCGCTGAAATTGCCGCAAGAAATTGCCCGCCAACAAGGCTTCGATAAAGTATTGGTCGACGCCCCCTGCTCCTCCAGTGGCACCTGGCGCCGCAACCCAGACGCACGCTGGCGCTTAAGTGCCGACGACAACGCCGAGCTGATGGCACTGCAGCAACGCCTGCTGACCTTGGCCAGCCAATCCGTGCGCCCGGGCGGCGAGCTGTTCTACGCCACCTGCAGCTGGCAAGTGGAAGAAAACGAGCAGCAAGTAGCGGACTTTATGCAACAAAATGATGGCTGGCAGCTGCTGGAGCAAACCATGCTCGGCGCGCCTGAGCAGGATGCTGATACCATGTTTGTGGCTAGGTTAAAGCGTTTGTGATGTGAGTTTGAGTTCAGTGCTGAAGCTCTGTTCGTTTTAATAAAAAAGCCTCGGTGAATGTCGCGGCTTTTTTTATGGGCGCTGTTTAGGTTTTCTGGAGCAGCGCCGATTGTTTTTAAACGCCAAACCCTATGCCCTCCTTGAGGGATCCCATCCCTCACGCCGGGCGGGCGAGCGAATGAAAGCGTACATCGAGGCAGTTTCTGCCAGGCAAAAAACGAGCGGCAGTCGCCCTCGACTAGCGCAACTTACTTGCAGTAAATGAGCATTTGGGTCGGACTCGCGTACAAAGTACTTTATTCGCGCCAAACCCCATGCCCTCCTTGAGGGATCTTATCCCTCACGCCGGGCCGGCGAACTCCCTGCATTGCGCTGCGCAGGCCGTGATTCCTGAGTTGCCAATGCTGTGGTCGCCACAACGCCAACAGCCTGCATCCCGGCAGGATGTTGGCTGGTGCTGCCGTCCAGGCAGCCCCTGCGGGCACAGCCATTGCCAACTCAGGCGGCCTGCTAAGGCGCGGAAAACCTGGGCGAGAAAGCGAGTTTAAAATTTAGTACGGTTACAAGTGGCCCAGTACCAACTGCAAAGGCATACTGATACTTAACCCGTATATTTCACAAGACGACATGAAATAGCCCACTTTCCGGGCCTGCTTGTCTGTATTTCCATAGGGTGGTAGCTTAGCCGCCAGATAAATCAGTGGCTTAGCGTTGAAGTGTCAGAACTTTGAGGCGTGGGTAGTAGTAGGCAAGCACATTATTAGACTAATGAAATAGACGCCCTTAGCCTCAGCTATAAGCTTGGTATTTAATGAGAAGTTGATATGGAACAGTTGGCAATCATTGGAATTGATCTCGCGAAATCAGTTATTCAAATTCACGATAGCGATCCAAATCAATGAGAACCAGGCCGGCGATGCTCATCAAGGATGTGGCCAGAAAGCCGGACAGAATCCGAACAGATGGTTGCACTATATGAAAGATCGTTATCAAAGACTGTTTTTTGCTTGCACAGTCAGGTACCCATGCATTAAATACCAAACCATACATGGAGATAAAGTGAAAAGATTCGCAATAATACTAGGACTCATAGTGATTATCATAGCGGTAGCGTCCTTCTACAGCTCTACCGTAGCTTGGATTATAACTGTCGTAGCTTGGATTGTATTATCGCTCTTGAGTCCTTTCATCCAACTGTTTCTTGGCCCTGCTATAGCGACAGTAAAACTATTCAGTATAGTTTCACTTTCTCTGTATACCGCTCTAATCATAGCGGTTCTTTCTGCCTTCGTCCTAAAGAAAAAAACCTCAAGCAAGTGGATACTAATAGCCAGTTCATTTTTGATTTTTTGGCTAGTTCATGCACCCTACTCAATCTATTTAGGTGAAAGACACATCCACCTTATGGCTCAAGAAAAATACTCAACTGAAGCGCATGACGTAGACATCAACCTTGGAGGTTGGTACAAGATATTTCAGGGAAACTACATGGGTTTGCCCGGTCACGATCGGTATCTAGGCAAACCACATGGATATATTTATCTAGATGGGAAAACGTGTAACTGGAGCTTTACGAAGAATGATTTTGTATGCTCCAGACGACGTGCCTAAGGGACACCACCCCAAGCCTTAAAATCGCTTCCGCGCCTTAGTAGGTCGCCTGAGTGGGCAATGGCTGTGCCCGCAGGGGCTGCCTGGATGGCAGCACCAGCCAATACAGGCTGTT
Source organism: Bacterioplanes sp. (assembly GCA_965233665.1). Taxonomy (GTDB): domain Bacteria; phylum Pseudomonadota; class Gammaproteobacteria; order Pseudomonadales; family Oceanobacteraceae; genus Bacterioplanes. The sequence goes on along the minus strand of CBDDTG010000065.1, from coordinate 31,575 downwards.
GGCGTTGCGGCGACCACAGTATGGCACGCACATCAATAAGCTTCTATCTACGACGAAAAATAACCCATGCAATCTAAATCGAAAACACTAAAAGAATTATACAAAGTCTTTTCCAAATACAGGCCGACCAAACCGTTTTCCTGCGACTATTGCCATCCAGATACTTGGCAGGAAAAAATTCTAAATATGAAGTTAAACGAGATTTCTGGAGAGGATGGATATAGTATTGCGACAGAAGTTCCCAACCACTGGACTAGCAGTCGAGCATATCGATATTATTTGCCAAGAATCCTTGAGCTTCTAAGCGCTCCATACTTTATTGACGACTTGTGTCCAGAAAACGTACTTAGAACATTGACAGCGATGAAATTCAGGAGTTGGAACATAGAAGAAAGAGAAGCAGTTCTAGATTATCTGAATATAATAGATATAGAACTACAATTCGAAGACAGCACTGAAAGATCAGATTGGGCCGAAGCATATAATGAATTTAGGAGCGAGCAATAATAATGAGACAACCTTTTTCTATAAATGCCTTTCTTTACCGCGCTGAGGAGGGAAGTGTTCGATTCTTTTTGTTGAAGCGAGTTCAACATTCTAATTCTGGCCTGCCTGCTTTCTGGCAAGGTGTTACTGGTGGCATGGAAGAAGGCGAAACATTTGAAGAAACAGCTGCCAGAGAAGAAGGAGACAATTTTTGTTTTTGGTGCAAGTCAATTGAGCTTGCAAGGGACTAGCGAGACATACACCCCAAGCCTTGAACTAGCTCTCGCGCCTAGGTTTTCCGCGCCTTAGCAGGCCGCCTGAGTTGGTAATGGCTGTGCCCGTAGGGACTGCCCGGACGGCAGCACCAGCCAACATCCTGCCTGGATGCAGGCTGTTGGCGTTGCGGCGACCACAGCATTGGCAACTCAGGAATAACGGCCTGCACAGTGCAAAGCAGGCTGAAAGCTATCTACGTTGTTTCTGCAGCGTTAAAAAGCGCCTCGCCATGCTCACTTACGGTTTGTAAGCTGCGCTAGTCGAGGGCGACTGCCGCTCGCTTTTTGCCTGGCAGAAACTGCCTCGATATACGCTTTCAGTCGCTCGCCCGCCCGGCGTGAGGGATAAGATCCTTCAAGGAGGGCATAGGGCTTGGCAATAAACCTAAAACCCAGCTCGGCAAAAACTGGTCATTCAACTCAATTGCCACCCAGGAGGCACATATTGAACAAAAGACTTTTAATCGCCTTCACTCTCGTGCTTGGCGCATGTAGCCAGGAAGGTGCCTACAGTAATGTACTAGAAATTGAGAAAGATGCTGGAGCCATCAAGCTCGAAGACACGGTTAAAGGAAACTGGACCAAAGTTTGTTTCTTCGCGCCCTATTCAAACAACGCTTCCGCCAAAAAGGTTCTTGGCTTCCATTGGAATCTCGAAAAAAACAGCCGAATCTCTGAGAATGACGGCATTACTCTAGCGGTGTTCGCAAAAGGCAACACCGTTGTTCATCACAGAGAAATTCCTCGCTATGCCGATTTCACCAGCTTTTCTGGGCAGTGCTTCTCCAAGGCAGATGCAAACTTTTATGTAGCGCCGGGCGGTGTTACCCATACAGTCAGCAAGCTACGTTAGCCATGGCTTTTTCCGCCCAACGTGAGGGATAAGATCCCTCAAGGAGGGCATAGGGCTTGGGGACTCCAACTCGGCTTCAATTCTCAATCTAAGGCTTACACGCTTTAGCAACCAGCCTTCGTTGGCCACGGCCATAACCGCAACTCCATTATCGAAAAGACGTTGAGCGTGGATAATAGCTTCAGCCACAAAAAAGCCGCGGCAATAACCGCGGCTTTTTATAAAGCAACTTAAAATCCTTACCGGTTAAAAGTCGTACTGTGCCACTAAGCCTGCGGTACGCGCCGGTACCCAATGGCTGTAATCGCCATACAGGGTAAAGCCTTCTTCAGGTGCGTAACCGCTGTAGTCGTAGCTGTAGGTTTTAGCGCGACGGTCGAACAGGTTGTTGACGTAGGCTTCCACTTTCCAGCTGGCAGCGGCATAGCCCAGGCGCAGATTGGTCAGTGAATACGCCGGTAGCTGCTTGGTGTTGTCGTTATTTAAATACACATCGCTGGTATAGGTTTGCGTCACAAAGGCGCGATAGCCAATGCCCTGATCATAACCCACGCCAGCAGCGGCGGTTTTTTCTGGCGCCAGCTGGAAGCGGTTGCCAGAGAAGTCTTGATTGCGGGTCACAAAATCATCGTAACGAGTTTTTGCCAAGCCAGCGTTAGCAAATAACTGCAGGCCGTTGTCAGCGCGGAAGTAAATATCCAGCTCCAACCCTTTTAACGTCGATGAGCCAGCGTTGGTGGTGTAGCTGTCGTACGGGTTGGCACCCACCACTTGCACTTGCTGATCTTTCCACTGCATGTAATACACATTGGCGTTGGCAGTCAGACGCTGATCCAGCCATTGGCTACGCAACGACAGCTCATGATTGGTGACAAACTCCGGGTCGTAATCCACCGTCGGCTGCTGCGTGTTGATGGGGTTTAAGCTGACACCGCCGGAGCGGTAGCCGCGAGACACCACATAGCCCGCGCTCAGATCTTGGGTAAACTGATGGCGCACGCCAATTTTAGGCAACAACACGTTGTTTTCGACGTCTTTTTCTGAGGTGTTATTGCTGGCCGATGCCAGCACATTCAGCACCTGGCTTAGGCTGTCTTGCTGCAGGTTGTTCGGGTCAACTCCGGCCACAGTCATGTAGGCTGACAATAATCCCCATTGCGCTTGCGATGCTGGGTCACCTGCTTCGGCTCCGGCTTTTAGGGCATTAAACAATGGGTTGGCCCGTGCGCCCAATGCCACCATGGCGTCGGAATTCACGTTTTGCGCAAAAATATCGGCTGAGTTTTTATTGGTTTCGCGCTCTAAGCGGGCGCCAAACAATAAGGTGGTGTCTTGCGTCAGTTGATAATCTAACTCGGCAAACAGCGCATGGTTGGTGGCTTCGCGCACGGAGCCTCGATCTTGGTATTGGGTTTGCAAAACCGTATCGCTGACGCCATTTTCGTAGGCCGGGAAAGGCGCCGTAGAGGTGGCGGCGTAAAAGCCGGGCAAATAAGTATCGAGCGGGTTGGCCAGCAAGAAGTCGTAGCCGCGTTTTTCTTCGCTCTGGCTGTAATAATAACCAAAGCTGGTGCGAATTTGCTCGCCTTCAAAGCTAAAGCGCAGCTCCTGGTTCAGGCTGCTGTCCTCTTCCGATTCGTTACGCACACCCAGGCTGGCCGCATCGCTATAGCTGGAGTTGCTTGGCGCCATATTATCGGCATCTTGGCGCTCGGCGCGGTCACGCCAGGAGTTGGAGGTAATGGAGGTGAGTTCCCAGCCGTCGCTGAGCTGCGCTTGCAACTTCAGTGTTTGGTAGTTAAAGCGGTTGGTTAGCTTGCCGTCTACGTCGCGATAGGCCTTAAATTCATCACACTCAAACACACCGGCGCGGCTGGTATTAGCGCCGCAAGCGCGGTCGTCGCCTTGGTCTGATTTATCTTGGCCAATGGTCAATAACGCACTAAAGCGCTCGGATGGACGATACAATAATTTCACCCGGCCATTAATGTGCTCATCGTGGGCTTCGTCATCGTCGCCGGTAAATTCGTTTTCGATTTGGCCGTCGGTGTACACACGGTCTGCCGCAATGCGCACCGCCCATTCATCCGTCAGCGCCTGGTTATACATGACGCTGCTGATTTGAGTGTTGTCTGTGCCAAAGCCTAGGCGCACCGAGCCTTCACGATAAAACACCGGGTCGTTGGTTTTTACCACAATGGTGCCAGCCAAGGCGTTTTTGCCCTGACTGGTCGACTGCGGGCCTTTGTACACTTCAACGCTGCCGATGTCCCACAGGCCAACGCCCATTTCTAAAATATCGGCGTCAAAATAGGCACCGTCCATCACCACACCCGCGGTATCGGCCGTCGAGGTATCTGCCGCCGGGCCACCCTCGGCGTTAATGCCGCGAATGCTGAAGCCCCCTTTGCCATTAATGCTGGTATTGGGTGTCAGCACCAGGGCATCGTTGAGGTTTTCGGTGTTATTACTCTCCAGCAATTGTCGATCCAGCACGCTGATACCGCTGGTGGTTTGCTGCAAATCTCGCTCGATTTTACCGCCGGTTACCACAACGGCTTCCAGTTCTTGGTGCTTGTCGCCGGCCAAGCTGTGACTGCTGATGGCCATAATGGCGACGGCCAATGGCGAAAGACGCATGCTGCTCATAACTCCCCTTCCTCTCCCCTTTAGATAGCGCAGAGAACTCCTGAACTCGCCCATGGCGGCTCAATGATTGGCGCCGGTGAGTCGAGGTTACGAGGAGTTCGAAGTGCCCAAAGTGTTCACCTAATTGATAGGGCCGGGATTAAACCTGATACTAAATGCTTATGCAAATTGTTTTCATTTGCTAGGCAGTAACCACATAATTCTGCTCTATCATGAACTGGGCAAACATCCAATCGCTGTAGCAATCAAAGGAGTCAAGGATGAAACGAACACCAGCAACAATCGCACTGACCATTCTGATATCAGGCAACGCGCAGGCAAATACCGTCTTACTAAAACAGCAGATAGCGGACCCGGACGTTTTAGTCCTGGGCGATTACCTAGGGCACCTCTGAATAATTCGGTGCCCGCTCTGGATCGCCTGAGGATTTCAGATCACGAAGCCGGTTTGCCGCTCTAGCCAGCTACAGCAAAAATCGGCGACACAGAGCTGGAGTTCTCTGGCGCATACCCATCGAGACATTTACTACCCAAATGGCCAATGGCGGTACTGAGTTAGCGTCATTTGTTACTCACTATAAAACCTACAACCCCAGCCAAGCGACAACTGGCCTACTCGGCAATACGCATCAACACCGCTACTGTCACATCTGGGCACCCGACGTGGCATGGCATGACGGTGATCTATGGCTTTCCTTTACGTCTTTGCTGTTTAAAAATACCGACATATCATGCCTTGAGCTCGACACCGGAGTTGCCGCCGGAAATGAGGGTTTAGGTTTAATGGCAACCGCTTTTTACACTAGAAATTTCGGCCTCCCACGCCCTTTTAACATTGAAGGTACGAACATTAAATCATCTGCAAAGGCAGGTGATTTTGGCAGAGATCGCATTCGAATTGACACCAACATTTTGTCGACCAGCAAGGCGAACCGTGGCTGTCTTACACTTGGTTTACCGGCTCAGGCAATGCAAACAGCTCCGTCAACTTAAAAAACAAGCAAATCATCGACAACTCGTTACCGAATGGCCTATATGACGAAAACATAGCCGAAGCACCCAACCTATTTTACCGCAATGGTTACTACTATTTCGTTTACAGCGAAAACGACTTCCGCTCGAAGTACCAAGCCTATTATAAAAAGGCCACGTCCGTTGAAGCTCTAACCAATAGCCGTCACTCCTGCCGCCTGACATTTAATAGCTGGGAAACTCGTCCACACAGCAATAGCCAAGGCTATAACGCTGGGCATGGAACCGTCTTCAATATCGGAGCAGACTATTACTTTGCCTACCATATGGGTAATGGCCCTTCGTCGTCGTTAAATCGAGACACCTATGTTTCTAAGTTAAGCTTCCTGCCTAATGGCAACATCAAGCAGATTCCAGCCCCCTCGTTTGTAGACTCAGGTAGGCAGCATTTAGGGAATAACCCTGGATGCGATTGATCACCGATCGAGGCTGAGCCGCAGCAGAGCACCTTGCGCAGCTGTCGCGTTATCAAGCCATGGTGCTCTGCCAAGCAACAATGCTCTCTGGCTAGACCCATGCCTCATTTGCCATGCCAACTCCCTCAAAGACAGGATGAATTAGCTTCTATACTCTTTATCGTCAGCATAAAAATTGCTTGCTTCACAGCGGCCACCCAACTCGGCATGATGCGCGCTTTTCAAAACACCGTAACATTTGAGTAATGCGATGAATGAGTTTTCGTTTGAGTACAAAGCCCTAGCTTCTGCTGCCTTTCTGCTGGTAGCACTGCTGCTACGCTGGGCCAGCGTTAAGTTTTTACTCAAAATCCCAACGCAAGAGTCTGATCTCAATCGACGCTGGGTTAATGTTGTCCGCAACATCACCACCACCGCCATCGTGGTGGGCTTGATTGTCATCTGGTTGTCCGAACTGCGCTTTGCCGCGCTCTCCATTGCCACCTTTATGGTGGCCCTAATCCTGGCAACGCGTGAATTTATTCAGTGTTTCCTTGGCGCTTTGTATCAGGTCAGCTCACGTATATTTAGCATTGGCGATTGGATCAAGGTGCAGGGCCAATACGGCGAAGTGGCCAGCAGTGACTGGCTGACCACCAAGTTGCTGGAGGTGAATATTGAATCCGGCAGCTATGCCTACACAGGCCGCACTTTGATTATTCCCAACAATCAGTTTGTGACCGGTGCCGTGCAAAACTTGAACTACATGCGCCGCTATGTGAATCATACTTTCTCGATCATTCGCGACGCTGATCACGTTAATTTGATTCCCATTAAGTCCTTCATTAAGGAAAGAGCGCGCGAGTATTGCCAGCCGTTTGAAGACGTTGCCAGGCGCTATAACACCATGCTGGAGAATCGCATGGGGGTGACTTTATCCGGCCCAGACGTTGGTGTGAGTGTAACCACCACCAACCTGGGCAAGAACCAATTTAATATCACGATTTTCTGCCCTACCCATGAAGCCGCCGGCATTGAAGAAAAGCTTACCGACGAAGTGCTGGACTATTGGTACAAAGAAATGGAGAAAAGAAAGGACAAAAGCAAAACAACGGCCGCCAGCCACAGCGATGATAACCTGGTTGGTAACGAGTCAAACCCAACGCACTGAGGCGTCAACGCCTCAGTGCGCCTTGCGATACGCCAGTGGCGACACAGAGAAGTAGGATTTAAAGCGTTGGCTGAAATGGCTTTGACTGGAAAACCCACACGCCAATGCAACCTCAGCCAGCGACAGTTCGGTTTGCCGCAACAGCTGTTCGGCCCGCTGCAAACGCTGCGCCATCACGTATTGGTGCGGCGGCGTGCCCATGCTGACCTTAAACTGGCGGGCAAAGTGATATTCGCTCAATTGTATTTGCCCGGCCAGCTCGGCCAGGGTTAAGGGCTGCTCTAGGTAGCTGTCGATGTAGTCGAGAATGCGGCGCAACGCGTAAGGTGCCAGCCCGCCTTGGCTAGCCTCCCACTGCATGTGCCGATGGCCATGGCAATAGTGCTTCAACAAATGCACCATCAACATATCGCTGGCACTGGAAAGCGCCAGCTGATCGGCGTTGTCACGCCAGTTAAGCGGCATAATCAGCTGCTGGCACAATTGGCTGATCCAGCGGTCTTCGATAAAGGTCAGATCTTGCAGCGCCAGCTGACCCATGTCTTTGTCTTGTATTTTCTCCGCCAACGCTCTCAGCTGGGTATCGGAGAAATACAAATGCAAAAACTGAATAGGGCCATTCACCTCCCAGTTAGAGTCATGCTCGCTCGGCATCAGACAAATGCGACCTGGCCCACCGCCGCTTTGACTGCGCTGAGCGTACAAACGCCGTATGCCCTGCCCGCCGGCCAAATAACAACTGAGGGTGTGGTGCCCGGGGCGTTGGTAGCGGGTTAAATCGCTTTCCTGACGCTGCCAAATAGCGGCCTTGGTGCCGTTCCCCAGGCTGACCTGCTGTTGCAGCTGCGCTTGCGTCTGCGCTAAGCAGTCAAACACCTGTATCTCAGAAGAAGTCGTAGCCACCCGCTCACCCTCACATGCCGGACAAACATGCTAATACCAGCGACTGATGGCAGCAATCTTTTTGCACAATGAAGCCATTAGCCTGCCACGGGCGCGCAAGAATCTGACAAAGCCGCACGTTTATGCAAGAAAACCCGCGCCCAAGCCGTCATCATGCCCTGTGCCCACCACAGAAGGAGCAGTAAACAGTGAACGCCGGATTGTACGTGATGACTGTCATCATTTGGGGAACCACCTGGATCGCCATCAAGCTGCAGCTGGGCGAGGTGGCGGTTCAGGCCTCTATTTTGTATCGCTTTAGCCTGGCCGCTGTGGTGTTGTTTGCCGTACTGCTGCTGTTGCGCCGACTGCAACCGATGACCGCCCGTGATCACGGCTTTTGCCTGCTGCAGGGCGCCTGCCTGTTTAGCCTTAACTTTTTTTGTATCTATAACGCCACCAGCTACATCAGCAGCGGCCTGATGTCGGTGATTTTTTCCATGGCCACGGTGATGAACGTCGTCAACAGTCGTTTATGGTTTGGCCTTAATCCCAGCATCAAAACACTGGCCGGCGCCACCATCGGCCTGACCGGCATAGCCACCCTGTTCTGGCCGGAGGTGACCGGCGACGGTTTTGATCAACACGCCTTACTCGGCATGGGCTTAGGCGCCATGGGCACCTATTTGTTTTCCAGCGGCAATATGATTTCTGTACGCCACCAACGCCGTGGCTTAAGACCACCGACGACCAACGCTTGGAGCATGTTTTATGGCGTCTGCTTGATGGCACTGATCATTGCCGTGCAAGGCGTGCCGCTAACCTTTAGTAGCGAACCGGCGTACATCGGCGCACTGCTGTACCTCGCCATTCCCGGCACCGTCATCGGCTTTACCGCGTATTTAATGCTGGTTGGGCGCATTGGAGCCGACCGCGCCGCCTACGCCACGGTGATGTTCCCCGCCGTTGCCCTGACCGTATCGACCCTGTACGAGGGCTATCAATGGACGCCCTTGGCCGCGCTGGGTTTTGCTCTGGTGATTTGCGGTAACCTGGTGATTTTTGCGCGCTGGCCAATAAAAGCCAGCAGCGCCAATCAAGCGGCTTAAATCAGCCCTCTTTCGTGTTGGGCCATATGCTAATTTGCTTGGCCCTCGCGGTTAGCCGTTGCTGCTTCATAGGCCGTTAAAAAGGGCTGATAATCACCGTAATCTATATGCTCAACCACAAGCCCATCCACTACTTTTATAACCGTCAGCAGTGGCATGGCACGGGTTTTTACCAAGCTGCCATTTTTTAGTTGCAGATCCCAATCCAATGCTCCCTCAAAGACAGCAAACTGGCCGGCAAACAGCTTTCTATCCGCCACGAAGTGCATATGTGTGATACCCGCATAGCCTTGGCGAAAGTTCGTCATCATCGCCTCTTTGCCCTGATGATTGACTGGCCCAAATACCGGCTCAGCAGTCGGGTCGGTAAAAAATGCTTGCTCAGCCAGCAAGCTCGCCACAACACCCCAGTCGTTCGCGATATAAGCCGCATGGTAGCGCTCCGCAACCTCTTGAGTAGCGGCAGACTGCTGTTGGTAACTCACTGATTGTGACCAAACCAAGGGGGCACACAACAGCAGCAAAAACCCAATTGCTCCGGACTTGCTTAGCCATAGTTTCATAATCGCCTCGAGCAGTGTTTTGAATGAATTTTACTGCCACCATGCCGTATAAATCGGGCCAGGTCACGCAGATAGCGGCCCGGCCCAATGCCCTCCTTGAGGGATCTTATCCCTCACGCCGGACGGGCGAGCGACTGAAAGCACACATCGAGGCACTTTCTGCAAGGCGAAAAGTGAGCGGGGGGCGCCCTCGACAAGCGCAGCTTACTTGTAGTAAGTGAGCACTTTTTGGAACTCTTCAACGCAGCAGAAACAACGCAGATAGCTTTCAGCCTGCCTTGCACTGCGCAAGCCGTTTGCTTCATTGCCGATACTGTGGTCACCGCAACGCCAACAGCCTGCATCCCGGCAGGATGTTGGCTGCTGCTGCCATCCAGGCAACCCCTGCGGGCACAGCCATTGCCAACTCAGGCGGCCTGCTAAGGCGCGAAGAACCTAAACGCAAGACCGTGAATTTAGCTATTCAGTGTGATTAAATCGAGTGAGTATCTGGCTTGTGTTCAACGCAAAATATATCAGGTGAAATCAGATGAAATGGTTGCAAGCAATGCTTAATTCTAAGAATAACAGTGATCAACACCCAATAAAGCTGAATTGCTCAGTAGCGGGCCTCGTAAAATTTTGCGGCATACTCTGTGCACTGATTGCCTTGGGAGTAGCCGAGATAGCACGAGCGAATGACGACTCTAGCTTTCTAGCTTATGGTCTATCAGCGGCTTTCTTGATACTTTCCATTCAATTATTGATGGCAAAGTCCTATGTCGAAATTCGCTCAGATTCGGTTACTGTTTACAACCGGCTGTTTTCTAAAGCGACTTTTCATCAGGCTCCCACTCGTTCGTTCTCGGCAGTAGAAGTCGCGATTAAGGGAGAAGATTCAGGCACCCCCAACGACAGGCAATATTTTTATATGTGGCTGATTGCAAGAGATGAAGCACTGACTGCTGAGAACCATAAAGGCTTGGCCAAATTCTGCAACAGAATGATGCATAATAATACGATGGGTGCAGCGGATGTTAACTTGGGCAACTACTACTCAAGTTATTCGTCCAAGAAAGCCATGGCAGTTGCGAGAAAGATATCTGAGTTAACATCGCTTCCGATTAAAGTAGCTGAAAGTGACAAGCGGTACTTTGATAATATTTAACCCCATACAAACGAATCTGTTTTTCATGGGCGATATTTTATTTTCTTTTTCTACTCAGGGTGGAGCTTATATTTAGCAAGACAGTACTTGCTTGCAAGCTAACAGCCGAAATGGCAGAAGCCCGTCCAATTAGCCTAATCTAACTCGCTAAGCTCTTGATTTCGCGCCCAGATCTACACGCCTTAGCAGGCCACCTAAGTTACCAATGACCGTGCCCACAGTCGTTGAGGTGATGACCATGTTGTTCGGTAACGCCAAGCTCATGCCCTCTTTGAGGTTATCCCTCACGCTGGGCAGGCGACTGAAAGCGTACATCAAGGCAGTTTATGCTAGGCAAAAAGCGAGCAAAAGCCGTCCTCGACAAGCGCAGCTTACAAATATTAAGTGAGCATGGCGAGTCGGACTCACACACGAGTGCTTTTTAACGCAACACCCTATGCCCTCCTTGAGGGATCTTATCCCTCACGCCGGGCGGGCGAGCGACAGAGAAAAACGAGAAAAAAGACAGTCATGCCAAGAGAAGCATGGCTGCTTACTGCTGAACCCAATCACTGGCGGCCTTGAGTACCGCCTACCAAGGAATCAAAAAGTGATTTGACTAACGAGATAGAGCCTCAAGCAAAGCTAACCTCTGCCTGTTGAGCAAGCAGTTTTTTGACGGAGAGATTTTACTGTTTTCTGCTAAGTCAGAAGTTGCAGGCAAGCACCGATACCAGACGTTCGGTGTTGTTTGCCGTCGAGGAAGAAGCAGCTCAACTTGGCTTTAAGTTTCTGAGCGCTGCCCACCAAGCCTTTAAACTGGCTTTCAAATTGCTGCGTCATCACCAGCCAGTGTTGTGGGATCAGATGCCCAGCCTGAGCAGCGCGGGTGGCAGGCCTTGATCAATATAACCGCGCTTATCATCACGAACTTGTCTGCCCGTCCAGTCAGACTAAGTCGATGTAGTCGGTTAACTTCATTGGGATGCCTTCCGGCATGCTTTCACGAGGATTGCCAGCGAAGTTAAATAGCTCAGGAACTTGTTGAAACGGATGATTGGGTGAACTGGCTTGCTGTGCTTTACGGCTGCGTTTTTTGATCGAGGTATAATCAGACGCTTCCGGTGTTTCCGCCATACCTGCTCTAACAGGGTTTAAATCCACGTAGGCCATACAAGCAGCCAGTGCTTTTCGTCGAGCAGTGCCTGAGAACTTAAAGCGGCCCTCCCAGAAATGGCCAGTACATTCGTCTTCTTCGTTGGCCATGCGCGCTATTTTTTCGTTCAAGCGACGCATAAACCAGCTGATGGACGTTAAGCGCTCACGCCATTCGTTGGCGTACTGTTCAACTAACTGCTCTTCCACGGAGCTCAACGCTTCACCTAACAGATAGCGCTGAGTAAAAGCATTGCCTTTGTAAAGCCGATGCCAGCGCTCGACCACCTCGCGCACAGACCAACTCGCAGCCTGACTCTGTGCGACATGCAAGACCACATGAAAATGGTTCGACATCACTGCATAGGCAGCGATATCGATGGCAAAGACCTGAGCTTGCTCCAGCAGCAATGACTCAATCCAGCCTCGGCGATGCTCAAAACTACGCCCTTCTTGGTCAAAGCCGCATAAAAACGCACGCCGCACACAGCGTGAGACACAGTGATAATACGGCGTGGCTTCCAGAGAAACGAGTTCCTTGCGCGGCTTAGGCATAGCTGACTCCCAGTGAATAGGATCTGCTCATAGCCTAGCCAGCAGATTTAGGCGTTGCAATCAGGCAGCTTTCTTATCATGACTGTCTTGTGTGTGGTTATGTTTCGGTTTCCTCTACCTCGATCTGGCCATTTTTAACCAAATTGAATTGCATCGGATTTTCACTATCGAATTTTTCTATTAACTCAATGATTTTTAGTCTAGGAACACCAACAATCGATTTGTTTTTTTTGTATTCGATACCTATACCTGCAAATCGAAAGGTGTCGTCAAGACTTGCTTTTAATATCCTATTTTTCGAAAAAAAGTACATGGCACCACCACTCATGCCTTGCGGGTGAGGCCCCATGCTTACATCGCCTTTGTATTTCAAATTGACACTTTTTCTATCATAAGTTCCTGAGATTTGAATTTTATTGTTACTTGAAATTTTCGATATTATCGTAAAGTACTTGGCGTTTTTAAAGTAGCGCCCGCTTTCATCAATATATACAAACTTATTTTTCAAGGTTTCTTGAGAATTACTTTTGTGTACCTTTTTTGACTTGGACATGCTCACAGGAAACCCTGTCCATGCAAAATGTTTTTTATCAAACCCATTCATTGTTGTTATATCAATATTAAAGTAGTTTTTATTTTCCAACGCTCGGTTAAAACAATCAACAATAACTATATCTTCTTTCTCGAATACTTGATGGCCTATTGCAAAACTCTTAATCTGATGAAAGTCTCCATCAGCACCAAAGGCATATACACTCTCAAATGCAGCTCCACCGCATAATGCATGCGCTGCGAAGATTATAAAATGATGTCCTTTATACCTAACGAGTGTGCCAGTGGATGAATATTCATAGTTCTCTAATTCATCTTTGATGTACAAAGGGATTATGAATCTTTGCGACTGCCGGCCATAATCATCAGATTGATATGTAAAACTATTGTTCATCTAGAATTTCTTCGCCTGAATGCTGATAGTAGATAGAAACATAACGCCGCGCTCACCGGCTCGTCCGGTGCAACGCTTTGTTATAAATTTTTTAGTAAAAACTTCGATCGACAGAAAATTTAAATACGTTACCGCCAGCCAAATCCATGCTGTATAGAGTGTTTCTTTCGAAGACTTGAGGAAGTAGTTTCTTTGCTGAGCCAAGCTCCAATTTCAACTCATTGTCAATATCCACATATTTTATAGCCACTTCCTCTGGTGCATCATTTAAAAGCCAAGATTCCAATAGTACTAGCTTGTCGTTTTCATCAAAGTTATCGTGATCATTTGCTGGTATTTTCTTAGAAGTATCAGCCAAACTATTGATTTGCAACTGGATATCTGCCTTTCTTTCACATTCCCTCCTGGAAAAACGTGCGTGCCTACTATCCACGCCTGAAAGTTCTGGCAACTCAAGGCTAACTCACTGATTTATCAAGTATTTAAGCTACCACCCTATGGGAACACAGGCAAGCGGACCGGAAAAACGTGCCAGCTTTTTGTTACTCCAAGAAATATACTGGTTGCATAGACAGTATCTCTTTACATTGAGTCTCTAGCCTTTTCTTAGCTGATTGCTCGCTCTTGCGCCCAGGTTTTCCGCGCCTTAGCAGGCCGCCTGAGTTGGTAATGGCTGTGCCCGCAGGGGCTGCCCGGACGGCAGCACCAGCCAACATCCTGCCGGGATGCAGGCTGTTGGCGTTGCGGCGACCACAGCATTGGCAACTCAGGAATCACGGCCTGTGCAGCGCAAAGCAGGGAGCTCGCCCGCCCGGCGTGAGGGATAAGATCCCTCAAGGAGGGCATAAGGTTTAGCAAAAAAACCGAGGAAGCCAGCCGGTTAGTCACACTAAAAACACCTACCCCTCAAACCGCCCACTGTCGATCCACTCCGGCACTTCGCCCTGCCAGCGGCTGGTATTCAGCACATACGCCCAAGCTTCCGCCGGCTCGTCGCCCGGCTCCATCACAGCGCTCACTCGCAAACGGTGGTATTCGTAGGGGGGCCGGTCGGCGCCTTCGTAGCGGTCCAGCAAGGGCCATAGCTCTTCTTCTATGTGCCACAGCTCGCCATGAACCCATTCGCTGCCACTCACACCGGCGAGGCGACAGCGATGACTCCAAAGGCCCATGGGGTTTAATACCAGCCCAGGGTAGCGACCAAGGTGATAAAGCGCACCACGCAGCCGGGCCTCGCCCAGGTAGTGGCCCTGTTGCTGCAGTTGTTCAATGATCTCACTGGCCGCTCCCAAAGCGGTTTTCTGGCGCCACCAGGCTTGCTTTAGGGTGCCGTAGACAAATAAGTGCTGGGTCATAGATCCTCAGGCTGGCTAATCAGCCTACTATGCTGGCGGCGCCGGGCTTGGCTTTCAAGTTCAGAAGCGTATTTCCGTGCCGACCAAAGCACTGGCATGGCCATCTAAGCTGTGCAGCAGCACCAGCCAGCGCCCCACCCCAAACTGCACGGCACCGGCCATGCCCTCATTGCCAGCGCCGAGTGCCAGGCCGAGGCGATAACGGCTTAGCCCTTGTGCGGCCAGGTCGCGATAATCGCCAGCCAGGGCATCAAACTCATCGGCGGTTTGTTGATAGCGCTGAATTAAACTCTGCTGTTGCTGTAATTGCTGCTGATAACTGCTGGCGAGGTTGTCGTAGCGTTGATTAATGCGGCTGGCCTCGGCCACCACCTGCTGGTAAAGCTCAATTTGCCGTTGATAATCGGTAATCAGCTGTTGCTGCTCGACGACTTGGCGCTGCAGCTCGGTAATGCTTAACTGGTTGTCTTGCAGCAACTGAGTAACCGGCATGCAGCCCTGACGTTGCAGGGCGTCAAAGCGCGCCGCCGGCATCAGGTAAACCCATTCGCCATTGACCTGGCGGCGGTCAAAGTCATCGGCTTGCACGATCAGCTCGCAAGCCTGGGCCCACGCGCTGCTCAGCGGCCATAGCACCAAGCCAAGCAGCGCCAACCGCAGCAGTGAGGAAGGTTGACTAAGGCGCAACATAAGGGCTCTCCTCGGCAGCGGCTTCATCCACCTTGGCGTTGGTATCCACCAGCTGACGCATGGCTTGCAGGCGCTGCAATTGCGCCAATACCTGTTGATTTTGCGCCTGCACCTCGGCGGCACGCTGCTGAGCGGCTTGCCAGTCGCGCTCTAGTTGCACACGACGCAGCGCCAATTGCTCGTCGCCTTGTTGCAGCTGCGCCAGCTGTTGCTGCAGGGTGGCACTGTCCTGGCGCAGTTGCCTGGCCTCGTTGTTGAGGGCTTGGTTTTGCTGATCCAGCTGCTGCGCCTGTTGTTTCAGCTGTTGCAGCCTTAACCGCAGCTGAGTGCGTTGCTCATCCAACTCAAGAAAGCGCTGACGTGCGCGATGCCGCTGCCAGCCCTGCAACACCAGCCAACCCAAGCCAAACGACAGCACATACCAACGTGCCCGCCCCGGCAGTCGCCCACTCAGCCACCACAGCAGCACGACGCCTAACAGCAAGTCGCCGTACTCCAATAACCACAAACCGGCATTCATCATGGCTTGGCCTCCGGTGGTTGCTTGTCTTTGCGCGCCCGCTCCAGCGCACTGATGACTTTATGCAGCGGCCCTGCACCCAAGCCCAAAACGATGCCAGTTAGTACCAACGCCAGTGGCTGGGGCAAAAACGCACTGGAAAAATAGCGCATGCTTTGTTCTCCGGCAGCGGCATTGAGCTGGTCGATGGCAGCAAACACATTCAACTCCAACAGCCACGCCAAGACGATGCCCACCGTGATGGCCACCAACTTGGTCGCCAGCTGTAAATACGCCTGGCGTACCTTGGCCACCGACACAGCGGTGACGCCATTGGCTTCGCAGCTTAAATAGCGCTCTAATGCGCGCACCAACTCTTGCTGCCAGCGCGGGTCGCGCGGCTGCGACAGTTGCCAAGCCAATTTGGCGGCACGCTGCTGCCAAAAGCGATGCCAGTGAAAGCGCACGTCGCCGTAATCCAGCAGTGCCATGGCCAGCTCGGTGATGCGCTCTACCAATAAAGAAAAAAACAGCGTCATGGTGATTAACACCAGTGCAGGTTCGGCGCTACCCATGAGACACCTCCTCTGTTTTCAGCCACGCAGGGCGCTGCTCGCTGCAATAAATGCGTGGCTGTTGTGCCAGAGCCGCCAGCAGTGCCTGATGCTGTGGCTGCTGCCAGCGCTCAAGCCATTGCCCTACCCCTTGGCGCAGCTGCGTTAGCGGAAATTGATCGCCTGGGCACACTGTGCTGGCACCACTCAGTTCACGGTGGGCCACGACATCGTCGATGCCATCCATTTGCGGGTAAAGACGAATCCAAGCGGCGATTAACCGTGCCCCGGCATCGAGTTGGGCTTCGCTCGGTTGCTGCGGGCCGTAGCGACCATCGTGATTGGCATAGGCATCGGCAGGGTCGGTGTGAAAATTGCCATGAAAGGCAATGCCGAGGGTGCGGTCGTTGTGGCCACGGGCATGGTTGCCGCGTCTGTCCCAGCGGCAAAAGGCATGAATTTGACCGTCGGGCATAATCACCGCGTGATAGCCGGTAAGCCAGCCTTTATTGACTAAAAACTCGTCCACGATGGTGGCGAAACTGGTGTTGGCATTCATCGCCGTGTGATGCACCACGATTTGCTGCGGATCGCCACTGCGCTTGTGCACCTGCTCTAATGTCAGTGGTTTTACCCCGCCTTGGTAGCGCAGCGGCGTAGGCTGGCTTTCAGTGGCCGCATCACCGACATTAGCGGCACTGACTTCGCTGTCTTCCCCAGGAGTGGGAGCCGGCAGTGGCCTGGCGCGCAAAAAGCGAATCAACACATGCACCGGCTGGCTGCCGCCAGCGATAAATACGCCACTCAAGAGGGTATCTAGCCACTGCAACAGCGCTTGGCCTATCTGGCCATCAGCCCACAGTTGCGCCATTGGCAGCACTTCAGCGCCACGCATCAGGGCCAATAAGTGCAAGTCCAGCACGCCGGCAATGATCAGCCCCAGCGCCAGCGGTGCCAAGCGCACAAACAACCGCACCCGCGCGGAATTTAGATTCAAGCGCTCACTGTCGATGATGGGCACTGGCACGTATTGCTCGCGATCATCAGGCTCATCTACGGGGGTTGGCACTTCGCCGGCCAAGATTTGCTCCGCCGCCAGATTGGCCTGGCGCAACTCCGCCAGCTCGACTTGCAGCAAGCGCTGCTCAGCCTGCTCGCGGTCAAAGCGTTTTTGAATGTGTTTGAGAAACTCGGTCACCCGCTCGACGATTAAGGCACCGCCGGCGGCCAGGGTTAAGCCATTAATAATGAGTTCGGGATGAGTCATAAGGCATTCCATTGTCTGGTCGTCCTCAGAGTAAACCATTCCCACGGTGCGACAAGTTTGCTTGCGATGCCCTACTCACAAGCCTATGCTGCCGCCGTTAGTGACAACGAGGTAAACATTATGAATCGCCACTTTGACGACGCCCCTGGCCTTTATCAGCAACACGACAGCGCCACCGAGGGCTTTGTTTTTAACCAGACCATGTTGCGCATCAAAAACCCACAAACGTCGCTGGATTTTTACACCCGCGTGATGGGCATGACCCTGGTACGCAAACTGGAATTTCCAGAAATGCGCTTCACCTTGTTTTTTCTCGCCGCCTTAGATGACGAGCAGCGCCAACACTGGTCGGCAGATGTCGATGAACGCACGGTGCAAACCTTTAGCCGCCCGGCCATGCTGGAGCTGACCTATAACTGGGGCAGCGAAGACGACCCAGACCTGCACTACCACAATGGCAATAGCGAGCCGCGTGGCTTTGGCCATATTGGCTTTGCCGTGCCAGATTTAACCGCCGCTTGCCAGCGCTTCGACGAGCTTAACGTCACCTTCGCCAAGCGCCCGGAAGACGGCAAAATGAACGACATTGCCTTTATCCAAGACCCAGACGGCTACTGGATCGAAATCTTTGAGCCAGCGCGTTTGCCAGCGGGCTTAAAAGATCATTTGGGCTAACCCCCATCTGGCCAGCAGACTTGTCTACGCTGAAAGAGTGACCCTAAGGCACCTCTGAATAATTCAGTGCCCGCTCTGGATCGTCAGAGGGCTCTAGGTCACGAAGCTGGCGACAGCAAATACTCATAGAACTGTGTTTCAGTACACAGAAAGACCGGAGTACCTCTGAATTATTCAGAAGTGCTCCGGTCTTTACATTATTTCATCAATCTCCATACTTACATTATTATTTAAGTATGGAGTTAGCATGATTATCCCCTTGCTTTACACAGCATCAGCAATTACGTTGTTATTTTTAGGAATATTGGCGCCTTGGACGATTGCATCCATATTTTTATGGTGGACGTCATTTTCACTTGCAGTCATTAGCGTTGGTTACTGGGCGAACAACCATCAAATTTTTCGAAAGCGCAGTAACGGAAGCATTCCCTTAATGGTCAGGGCTATCTTATGGCCAGCACTGTTAGGAGCGGCGGGTTATAACCACTGGCGAAGGTACACAGACAAAGGCCCGGCTTTTCATTCAATTGCAGATAAATTATACGTCGGCAGTCGGTTGTTTCAGAAAGACGTTCACCAACTCCGAGATCAGGGCATTGTTGCGATTCTGGATGTAACCGCCGAGTTTAACGGCTTAAACTGGAGCCAAGATAACAGCGATCTATTCTACTTAAGCATCCCCATACTGGATCATCGAACACCCTCTAATGAGCAAGTCCATAAAGCAATAAATTGGATACACAATCATATAAAAAACGAACGCCCCGTCATCGTACACTGCGCATTAGGCAAAGGCCGATCGGTATTAACCTGTGCAGCCTACTTAGCAGCATTAAACCCAGACAAATCCATCCACGAAATTATCAATAGCATCCAAAAAATTCGCTCGGTTGCCCGGCTTAATGCAACACAGCAACACTATCTAAAACAACTACACAACCAGAAAGACCTTCATCTAGGCCCCGATGCTGCCATGGTTATCAATCCTGTTGCTGGCGGCAAAAAGTGGGAAATCTACAAGCATCAAATCGTTCAACAGCTGTCCCAAACCTTTCAGCTAACACTTTTTAAAACCAGCAAAGAGGTCGATGCACACGAGCTAACACGCGAGGCGTTAAAGACCCACCCCAGTTATGTATTTGCCGGCGGTGGAGATGGAACGGTGAATCAGGTAGCGTCTGAACTGGTATTCTCTGATACCGCTTTAGGTATTATTCCACTGGGAACAGCCAATGCCCTGTATAAAGCCATACTGGGGGAACAGGCTGCTTTAGCCCCCATCGATATCGCTTGTGACGTGCTTGAGCGCCAGCATACAGAACAGATGGACACCATAAACTGTAATGGTGCTTTGAGTCTTCTCATGGTTGGCCTTGGTTTTGAATCAGAGATGATTCGTGGCGCTGATCGTGATGCTAAAAATGACTCAGGCCAGATGGCATATTTACGTAGTTTTTTGCGAGCATTAAACGAAGGTAACGCCCTCTCTCTTAGTTATCAGCTAGACGATCAGCCCGAGTTTCAACAAGAAACTGCCAGCGTAGTTATCGCCAACACGGCGCCACTGTCATCCCTACTGGCTCGCGGCGGCGGCAAACCTGAGTTCAACGATGGGCAACTGTCTATGACACTTATCCCACATGATGAAAACGTCACGGGTCATATTACCAATATCTTAGAATTACTCATGGACAACATAACACCTGGGGATTCAAAGTTTTTCTCAAGCCAATACACCCCAAAAAAAGTAAAGATAGCCCCGACCAACAGTGAAGAATCCCATACCCTTCACTATGTCATTGATGGTGAAGTTTTCTCCGCCAAATCGCTGGAGATAGAAATACAACCGGCCTCTCTTCGTATATTAAGCCCAGCTACCAAAGGACAAACTACGCCAAAATAGAAAAGGTTTGACTTAGCAGGCCTGCTCAGATCTACATAGCAGGCCCGCTCTGGCAGCCCAACGTGTTTCAGTCCGCCCTCTTCTCTAAATGCATATTCGTATAAGTTTTTTGCAAAACCGCCGCCCTCTGCGGATCTGTCACTACCTACCTGACACTGAATTCTCCCAAAAGACACTAACGCACCATAAAGTCAAAAAATGGAATTGATTTCGCTGCAGAGCCTTTGCCGACGCAGTTGGCGGAATACCATAGCACTATTAATAGAGACTAAAAATTGATTGCCACCATCAAATTCCACGACACTCAAAAAAACAACCCTTTCAAAAAACACATAAAAACCTACAGAAATAAAGAAACAATACAACTTCAGAAACCAAACAAGTTAATCGAACACCTCATAAAATATTCATTTCCTTACAACAAAGAAAAACCAGGGAAATTCCAGAAATTACGTTTCTTTACATATAATATTTGATAAAGAAATTCAGATTGTTATTGTAAATAGCAAGTTCCGAAGACAAAACATTCACAACCAATAAGGGTGACACTCATGATTGGCTGGACGTTAACATTTCTTATCGTAGCAATTATTGCTGGATTACTCGGATTTTCTGGAATCGCGGGAGCAGCAACTGAAATCGCTAAAATAATCTTCGGAGTATTCTTGGTTCTCCTAGTCGTTTCATACGCTATAGGGTTAGCACGCAAGAGCAAGCAAAAAATATAGAGTTAAGTTGAAATCGAGCTAAAAGATCGGATCAAGAAAGACCAGCCACCAACCCTGGAACGCTGGCCTTATCAAGACTCGAACTCGCTTAGAGAACTGTGCTATTGAAATTGAGTAGCTTACATATGTGCTCAATTGATTAACCGGAAAATCGCATGCGCAAGACCGATCCACAAAACAACTTACGAAGGAACCATTGTTATGAAAATTTTGAGTACCGCAGCAGCAACGTGTCTTTTAACTTTTTCTTTAGCCGCTTGCGCAGACACAAACGGAAGTGACGAATCTGTTAAAGAAAAAGCTAATGAAGTTGCTGAGCAAGCAAAGGATGCAGCAGAGGAAGCCAGCGATTCAGTTGCATCTACCTATGAAGATGCCAAAGACAAAGCCGAGGACGGCTGGGATAGTGCCGAAGATGTCGCAGAAGATGCCGGTAACAGTGTTGAAGATGCTTGTGAAGAAGCCAAAGAGGCAATGAACGCAGAAGATGATGACTGCTAAGCACTGCTGATATCACTCAACGGTATCGATTCTACCATCGAGTCATATCGTCAAAGGTCTGGCAGGCCCACCGCTTGCCAGACCTTTCTATTTCAAATTTTTCCTGTAACAGCCTGCCAGAAGTCCGTCACATCCATTTTCTAAAACAGCCAGAGGAACAAATCACACCCAGGATATCCATGGCACTCTATCCAGTGGGCGTTGTTCTCCTGGCCCATAAACGACGAACACTTCGAGTAGAGCGCTTGCAACTTCTAATAACAGCGTGCTACCTAGTGTCATGAGTCTGAAGTTCACATGCTTTCAGCGGGCCCTGGCGAGGCGTGCTTCGCAGGCAATGGTGGCTGCTAGAGCCAACCTTCGTCCACTGAGACCTGCAACAGTCTGTAACCTGCCTTGCAACGCAGATTTTGCTATGGTGTGCAGCCCTAGTTAGCCGCCGACACACCAAGCCATGCTGCGTTTTTTTGAATCCTTAATTAATCCTTTTCCGTCACAGGCGCCTGGCCAACCACCACAGGGGCTGGTGGCGTTCTGTTTGCACTACACCCGTGGGCTGCGCAAGCCCTTGCTGATTATGTCGGTGCTCACGGCTGCCCTGGCCATTTTGGAAGTGTACCTGGTGCAGTTTATGGGCAGTCTGGTCGACTGGCTGGTCAACAGTGACCCGGCCACCTTGCTGGCACAAGAGCAAGCCACACTGTGGGGCATGGGCGCTTTGCTATTGATTGGCATGCCGCTGCTGGTATTTTTGCACGCCGCCTTGGTGCATCAAGCACTGCTTGGCAATTACCCGATGAAAATTCGCTGGCTGGCACACCGTTATTTACTCGGTCAGAGCATGAGTTTTTATCAAGAAGATTTTGCTGGCCGGCTGGCAACCAAGGTCATGCAAACCTCGCTGGCGGTACGTGAAAGCGTGATGAAATTACTCGACGTGATGGTGTATGTCGGCGTGTATTTTATCAGTGTGATTGCCATCATCGCCTCCGCCGACAGCCGCCTGGTATTACCGCTGCTGGTGTGGCTGGCCGGCTATATAGGCGTGCAGTTGTATTTTATTCCACGCTTAAAGCAGATCGCCACCAAGCAGGCCGACGCTCGCTCAATCATGACGGGGCGCATAGTCGATAGCTACACCAACATTCAAACGGTTAAATTGTTTGCCCATACCCAACGCGAAGCCGATTACGCCCAAGACAGCATGCAGGGCTTTATGAATACCGTGTATCGGCAAATGCGCCTCGCCACGGGTTTTAATGTTGCCGTCAATGTTCTCAATTACTGGTTAACCCTGAGCATTGCTGGTATGTCGGTGTGGCTGTGGAGCGAGTCGTTAATCAGCGTCGGTGCCATTGCCGTTGCCATCAGTTTGGCCCTGCGCATCAATGGCATGTCGCAATGGATTATGTGGGAGGTCGGCAATTTATTTGAAAACCTCGGCACCGTTACCGATGGCATGAATACCTTATCTAAGCCCGTCGCCATCGAAGACGCTCAAGGTGCGCCTGACTTGCAAGTGCCGGCCGGGCAAATCGATTTGCAGCAGGTAAGCTTTCATTACCAGGGTAAAAATCAGCGCCCAAAACAGGTCTTTGACCAACTTGATTTAAACATCAAGCCGGGCGAAAAAGTCGGCCTGGTGGGCCGCTCTGGGGCGGGCAAATCCACCCTGGTGAATTTATTGCTGCGCTTTTACGACATTCAGTCCGGCCGCATTTTAATTGATGGCCAAGACATTCGAGAGGTCAGCCAAGAAAGCCTGCGCCAACACATTGGCATGGTGACGCAAGATACCTCGCTGCTGCACCGCAGCATTCGTGACAATATTTTGTATGGCCGACCGGACGCGACGGAAGCAGAGCTGCAGCAAGCCATCGAGCAAGCCGAAGCGCAAAGCTTTATCAGCGATCTGACCGACCCAGATGGCAACAGCGGCCTGGATGCCCAAGTCGGCGAGCGCGGGGTAAAACTGTCTGGCGGCCAACGCCAGCGCATCGCCATCGCCCGCGTATTGTTAAAAGATGCACCCATTTTGATTTTGGACGAAGCCACTTCCGCCTTAGACTCGGAAGTGGAAGCCGCGATTCAAGCCAGCTTGTATCGACTGATGGAAAATAAAACCGTGATCGCCATCGCCCACCGTTTATCGACCATTGCCGCCATGGACCGTTTAATCGTGATGGACCAAGGCCGCATCGTGGAGCAAGGCACACATCAAGAATTACTGCAAGCCAACGGCATTTATGCGCAACTGTGGGCGCATCAAACCGGTGGCTTTTTGGGAGAAGAATAATGAGCATTGATATTCGCATCGCCGATTACCACAACCCAGAACACCAAGTCATTATTGGTGAGCTGATGAACCACTACGCCAGCGACCCCATGGGCGGTGGTGAAGCATTAAAACCTGAGGTCATCGAGGGGCTGGGTGCGGCTCTGGGCCAAGTGCCGAATGCCTTTACCGTATTGGCATTTGATGAAGGTCGGCCGGTGGGCCTAATTAACTGCATGCAGGTTTTTTCTACCTTTAAATGCATGCCATTAATAAATATTCACGATGTCATCGTTGACCGTGACTGTCGCGGCCAAGGCGTTTGTCAAAAAATGCTGCAACAGGTTGAAGACATCGCTCGCCAGCGCGGCTGCTGTAAAATTACTTTGGAAGTGTTGCAGGGCAACCAGGCTGCGCGTCAGGCCTACGCCAATTTTGGCTTTGGCAATTACGAGCTGGACCCAGCCATGGGCATTGCCGAGTTTTGGCAAAAAGCATTGTAACAACTGGCGCTTAAGCCCTGCCCTCCCGCGTCGTGAAGTGACCTATCAACGCCTGACGTGACGCGTTAGGTCACTTATTCAGATAACAAGATTCAAAGCCCGCTTGCCGACACTTTGTCACAATGTGAAACCTTTTTCCTTCCAACGGCTACACAGTTCTCATTTTTTAACTCTGCAAGGCCATTTAGTCTGTTTGAGCTAGTGCCTAACCTGAGGCTGTCGTAATTTGTCGTCTCAGCGTTACCGTCGGGCCTGACTGCTCCCACCTTCTTGTGGCAGCCCAATCCCCGCCGTAAGTAGCTAACAACAATAGACAGCGGGAGAGAGCAATGCAGTGGCTAGTACTCACACTACTCACAGTCGTCCTAATTGGGTGCGGCGGTGGCGGTTCTGGCAGCGACCGTTCTGGCAGTGAAACCCCATCGACCGATAACGCCGGGGGCAGCGGCTCGGATAACGGCGACTCGGATAACGGCGACTCGGATAACGGCGATCCAGATAACGGCGGCTCGGATAACGGCGACCCAGATAACGGCGGCTCAGATAACGGCGGCTCGGATAACGGCGGCTCGAATAACGGCGACTCGGATAACGGCGACTCGGATAACGGCGGCTCGGATAACGGCGGTTCGGATAACGGCGGTTCGGATAACGGCGACTCGGATAACGGCGACTCGAATAACGGCGACTCGGATAACGGCGGCTCGGATAACGGCGATTCAGGCAGCGACGATGAATCGGGTAACGAGGAAGTCGCACCCCTCAGCTACAGCCAAGCATTCCAGTTTTTAAACCAAGCGACCTTTGGCGCTACTCCAGAGAGCGTCAGCGAGCTGCAGCAGCTGGGCATCGACGCTTGGATCGAACAACAAACCAACCAACAGCCAGACTACATCAGCCCTTATATGGAAACGCTGAAGTGGCGCATGTGCCTGTACGAGCCCAACCACCCGGCTGATGAGGATCTAGGCCCGCCCAGCGTTAGCAATCCGACTCTCGCTATTCGCACCACACCTAGAGACAAGCACGCCCGTCACCAAGCCTGGTGGACCAAAGCCCTACGCAGTGACGATCAGTTACGTCACCGTATGGCCCTTGCCTTGAGCGAGATTTTAGTGGTATCCGATCAAGGCAACCAAGTGCTGTACCGCCAGCAAACTGGCCTGGCTCATTATTACGACACCTTGCTAAAACACGCCCTGGGAAACTACCGCGACTTGCTGGAGGATGTCAGTTTGCATCCGGCCATGGGCACGTATTTATCCCATGCCCACAATGCCAAAGCAGATCCAGACCAAAACACCCGCCCAGATGAAAACTACGCCCGCGAAATCATGCAGCTGTTTACCATCGGCTTGTATGAGATGAACCTCGATGGCAGCTATAAACGCAGCGGCGGAGAACTCATTCCAACCTATAACCAAACCGATATTGAAGAGTTAGCGCGCGTTTTGACTGGGTGGGTGTATGATTTCCGGCGGAATGGTGGCTTAAAATGGTGGCGATCACGCTATGGCGAATATCTAGGCCAGGACGCGCGCCTGCCGATGGTTCCAATGGAGGACTATCACGACAAAAACGAGAAAAAACTGCTCAATGGCAGCACCACTTTGCCTGCGGGTAACACTGCGCAGCAAGATCTCGATTTGGCATTGAATGCCTTGTTTAACCACCCCAATGTCGCGCCTTTTATTAGCCGCCAACTGATTCAACGTTTGGTTAGCTCCAATCCTAGCTCTGCCTACATACAGCGTGTGGCGTCGGTATTTGAAAACAACGGCCAAGGCCAACGTGGCGATTTAGCGGCGGTGGCCAAGGCGATTTTGACTGACTCCGAAGCCATGGCGGCCAACGACAGCAAACTGACTCAACCCTTGCTGCGTTTAACACGCCTATGGCGTGCCTTCCCACTCACTGCGCCAGAGCGCACAGGCTGGGTGTGGAATGTCTGGCAACCGGATGAGAACGATGTACTGTGTGGCCAGCCAGGTTACGAATACTTTGAAGTGCATGTGCGTCAACGGCTGGAGGACTTACAAGGCAATATTGGCCAAACCATTTTGCGCGCGCCGTCGGTATTTAATTTTTATACCCCAGAAGATCGCCCCGCCGGTCCAATTTCCAAGCAAGGTTGGGTCGCGCCTGAATTTACCTTGATGGGTGCCAACCAATATTTGGCCATGCAAAACTATTTTGATCGCACGATTTATATGACCACAGTGCCTTACGGTCAGCGCCCGTCTCATCAAATGCATTTAGCCTATATGAACATCGATGCCTTGCTGCAAATGGCAGACGATACCGATGCCCTGGTGGAGCAAGTCAATGTTTTACTGCTGGGCGGAACCATGTCGCCAACACTACGCGACATCATCCTTGATTACTTAGACACGCAAAATAACCACCCCAACAACCCGCTGTTAAAAGTGCAAGACGTGTTATCACTGGTGGTGGCATCGCCAGAATTTATGCTGGAGGGCAAATAATGAACCGTCGTGATTTTATTCAACGCCTAATGGCCGTGTCTGGCACCAGTACACTGCTAGGCGCAGGTACATCACTGGCGCTGATGGAAAAAGCCTTCGCCGCTAGCAGCACCCAGTTTAATGACCACAAAAGCTTGGTGTGTGTGTTTTTGCACGGCGGCAATGATTGCAGCAATATGATCGTGCCGACCGACGATACTGGCTACAAAGAGTACACAAAGTACCGCGAAACCATTGCCATTCAAAAACCATCGTCAACTGGATTAAATGGCAGCGAGTATGGCCTCCATCCAGCCATGGCCGATCTCGCTGGCCGTTTTAATAGCGGTCAATTAGCCATTGTGAACTCAGTGGGCGCCTTGGTTGAACCGGCGAGCAAAATACAGGTTCAAAATGGCCAGGTCGCCTTGCCAGCCAGCTTGTTTGCCCACAACCACCAGCAACATTTTTGGCACACACTAGGCCCCATCGACGTGACCGGCAGTGTCAGTGGCTGGGGCGGGCGCATGGCCGATTTGTTTTCCTCATCGCAAACCGGCGTGCCGGCGTCGCTGTTGATTGCCGATGGCGCCCCCTGGCTGAATGGCAGCACCACCGCCCCTTATGTAACGGGTTTGGATGGCATTAATCGACTGAACTCGCAACATGCCAATAATGATCGTCGCGCAGCGTTACAACGCTTACTCAGCAGTGGTGACGACTCGGTCATGGGGCGGCAACTCAAATACAGTGTTAATCAAACCATCAACACCACCGACCAGCTTGCCAATGCCTTTGGTCAATCGACGCAGCCAGGCATCAATGCCAGCAATGGCTTTGAGCGCAAGCTCAAAACCGCAGCGCAAGGCATTCTGGCGCGCCAGCAACTCGGCGCAAAACGCCAGTTGTTTATGATCACACTGGGGGGCTTTGATACCCACGCTAACCAACTTAATGCCCAGGGCGAGTTGCTGAAAGTATTGAACGATGGCCTAGAAAAGTTCCAGGCCGAAATGGATGCGCAAGGCTTGGCCGACAGCGTCACCTTATTTACCGCCAGTGACTTTGGCCGCACCATGACGGTTAATGGCGATGGTACCGACCACGCTTGGGCCAGTCAGTGCTTGGTGATGGGCGGCGCGGTTAAAGGCGGTCAATTCCATGGTACCATGCACGACACCACGCCAGGCGGCACCTCGGATGCGGCTAGCAGTGGTACCGGTCGCTTTATACCTAATTATTCTGTCGATCAATATGCGGCAACGCTGGCGCAATGGATGGGTCTGAGTGACAGCGAGTGCCTGGATATATTCCCGCATTTGGTGAACTTTAATGAGAAAAACCTGGGCTTTATTTAATCGCCTGGTTGCTATTGCTGGCGCGACCCTGGGCTTAATTGCCTGCGGTGGCGGCAGCGGCGGCAATAATAGTGGCAACAGCGATAGCACAGATACAGCAACCCCCACCGTCACGGCTGCGCTAAACGTCAGCAGCCATCATGCTGACAGTGGTGTGGCTACCTTAGTGGTTGACTTTACCACCAACCAAGCCAACAGCCAGCCACAACTGATCATCGAAGAAGTGACCAGCCAAAACACAATGGTCAACGAAGCACTGACCCTCGATTGCAGCCCCGACTGCAGCGCCACCTGGCGCGGCCTGATCGATACATCAGGTCAATGGCGAGTGCAGGTTGATTTCCAAGATGAGAACCAAAGTGCGTTCAATATTCTGCGCGAAGTGCCA
Source organism: Bacterioplanes sp. (assembly GCA_965233665.1). GTDB lineage: Bacteria > Pseudomonadota > Gammaproteobacteria > Pseudomonadales > Oceanobacteraceae > Bacterioplanes. The sequence continues at coordinate 3,217 of CBDDTG010000065.1, read as the reverse complement.
TTGGAGCTGGGCGAGTGCTTGCGCAACCACACCTTTTATTTGCACCACGTTCAGCCTGAGCTGCAACAAAACTGCATCAGCTGCCACGGTTTAGGCGCGCAAGGCGTGTTTGATCCGCGCTGGGAATGGTCGCCATTTTCACAGCTGATCAATGACTACGGCGAATGGCTGCACGAGTTTCCCTCGCAGAACATCAGCTACACCTCATTCGGCGAGCTACATCGCCATCCGCTTGAAGCCCTGCCCGAAGATCAGCCCGGCTACTACGCCTTAATGCACCTAGTGCAACGCCAGCAACAGGGCTTTGACTGCCCGTAACACGCCGCTCTAGCTGAGCAAAAAACAACCAACTTCATTGCCAGCACGGCGCCAATCTGTATAATCGCCGCTCCCATGCACACCAGCCCAGAGCCATTCTGCGTGCAACTATCTCAGCCACCGCATGAATGTTCGGTCACAGCTTTTCTGTCACTGATCCGCGTGGACAAACTCGATCTGATTTTCAATTTTGGCCCAGTGGCTACTTGGCACTGGACACATAATAGGAACCTTTATGCTTGAACGATTACGACAGGAGTGGTTCTCCAACGTCCGCGGCGATTTATTGTCCGGTACCGTTGTGGCACTGGCACTGATCCCCGAGGCCATCGCCTTTTCTATTATTGCCGGTGTTGACCCCAAAGTGGGGTTGTACGCTTCTTTCTGTATTGCCGTGATTATTGCGTTTGTTGGCGGTCGTCCGGGCATGATTTCCGCCGCCACGGGCGCCATGGCACTGCTGATGGTGACTCTGGTAAAAGAGCATGGCTTGCAATATTTGCTCGCCGCCACCTTGCTGACCGGCGTTTTGCAAATTGGCGCTGGCTATTTGAAGCTCGGCAATTTAATGCGCTTTGTTTCGCGCTCGGTGGTCACCGGCTTTGTTAATGCCCTGGCGATTTTGATCTTTATGGCGCAATTGCCAGAGCTGACCGATGTGACCTGGCATGTGTATGCCATGACCGCCGCTGGCCTTGGCATTATTTATTTGTTCCCGTATGTGCCCAAAGTGGGCAGCTGGCTGCCCTCGCCGCTGGTGTGCATCCTGACCATGACCGCCGTATCAATCGCGTTTGGTTTGGAAATTCGCACCGTGGGCGATATGGGCGAGCTGCCCGACACCTTGCCCGTGTTCCTATGGCCGGAAGTACCGCTGACGTTGGAAACCTTATGGATCATCCTGCCCTACTCAGTTTCACTGGCAGCCGTGGGCCTTTTAGAATCCATGATGACCGCCACCATTGTTGACGATTTAACCGACACCGAAAGCGATAAAAACCAAGAGTGCAAAGGCCAAGGCATCGCCAATATTGGCGCCGGCTTACTGGGTGGCATGGCCGGCTGTGCCATGATTGGCCAGTCGATCATTAACGTTAAATCCGGTGGCCGCGGGCGCTTATCGGCCTTTACTGCCGGCTTGCTGCTACTGATTATGGTGGTGTTCTTATCTGACTGGGTCGGCCAGATCCCCATGGCGGCCTTGGTAGCAGTGATGATTATGGTGTCGATTGGTACCTTCTCTTGGGAGTCGATCCGCAACCTAAAAGAGCACCCGCTCTCCACCAATGTGGTCATGCTGGCAACCGTCGCTGTGGTGGTGTTCACGCACAACCTGGCGCTGGGGGTGTTTACCGGCGTACTGCTGGCAGCGCTGTTCTTTGCCAACAAAATCGGCCGCTTTATGGTGGTTAAAAGCACCACCGAGCAGGCCGATGAGCGTCGTTACGCTGTGATTGGCCAAGTTTTCTTTGCCTCCTCCGAGAGCTTTGTGAAATCCTTTGATTTCCGCGAAGCCGTGAGCAAGGTCACCATTGATCTAACGCAAGCGCATTTCTGGGACATTACGGCAGTATCATCACTGGATAAAGTCGTCATTAAGTTTCGCCGCGAAGGCGCCGAGGTAGAGCTGGTCGGCATGAATGAAGCAACCGAGACCATTGTCGACCGCTTCGGTGTGCACAACGACCCAGCCGAGGTTGAAAAACTCATGGGTGGCCATTGAGCCGCCCGACAAGGAGAAACACATGAGTCATATTGTTGCTTGCATCGACGGCTCGGCCATTGCCCCAACCGTCTGCCAGGCTGCCGCTTGGGTCAGCCAACGCTTGCAAGCGCCGCTGCGTTTATTGCACGTACTTGAGCGCGACACCAGCCACCAAGATAACCTCTCTGGCAGCATTGGTTTGGGCGCACGCGAGCACCTGTTGCGCCAACTGACCGAGCTGGATGAGCAGCGCGCCCGCCTAGCATTGGAGCATGGCAAGCACATACTGGCCGACGCCGAGCAGCTGGTGCGTGAGCATGGCGCCGAGCAAATCGAAACCTTACAGCGCCACGGCGGCGTGGTCGAAACTTTATTAGAGCAGCAAGCCGATACCCGCGTGCTGGTGATGGGCCGTCAAGGCGAGGCACACGACACCCTCGACCACAGCCTGGGCTCACATTTAGAAGCCGTAGTGCGTGGCTGTGATAGCCCACTGCTGGTGACCGTGGGCGAGTTTAAAACACCCGAGCGCTTTATGGTGGCCTTCGACGGCAGCGACACCGCGCAAAAAGCGTTGGATGCCTATTCACAAAGCCCACTGTTAAAAGACCTGCCCTGTCACTTGGTCATGGTTGGCCACGACGATGATGCTCATCAGCAGCAACTGCAAAGTGCAGCACAGCAGTTGCGCGAGCAAGGCTTTGACGTGACCGTCGCCCACTTACACGGCGAGGTGCAACCGGCATTAGCGCAGTACCAGCAAGAGCACAGTATCGACTTAATGGTGATGGGCGCTTATGGCCATTCGCGTATTCGCCAGTTTTTTGTGGGCAGTCATACCCGCAAGATGGTAAGCCAGAGTGATATACCGCTGTTGTTGTTGCGTTAAAAGCTGCGTGCGCTGTTATTCGGCTTGATCTAAATAAACCGCCCAGTGCTTGTAGCCGTGGGCGGTTTTTTTATGGGTGGTTAAGGCACCTCTGAATGATTCTGCAAAGCGCTGCGCAGGCCGTCTGCCCTTCGCTGCCAATGCTGCGATCGCCGCAACGCCAACAGCGGATGCTGGCAGGTCCTGCCATTGCCAACGTAGGCGGCCGCCGAAACCCCAAACGCAAAATCGCGTTTATAGCTTAGAGCGGTGGTATCGTTTGTGTGGTAGGTAGGAGTACTGGCTATATATGGATCAGCCACTAA